>CAJOPG010000051.1 GCA_905236355.1 Paludibacteraceae bacterium | reverse complement strand
CGTTTCAGCACCTTGTGCCGAAATAAGGCCGATCTACTGTACTTCGATCAGGCAGCGAGAGCATAAGAATTGTTGCCAGTTATATTTTACAGACCAAGATTAACGGGCTTCATCTGCAGTGCCCGGCATGCTTACATACCTGTTCTACCTGCTGTCAAAACCAAGCAGCCCCAAGTATGAATTGCTTTTTTGCGGAAAGCGGCTGCAAAGGTACAAAAAAATATTAAATAGTTAAGGGCACTTCTAAAAAATCCATATTTTTCAGAAAACTATACGAAAATCATACACTTTTATTTGCTTTGGTAAATTTTCAGAGATTTATCATTTTGTTTATTTGTGGCCATTTTTCATTTTTACTTATTAATTATTCTTTGTATCTTTGCGGGCAAAAGCAGAAGAGACATAAAACAGACATGTATGATATACAGGATTACTTTTTTCAATGAGGAAGTGGACAACTTCAAGCGTGTGTTTGACTGCAATCCGGATGCCACTTTTTTAGATTTGCACAAGGCGGTATTGGCCTCTGTGAAGTATCCGGATGACCAGATGACTTCGTTTTTTCTCTGCAACGACCGTTGGGAAAAAGAGCAGGAAGTGACATTGGTTCCGATGGAGAACAGTTTCGAATATGACAACATGGTGATGGAGGACACCCGTTTGAGCGATTTGCTGACTGAAAGCAAGCAACGGTTGATATATGTATTCGACCCGATGTTTGACCGCAACTTCTTCGGTGAGTTGACCCTTCAGAAAGGTGAAGTGGAAGGTGTGCAATGTGTAGTATCTACCGGCAAGGCGCCTAAGCAACTTGAGACGGAGGATTTTCTGAACACGGGTAGCGGCAGTATGGATGTGGACGCCGACTTCTATGGTTCTGACGAGTATGATGCAGATGAGTTGGATCCAGAAGGATTTGGTGATATGAACTTTGACGACAGCAGTTTGTTCTGAAGACGCTGTTAGTTATATTAGGAGCCACCGGTGTCGGCAAGACGGAGTTTGCCCTGCAGTTGGCAGAGTGCCTGCATAGTCCGATAATTAATGCCGATTCGCGTCAGGTATATAAGGAGATTCCAATAGGTACCGCCGCTCCGACGGCCGCCGAGCAAGCCCGAGTAAGACACTATTTTGTAGGCACTCGTTCTGTGCGAGAGTCCTATAGTGCAGGGCAGTATGCAGCAGATGCCTTAAAACTGATAGAAGATCTTCATCAGCAGCAAGATGTGGTGGTGATGGCCGGTGGTGGGATGATGTATATAGATGCAGTCTGTCGAGGATTGGATGATATTCCGCAAGTGAGTCCGTCGGTTCGTGAGCAAGTGCGGAAGGAATATGAGGTGAATGGGTTAGAATGGTTACAGGAAGCGGTTCGAACGGCAGATAGGGAGTATTTCACCCGTGTGGACATACACAATCCACAGCGCCTGATGCACGCATTGGAAGTGAGCCGACAAACAGGGGTGCCCTATTCTACTTTTTTAGGCAGAGAACGGCGGCGGAATAATTTCAGGGTAGTGCAATGGCAGTTGACTCGTCCGCGGGAAGAGTTGTATGAGAGGATAGACAAGCGAGTGCTACAGATGATGGAAGACGGTTTGGAGGCGGAAGCCCGCAGTGTGTATGAATGGCGACAGTTGAGCAGTCTGCAGACAGTAGGTTATAGGGAGTTGTTTGCCTATTTTTCCGGCGAGACAAGCAAGGATGAAGCAATACGGCAGATACAACAGCACTCGCGCAATTATGCCAAGCGGCAACTGACATGGTGGCGGGGAAAAAAAGATATCAGAGAAGTGGACATTCGAGATAGCGACAGATTGATAGACGAGGCTATTAAATTAGGATAAGATATGACAAAGCAACATACATATATATTGTTTATCGGCTTAGTGACATTGTTTTTGTCGGCCTGTGAGAGAGAGAGTTATGACTTTAGTTATAGCCCTGTAAATCCCCATGCGGGTGAGACTGTGTATTTTACCAACTTGTCCACTAACGGAGAAGAATGGGCGTGGGAGTTTGGTGATATAGCCACATCGGCTGCGAAGAGTCCGAGTCACATATACAAGAAGGCCGGCACCTACATAGTGACGATGACGGCAGATGGCAAGAAGAGCCGCCGATATAGCAAGGAGATTGTGGTATATGATACTATTCCAACCATAGTTGTTTCTACAGACAGCCTCCGTATTTTCCAGGAAGTAATGCTGAAAGCGGTAGTGTATAATCCTTATAGTCTATCGTTGAAATATGACTGGCAACTACCCGAGGCAGCAGTGATTCGCTCGGGCGGTTTGGAGGGAGATTCTTTGACTGTATTTTTTACAGAATCGGGCGATGCTCATATTAGCGTAAAGGTTACGCTTGGGACAGAGACCTTTGAAATAGACACAATGCTGAGTGTTTATGAGGCAGAAGCGAGTACTTTGTATATGCTGACGACAGACAATAAGATGTGGAAGCAGCGATTGTTTGAGTTGGGAAAGGAAGAGCCGGAAGAGGTGATTTTAGAAGGCCTGAGTTCTACTCATCCGACGACGATATTACCTATTGCCGGGAGGTTATACATACTGAACGGTGATGCGACAGAAGGGGGCAACGTACAGGTTGTAGATTTAAGCAGTAAGACTGCGTCAAACTGGATTAGCAACAGCACTTCGGATGCGTCATTGGGTTATTATGACGGCATAGAGAAAGACGGCTACCTATATTGGACATCTTCGGCAGATGGTATTCACCGGCTACCTTTGAGTTCAGCACCTGTTGATTTCGGGAGTTCTGCTGACTATTTATTTGCCGATGGCAGTATGCTGACAGGATTGAGTGTCAGTGAGTCGGGCGGTATAAGTTGGTGTAGCGGTTTGTGGCTGTTAGGGACGGAAAAAGGTATCTATCGTTTTGCAGAGGAAGACATTTCATCGGGCAGTGCGCCCGCGGCAGAGATCATCTTGTCAGATTATCCCATCAAGAAGGTGGCGTCAGATTTGATAACAAAGAAGATTTATTTCTGCAGTGGTGAAGCTCTTTATGTGAGTCGGTTTGACGGCAGTTATTGCCGACAAATAGGCACTACGACAGGAAGGATGATAGTGAGCAACAAGGACAATTTCATTTACTATACCACGGCAGAAGGTGTATGTCGTCAGCCTCTGATGCAGGTGGACGAAAACAGCACACACTTTACACCCGACACTCTGAACAGGCTTCAGCAAGTGGCGGCAATAGGATTGATAAGCAGATAAACGATATGCAGAGACCAGATTATATTTTTGAGACGAGTTGGGAGGTATGCAACAAAGTAGGAGGTATATATGCCGTGCTATCCACCCGCGCGGCAAGTATGCAACATATATGTAAGGACAAGGTTTTCTTTATCGGTCCCGACCTCGGGCAAGATAAGGGGAACCCTTTTTTTAAGGAGAGCAATACCTTGCTAAAAGGCTGGCGGCAGCAAGCGACAGCGGAGGGTCTGCGGGTACGCGTAGGTCGTTGGTTGGTTCCGGGAAGTCCAATAGCCATATTGGTAAATTACGATTCATATTATAGCGAGAAAGACAGCATTTTCGGTCATGTATGGGAACGTTATGGTGTTAACTCGCTTCAGGCCTACGGCGATTATGATGAGTCTGCCGTGTTTGGTTGGGCGACAGGCATTGTGATGGAAAGCTTGTATTGTTTTCTTCAGTTAGAAGGGAAACGAGTAGTGGCACATTTTAATGAGTGGATGACGGCTTTCGGATTGTTTTATGTGCAGGAGCATTTGCCCCAAGTAGGAACACTTTTCACGACTCATGCCACTTCTATAGGGCGTAGCATAGCCGGCAACGACAAGCCGCTATATGATTATTTTGAAGGCTATCATGGTGACCAGATGGCACAAGAGTTGAACATGGTGAGCAAACATTCTGTAGAAAAGCAAGCCGCGCACTATGCTGATTGTTTTACGACCGTGAGTGATATTACAGACAGGGAGTGTAAGCAACTATTGGAGAAATCGGCGGATGTGGTGACTCCCAATGGTTTTGAGAGTAAGTTTGTTCCGAAGACGGAGGATGAATTTACCCAAAAGCGTTTGCAGGCTCGTACTATATTGACTCAAGTGGCAGAACAAGTGTTAGGTTATAAACTGAAGAAGCACCCTTTGTTTGTCTGTACGAGTGGTCGCTATGAATGGAAGAACAAGGGCATTGATGCCTTTGTTGCCGCAATGAATATTCTGAGTAAAGGTAGTTGGAAGAAGAAGGCGTCATCGGAAGTGGTTGCCTTTATTATGGTTCCGGCCTGGCAATGCGGTGTCTGGGAGACACTTGGGGCGGAGAATCACTACACCACTCATAGGTTATGCCAGCCCGGGAATGACCCTGTGAGCGAGGCATTACGCTATTATGATATAAACAATCGGAAAGAGACCCCTGTGAAGGTGATATTTGTTCCCTCATATCTCACCGGTGATGACGGAGTGTTCAATCTGCCCTATTATGACTTACTCATCGGGATGGACGTATCTGTTTTCCCGTCTTATTATGAGCCATGGGGTTATACTCCATTAGAGAGTGTCGCTTTTCGAGTACCGACCATTACAACAGACCTTGCCGGATTCGGTTTATGGGCAGAGGGAGAAATTCAGCGCAACGGTTTCTTTCCGTCTTTAGAGAATGGTGTAGCAGTAGTACATCGCACGGACAGCAACTGGCAGCAGTTTACAGAAGATATCGCGGCAATCGTGGACGAATACCGGCAGATAGACAAACAGCGGCAGCATACGGCACGCAAAATGGCAGCGGCGATTGCCGTCAAAGCCAATTGGAAGCACTTCTTCAAGTATTATCTTGAAGCTTATGATATTGCTCTTTCTAAGCGATGAAACTTCAAGACAGGCGGCGCGCCAGAGAATTTTGTCGCGTTTGTCTTATTTCTCTATCACACATATAGCCGATATATAGCGAAACTCCATATCGGCATTTATGCCACCGTCCATACCACAACCAGCGAAGAAGTCCTGACTGTCATCTTCTATGCCAGTTTTGAAATCCATGCCTTCATTGAGTTGATAGCCCTTGCGAGAGATGAGAGTCCTGAACTGTACAGATGCAGGGCGAAGCGATTTGAGCCATTCGTCAATCATATTAAGAGTAGCACCAGAATCGCAGATATCATCTACTACTATGACATCTTTACCGGCGAAGTCGGTATCCGGCAGATAGTCCTGACTTATCTTTCCCCTATTGAAGCCTTTGTAGGAACTTAGTTTGACATACTCCACTTCTGAGGGAACAGGTTGCAGTTTACACATTAGCTGGTGCGAGAACCATACTCCACCATTCATTACAACCAACAATACAGAATTGTCGGAAACTTTGGTTTCTGCTGCGATCCGGCTAATAGCCGCAGCCACTTCTTGTTTTGAATACTTGATATGATACATAACGGACTTATTAGTTTCCTATTTTATTTTCAGTTCTCTCATTTAAGGCAGGGTGGCACTCTACAAATCCTCTATAATGTACGGATACGCCATTCTTTGGGATATAGATTATTGCAATGTCCGCCTATATTTTTGACAAATCCGAGCGGGATGTGCTTATAAGTGAGCAAGATATATCCGATGGGCTGATTTTCCAACGCCAATGCTTCGCAACGCAAGTAACTAAGAGCAGTAGTAAGTTCAAGTTCCACCTGTGGGAACTCGTCTGCTTTGAAGTCCTTGGAGAGTGCAAGTGCGTGCTGTGGCGCCGGAGTTCTCCCGCGCATTTCGCCGATACCGAATCCTGTGGATATGCAGGTCAGGCGTGTCGAGATATAGTCGATGAGTTCCTTATAACGGCATGGATATGCTATGGAGAATCTGTCTTCCTGTCTGATAGCCCAATCGTCGGGATGCAGGAGCCACCCTCTGAGATTGCTTTCACACTCAATAGGCACTGCAGATTTTTTCTTCTCTCCTCTAATCTTAATTGATGCGAACTGTTCATCGTGCTTTCGGAGGACGCACACATAGAATCCTTCGCCCTTTGTTTTGTGCGGATAGAAGTGGTAGCCTATTGTTTCTTGTATTCCCCATTCCTGTTTGAGCGGCACCATTAGGAGGTCTGCTCCCAATCGCTCCATGATAAAGCGTGCATTTTGTTCGTTTTCCTGTTCATTAAAAGTGCAAGTGGAATAGATGAGAATGCCTCCCGGTTTGAGAGCATCCCATGCGTCCATAAGTATTTCTTGCTGCCGTGCGGCACACATCTGCACATTACGCAGGCTCCACTCATCTTGTGCTTTGACATCTTTGCGAAACATCCCCTCACCCGAGCATGGTGCATCAACGAGTATGCAATCGAAGACATGCGGAAGGGAATCGCCGAAATCGCGCGCACGGTTGTGCGTAACGATTGTATTTCCGTTGCCCCACTTTTGTATATTTTCAGAAAGGATAAAGACCCGTTGGCGTACGACTTCATTACTTATCAAGAGTCCTTCTTCTGCGAGCCACTGACTCAGCAGAGTGCTTTTCCCTCCGGGAGCAGCACACAGGTCAAGCACAATGCTGTCCTGTTTAACATAGGTATGGAGAATATGCTCTATAAACATAGAAGAGGCTTCCTGCACATAGTAGCATCCTGCATGGAAGAGAGGGTCGAGTGTAAACTGCGGTCGCTCGTTCAGATACCAACCATCTTCGCACCAAGGTACGCGTCCTGCCCAAGGCAGTACCACATCAGCCTTATCATTGAGACGGACCGAAGTGATGGCATCCGTCTGCAACGCTCTACAGAAGGAGTCCAATTCCCCTCCCATCCGAGGCTCCATCATATTGATAAAATCAAGTGGCAACATAATCGCTTGCAAAGATAATAAAAAATATTGAATTATGGAACTAACATTACCTACATATAGTGCAATGCATCAAAAATATGAGGATATTGTAGAGCCCCCTACCCATTATTCTAATGGGGTCCTCCCTCCACGGAAGGGGGAACAAACCCTGTTTTCAACCTGTCCGGAACAATGATGGCTAAGCGCGATCCCGAAACAAGTTCGGAATAAGAAATAGAGTGGGAAGTCGGAATAACATTTGCAACATGTCAGTAAGTATTTAGTAGTCATTGTTCGGGCGCAGTATAGGTTTAGTATATCCCCCAAAGAGCCCAAGACCCCTATTGATTTACAAAGGGTTATAAAGGTATTTTTTACCATTGTTGTTCTGTATTCTTCACTTTTCTTTTTTCACTTTTCTTTTTTCACTATTTATTGTATCTTTGTAGGGAAATAACAGAATAGCGATATAAACATGAATTATTTGGATGAACTGAATGAGAGTCAGCGTCATGCTGTGGAATGTACAGAGGGTCCTCAGTTGGTGATAGCAGGTGCGGGTAGTGGTAAGACCCGCGTTTTGACCTACAAGATAGCATATTTGTTGCAGCAAGGTGTGTCGCCGAGCAATATATTGGCATTGACATTTACCAACAAGGCGGCGCGTGAGATGAAAGAGCGAATAGGGAAACTTGTGGGAGAGCAGTATTCCCGCTACTTGTGGATGGGTACTTTCCATAGTATTTTTTCGAAGATTCTACGGCAAGAAGCAGAGCGTTTGGGTTATAGCCATGACTACACGATATATGATTCGACGGACTCGAAGAGTTTACTGAAGCAGATAGTGAAGGAGATGGGATTGGATGAAAAGGTATATAAACCCGGCATTGTATCAAGCCGGATATCGATGGCAAAAAACAATCTTCTGACTCCGACTGACTATGCAAGCAATCGTTCTATTCAGCAGGAGGACAAGATGATGCGTCTATACAGGCTATCAGATATATTCTTCACATACAACAAGCGTCTGAAACAAGCAAATGCGATGGACTTTGATGATTTGCTTCAGAACATGCATACTTTGCTGACACAATTTAGTGATGCGAGAGAGAAGTATCAGCAGACATTTCAATATATTTTAGTTGATGAGTATCAAGACACGAACTATTGTCAGGCTCAGATAGTGCTTCAGCTTGCCCATCCTCAAAACAATATCTGCGTAGTGGGTGATGATGCCCAAAGTATATATTCTTTCAGAGGAGCGAATATAGATAACATATTGCGTTTCAGCGACATGTTTGCCGGAGCAAGATTATTCAAATTAGAGCGAAATTATCGATCAACACAGAATATAGTGGGTGCCGCCAATTCTCTGATCAAGCGTAACAGAGGGCAGATACCGAAGGATGTGTATTCTGAGAAGGAAGATGGCGAGCTGATACAGATAGTGGCCTTAGAAAATGACAGGAACGAAGGTGAATATATAGCAAAGCGCATAGAAGAAGGCAGTCATCGCTACAAGCATGGGCAGCGCAATGGGGACGCAGGAGAATATGATTCATACGCAGTACTTTATCGAACAAATGCCCAATCGCGTGTTATAGAGGATGAGTTCAGGAAGCGTCAGATACCCTATCGAATATATGGGAGTGTGTCGTTTTATCAGCGTAAGGAGATAAAAGACGCGTTAGGTTACTTGCGTTTAATTGTGAACCAGCAGGATGACGAAGCCTTGCTTCGTGTTATCAATCAGCCGTCAAGAGGCATCGGTGACACAACAATTCGTCGAGTGCTGGACACCGCACATAGGGCTGATACGACAGCATTTGCTGTGGTGAGCGATCCAAGCAGGTATAGTCTTTCCGTGTCTGCAGCCACGCAAAAGCGGTTGACCAGTTTTGCGGCAATGATAGTTCGTCTTCGCGAAATGTCAGCAGAGGAGAATGTGTACGATTTCACGAAGCGCGTATTGGCAGAGACCGGAGTGCTGACTTCAGCATTAATGGAGAGGACTCAAGAGGGTCAAGACAGATATGAGAATCTGCAAGAGTTGTTGAACAGTATGCGTGAGTTTGTCGAATTACGTATCCAGCAGAGAGAAAGGGCATTGACGAGCGATTTTCTGGAAGAGGTGAGTCTGCTGACCGACCAAGACGAGCATTTGGACGATGAGACAGCCCGTGTGTCGCTAATGACAGTACATGCTGCAAAAGGGTTGGAATTTCCTGTGGTGTTTATAGCGGGGATGGAGGAGAAACTATTTCCATCGATTTTTGCCGAAACGGAGCGGGACATGGAAGAAGAGAGGCGCTTGTTTTATGTGGCAGTAACTCGTGCAGAGCGTTGTTGTATAGTGACATACGCAAAGCAACGTTGGCGTAACGGAAGTGTAACATTCTCTACCCCAAGTCAGTTTTTGAAAGATATTGATGAGCGTTATTTAGACCGCAGTGGTGAGCAACAGACAAAAACAAACAACTCATGGACGATGCCTTGGATGGAACGAGAATTCAGGCAGGAAGTGCGTCAGTCAGACTCGCGACCAATAGACAGGCATACTGAGACGGTTTCTCCAAAGCGTTTGCAGAAGACGACAGGTTGGAAGGTAAAAGGGGAGAGTGAGTTGATAGAGACCCCTTATCCCATTGGTTCACGAGTACGGCACAACACTTTCGGTACAGGTACGGTTATAAAAGCGATGCGCGAGAACGACAATGAAAAAATAGTGATACGGTTTGACAATAGCGGGGAGAAGACCTTGCTGCTGAAGTTTGCCCGTTTAGAGCGGATATAACTCTCACGTAGTCTTTCTATCTAATTGATATACAACAAGCGCAACAGATTTTCTGTTGCGCTTGTTGTATATCCGTTATTTTTCTTGACAATCAAAGGTATTATGCTTCTTCCGCTTCCTCCACGGTTTCTTCCGCTTCACGAGCTGCGAGCAAACGTTCATAGTCCTCTTTGTTGTGAACAATGAGTGCTTTGAATTCTCGCAGACCAGTACCAGCCGGAATGAGGTGTCCACAGATAACATTTTCTTTCATACCCTCAAGGTAGTCAACTTTGCCATTGATAGCAGCTTCGTTGAGGACCTTGTTGGTTTCCTGGAAGGAAGCAGCTGACATAAAGGACTTGGTTCCCAAGGCGGCTCGGGTGATACCCTGCAGAATCTGAGCGGATGTAGCGGGCATAGCATCGCGCACTTCAACCAGTTTTTTGTCACGGCGTTTGAGCGATGAGTTTTCATCGTGAAGTTTGCGTGCGGCCACAATCATACCAGGTTTGAGGTTTTCGCTGTCTCCGGCATCGACCACCACTTTCTTTCCCCAGATGCGGTCGTTTTCTTCAAGGAAGTCGTTTTTATCAACGATTTGTTTCTCGAGGAAGCGTGTATCACCTGGTTCCAGGATCTCGACCTTGCGCATCATTTGACGCACAATGATTTCGAAGTGTTTATCGTTAATCTTCACACCCTGCAGGCGATATACATCTTGTACTTCGTTAACAATATAATCTTGTACAGCGGTGGGACCCTTGATAGCGAGAATGTCATCGGGAGTGACGGCACCATCTGACAGAGGAGTACCGGCACGTACGAAATCGTTTTCCTGAACAAGAATCTGCTTGGAGAGCGGGATGAGATATTTCTTCTCTTCTCCCAGACGCGAAGTGACAGTGAGTTCACGATTACCGCGTTTGATTTTACCGAAGGTAACCTCACCATCGATTTCGCTAACGATAGCGGGATTAGAAGAGTTACGAGCCTCAAAGAGTTCTGTAACACGCGGCAGACCACCGGTGATATCGCCTGCTTTACCTACGGTACGCGGGATTTTGATAAGCAAGTCACCGACCTTAACGGCTTCGGCATCTTTTGTCTGCAAGTGTGCATTAAGCGGTAAGTTGTAGGTATGAAGAATATTACCTTTGTTGTCCACGATGTGTGCTGCAGGTATTTTAGTTTTATCCTTGGACTCAATGATAATGGTCTCTTTCAAGCCTGTAGTTTCATCGGTTTCCGTTTTGGCAGTTACATTTTCGACAACATCTTCGAAGCGCACCTTGCCGTCATTTTCGATGACGATAGTTGCATTGAAGGGGTCCCACTCACAGACAAGTGTTCCTTTCTTATATGCTTTTCCGCTCTCGACGAAGAGTTTGGCAGCATAAGGCACATTGAATGTGGTAAGGATAACACCTGTGTTTTCATCACGGAGGCGGAGTTCTGTTTGCCGACTGACAACGATGTCTTCACCTCCTGCCGTTTTAACGGTACGGAGTTCTTCCAATTCTACAATACCATCATATTTGAGTGTATAACTGGACTCTGTAGCGACATTGCCTGCCACACCACCGACGTGGAAAGTACGCAGGGTAAGCTGGGTACCGGGTTCACCGATAGATTGTGCAGCAATGACTCCGACAGCCTCACCTTTTTCAACGAGGCGACCTGTTGCAAGATTTCGTCCGTAACACTTAGCGCAAACACCATGTTTTGCTTCACAAGTGAGAACGGAACGAATCTCAACCGATTCGATGGGAGAAGCCTGAATCTTTTCGGCAGCGTCTTCGCGGATTTCCTCACCTGCGGCTACATAGAGTTCACCTGAAATCGGGTCAACAACATCATGAACGCTGACACGGCCGAGAATACGGTCGTATAGAGAGGCCACAACATTCTCGTTTTTCTTGATTTCAGTAGCGGTGAGTCCACGCAAGGTACCGCAGTCCTCTTCGGTGATGATGACATCGTGTGACACATCAACAAGACGACGTGTCAGATAACCGGCATCAGCTGTTTTGAGGGCAGTATCAGCCAAACCCTTACGAGCACCGTGAGTAGAGATGAAGTACTCCAACACGGAGAGACCCTCTTTGAAGTTGGAGAGAATCGGGTTTTCAATGGTTTGACCACCTTCGGCACCTGCCTTTTGTGGTTTAGCCATCAAACCACGCATACCTGAAAGCTGTTTAATTTGCTGTTTAGAACCACGAGCACCAGAGTCCATCATCATATAAACGGCATTGAATCCTTGATCGGCCGCCGCCATTTCCTTCATAAGAACTTGGGTGAGATTGGTATCAACATGTGTCCAAGTATCAATAACTTGATTATAACGCTCGTTATTGGTGATAAGACCCATGTTATAGTTGTTGGTAATTTCTTCGATTTCAGCATTACCTGCAGCAACCAGGTCTTGCTTCTCTTCCGGGATGATGATGTCGTTGAGATTGAAGGACAGACCACCGCGGAACGCCATCTGGTATCCAAGGTTCTTGATATCGTCCAAGAATTGAGCGGTGCGTGCCACTCCACAAACCTTGATTACTTCACCAATGATGTCGCGCAGTGTACTCTTATTAAGCACTACATTTTTGAATCCTACTTCGTCAGGTACATAGTGGTTAACCAAAATGCGTCCGGGAGTAGTTTCAATAATACGAGTGACATATTGTCCATCCACTCTATCTTGTGTGCGTACCTTTATTTTGGCATGCATATCCACCTTTTTCTCATTGAGGGCTATTTCAGCCTCTTCAGGAGAATAGAATACGAGTCCCTCTCCCTTGGCACCTGAACGTTCTTTAGTTATGTAATAAAGTCCCAATACCATATCCTGCGAAGGAACAGTAATAGGAGCGCCATTGGCAGGATTAAGGATGTTGTGAGAGCCCAACATAAGGAGTTGTGCTTCCACAATAGCCTCATTAGAAAGCGGCAAGTGCACAGCCATCTGGTCACCATCGAAGTCAGCGTTAAAGCCTGTACAAGCGAGTGGATGAAGTTGGATTGCCTTACCAGAAATCATACGCGGTTGGAAAGCGAGGATACCCAAACGGTGAAGCGTCGGAGCACGGTTGAGCAGGACAGGGTGTCCTTCCATAACATGCTCAAGAATATCCCATATTACGGGGTCTTTGCGGTCGATAATTTTCTTAGCCGACTTGACTGTTTTTACGATACCACGCTCAATGAGTTTGCGAATAATGAATGGTTTGTATAGTTCAGCCGCCATATCTTGCGGGAGTCCACATTCATGCATTTTGAGTTCAGGTCCGACAACAATAACTGAACGGGCTGAATAGTCAACGCGCTTACCCAGCAAGTTTTGGCGGAAGCGTCCTTGTTTACCCTTGAGTGAGTCAGAGAGAGATTTGAGAGGACGGTTGGCATCAGACTTGATGGCTGTGGAGCGTCGAGAGTTGTCGAGCAGTGAATCAACGGCCTCTTGCAACATACGCTTTTCGTTGCGCAGTATGACATCGGGAGCCTTGATTTCAATCAGTCGTTTAAGACGATTGTTGCGGATAATAACGCGACGATAGAGGTCGTTGAGGTCGGATGTAGCAAAGCGGCCACCGTCCAACGGAACCAACGGACGCAGTTCGGGCGGGGTAACAGGAATGATTTTAAGAATCATCCATTCAGGGCGGTTATGACTGCGCGACTGACGGAATGACTCAACAACTTGCAAGCGTTTGAGGGCTTCGGTTTTGCGTTGTTGGGAAGAGTCTTTAGAAGCACGGTCACGAAGTTCGTAGGATAATGCATCCAGATCAAGACGGCAAAGCATGTCATAAACAGCTTCGGCACCCATTTTGGCAATGAACTTTTGCGGGTCAGAGTCTTCCAACTGCTGATTGCCTGCCGGCAGTTTGTCCATCAACTCGAAATATTCGTTTTCGTCAAGGAGCATATTATTCTCCACTTTGAGTCCGTCACCGAACTCAACGCCATCAAGAACCCCACTTTGGATAACAACAAACTTCTCGTAGTAGATGATGCTGTCGAGTTTTTTAGTAGGCATTCCGAGGAGGTAGCCCATTTTGTTAGGAAGGGATCGGAAGTACCAGATGTGAGCCACGGGGACAACAAGTTGGATGTGTCCCATACGCTCACGGCGTACTTTCTTTTCAGTTACTTCAACACCGCAACGGTCGCAGACAATACCTTTGTAACGAATCCGTTTGTATTTACCGCAATGGCACTCATAGTCGCGTGTAGGACCAAAGATGCGCTCGCAGAACAGACCATCACGCTCAGGTTTGTAGGTGCGATAGTTGATAGTTTCAGGCTTGAGAACTTCTCCGCTTGATTGGCGAAGGATTTCTTCAGGCGAGGCAAGACCGATAGTAATCTTGTTGAAACTCTTACTTGATTTATTATCTTGTTTGAAAGCCATAATTCAATAATTTATTAGTCCATTGTAATTGAGAGTGCCAAACCCTGCAGTTCATGCAGCAAGACATTGAGAGATTCGGGAAGTCCCGGTGTGGGCATCGGCTCTCCTTTGACGATAGCTTCATAGGTACGTGCACGTCCGTTGACATCATCGGATTTGACGGTAAGTATCTCCTGAAGGACATGAGCAGCGCCGTGTGCTTCAAGAGCCCAAACTTCCATTTCACCAAAGCGTTGTCCTCCGAATTGAGCTTTACCGCCAAGAGGTTGTTGTGTGATAAGACTATACGGACCGATGGAGCGTGCGTGCATTTTGTCGTCAACCATGTGACCGAGTTTCATGAAGTAGGTAACACCCACGGTAGCCGGTTGGTCAAACATTTCTCCTGTACCGCCATCATAGAGATAGGTTTTACCTGCGCGTGGAAGCCCTGCTTTATCGGTCCATTCATTAAGTCCGTCCATAGTGCATCCATCGAAGATAGGCGTAGCAAACTTAACGCCTAACTCACGTCCGGCCCATCCGAGCACGGCTTCGAATATCTG
>CAJOPG010000050.1 GCA_905236355.1 Paludibacteraceae bacterium | reverse complement strand
ATATGGGGATTGAACGGCAGTTGGAAGAAGGAGTTTATGTGGCTGACCAATGCGCTGAATGCCATTCCGTGGGTCAATGCCACTCAGCCGTCGTCTATTCAGGTTAATGCCGAGTTCGCTCATCTTATCCCCGGTCACACGCGTGATGTGGGTCGTGCGGGTACGGCGTATATTGATGACTTTGAAGCGACGAAGACCAATATAGATATTCACTATCCTAACTTCTGGTTTTTGGCGAGTACACCATCCCGCTTCCCGGAATCCACCCGTGTGAATAACATTGAGTATGGTAAGAACCGTGCACATTTGGCATGGTTTGCGATTGACCCTATATTCGGTCACCCACAGACGAATACGCCGCAGCATATACGTGATGATCTCTCTGCTCTTTCTGACCATCGTACGCGTATAGTGTATGAGCAAGAAATATATCCCAATAAGGAAGTACTTGCCAACGAAGATACCCGTATGAGTATTTTGAACTTGAGTTTCTATCCGGAAGAGCGTGGTCCGTATAATATTGTGTCGGGTGAGATAGATGCCAACGGTCGGCTTACACAACCAGAGAAACGCTGGGCGGGTATTATGCGCAAATTGGACAATACTGACTTTGAGAACAGCAATATAGAATATATCGAGTTTTGGCTGATGGACCCCTTCCTGACCAATCCGGAAGCGGGTTATAGCGGCGGAGACCTTTATATTGACCTTGGTGACATCAGTGAAGATATTCTGAAAGACGGCAAGAAGAGTTTTGAACACGGATTGCCTGTGGCTGATGCTGATACAGCCAAAGTGGATTACACGGTGTGGGGCAGAGTTCCGCGCACAACGAGTACGGTGGTGGCATTTTCCAATGAAGCAGGTGCCCGCCAACTTCAAGATGTGGGTTTGAACGGTTTGAGCAGTCAGATGGAGCAGACCTACGGAGCCTATCAGCAATATGTGGAAGACTTGCGTGGAAAAGTGAACGGCAGTGTGTGGTCAGAGTGGCAAGCAGACCCCTTCTCGCCAATCAACGACCCGGCGGGTGATGATTATCACTACTATCGCGGCAGCGATTGGGATGCGGCGGAGACTTCTATTCTGGAGCGATACAAACACTTCAATGGTACTGAAGGCAACTCGCCTGACACACAGAGTGGGACGGAGAGCTACGGCACTGCATCTACCCTTGTGCCGGATATCGAAGACATCAATTCCGACAATACATTGTCGGAATATGAGAAGTATTATGAATATCATGTGTCTTTGCGGCCCGGTCAATTGGAAGTGGGACAACAGTATATTACAGAGAAACTGCAAACGCGTGTGCCACTGAAGAATGGTGAAACGGTGGATGTGACCTGGTATCAGTTTAAGATACCTGTGCGTGACCCCAATTCATACGAGCGTGTGGGGAGTATTCGTAACTTCAAGTCGATTCGCTTTGCGCGTATCTATCTGACTGGATTCAAGGAGGAGACCTATCTCCGCTTTGCGTCTTTCGATTTAGTGAGGGGTGAATGGCGCGGGTATTCCAAGGACCTTTACCCTACCGACAAACCGCCGGTTAGTGTAGGCTCGATGGATGTGCAGGCGGTTAATATAGAAGAGAATGGTTCAAAGACTCCTGTCAACTATGTGCTGCCGCCGGGCATATCGCGTCAGACCGACCCCGGGCAGGCACAATTGATAGCCCAAAACGAGCAAGCGATGGTGCTCCGTGTTCACGACTTGGCTCCTGAAGACGCACGCGCCGTATATAAGAAGACGGGTTATGACATGCGTCAATACAAACGCCTGCAGATGTTTGTTCATGCGGAAAAACTTGCAGAGGACGATCAGTTGCGCGATAACGACTTGCGTTGTTTCATCCGTTTAGGCACCGACATGCGCAACAACTACTATGAATATGAAATACCTCTCAAACTCACTCCCGAAGGATTATACAATAACGACAACGAGCAAGACAGAGCGAAAGTGTGGTTGCCGGAGAATATGTTTGATTTCCCCTTCGAGGTGTTGACCAATGCCAAACTTGCGCGCAACAAGGCTAAACGGGCTGGCAGTACGGTGGTGAGCAACACCATACCCTATGTCGTATATGACGATGCTTCCGGCAAGAGTGAGAATCGCATCACCGTAATGGGCAATCCAACAATCGGGGAGGTGGAGAATATTATGATAGGTGTCCGTAACAGGGGTAATGTGCAACACTCGGGTGAGGTGTGGGTGAATGAACTCCGTATGTCCGAGTTTAACGAGGAAGGCGGTGTGGCAGCTATGGCGAATGTGGCACTTGGTGTGAGTGATATCGCGCAGGTGAATGTGGCGGGCAGGTTGGAAACGGCTGGCTACGGCTCTATAGAGAGCAATGTGTTAGACCGTAATATGGATAACATGTATCAACTCTCTCTCAGTGCGGCTCTTGAGGCAGGCAGACTCTTCCCCGAGCAGGCGCATCTGCAGATTCCCCTCTATTTTTCTTACACGAACGAGACATTGTCGCCGGAGTATGACCCGTTGGATACGGATATAAAACTGAGTGAGAACCTGGAAACTTATGAAACCAAGCAGGAGCGTGATTCGGTGAAAGCAATGTCCAATACTGTGCAGACCAGCACCAACTTCTCCATTTCTAATGCCAAGGTGAATATCAAGTCGAAAAAGCGGGATATGTTCTACGACCCTGCCAATTTCTCCATCTCCTACTCCCGTATGCAGCAAGACCAACACACACCTGACATGGAGCGTGATGTCAATAAAGAAGAGAAAGGCTCACTCAATTATACCTATAGTTTCAATCCTAAGCCATGGGAGCCCTTCAAGGATGCAAAAAAAGTGCAGAAACTGCGTTGGATAAAAGAACTCAATCTGTATTATCTGCCTCAGTCGTGGGCATTCTCTACCGATATGCAGCGCTCTTACACTCACATGAAGATGCGCGACTTCAACAGCGATGCCGTAGGGCTTCAGCCTATGGACCTCACCTTCTCGAAAGACTGGATGTGGAACAGACGCTTCGACTTCAAGTATGACCTGACCAAAAACATCAAATTTTCTTTCCAGACAGCGATGAATTCAACGGTGGACGAGGGTGAATATACACCGGAGATTATCAAAGACTACGCCTTTACCAATGACTATTATGAGGCGTGGAAGGATACGGTGATGCGCAGTTTGCGCACTATGGGAGCACCATATCAGTATCAACAAGTCTTTACTGCCAATTATACGGTGCCTTTCAATCGTTTCAAATCGCTTGACTGGCTTTCCGGAAATGCTTCTTATAATGCCAACTACGATTGGAACCGCACAGCCACTACTGTCAATTCGGAGACACGATTAGGTAATGTGGTTTCTTCCACCCGCTCGTGGCAGGCAGACGGTTCCGCCAACTTTGAAACCCTCTATAACAAATCGAAATATCTGAAAGCGGTCAACCAACGCTTCAGTGGCAGATCCAATCGCCGATTCAAGTCGAAAACTTACACGCAAGTAGTGACACTTAGTCCAGACTCGGCGATAGAAATCACCCACAGGTTGGCTTCCACACTGATTGATGTGAAAGCAACGGATGCATCGGGCAAGACGGTTGCCCTGAAGACGAAAACGGTGGATAATAATAAGATTCAGGTCAGTGGGAAAAAGTTGGTGGAGAATGTGACTATCACCGTGAGTACTCTCGACCCCAATGCCCGCACAGCAGCGCAAACAGCCGGCGACCTTGGAATGCGTTTCTTGATGCTTGTCCGCAAAGCACAGGTTACTTACCGTGAGACATCCTCGCTTACTGTTCCCGGTTTCTTTCCTGAAGCAGGTTTTATGGGTCAGCGTAAGGCAGATAATCTGTATGCTCCCGGTTTCGATTTCGCCTTTGGCTTTGTGCCGGAGAACTTCCTTGAGAAGGCCAAACAACATAATTGGCTTTCTCAGGATACGGCTGTAGTGCAGCCCGCCACCAAGGCCACCACCACTGATTTCGATATCAAACTCACCCTTGAGCCTTTCCCCGGATTCAAGATTCAACTCAACGGCAAACGCTACACGGCAGAAACTTCGCAGATTATCTATACCTACGACAACTTGCAAGAGAACTTCACAGGCTCTTTCAATATCACGCAGATAGCATGGCGTACCGCCTTTGACAGGATAGGTTCTGCCGAAGATAACTATCCGTCGGCCTCTTTCTCGCGTTTCTTGCAATATCGCGATCTCATTCAGACGCGTGTGCAGACACAATACGACGGTCTTGTATATCCCGACAGAGGTTTCATTTCCGGCACCCCTTCTGCCAATAAAGCATATGACATCAAGCGCGGGCGTATCGACCGCAACTCTGCTGATGTACTTGTGCCTGCCTTCCTCGCCGCTTATATGGGGCGTGATGCTAACAAAATAAGCCTTAACCCCTTTATGGGACTAAAAAATATACTACCCAACTGGTCGGTTACATACGACGGATTGGGTAAACTGCCGTGGATGAAAGATCATTTCCGGTCGGTCAATCTTACGCATGCCTACACTTGCCGCTACAGCGTCACATCCTACAATAGTTACTCTACCTGGGTGCCCGCATTGGCCGATGACAACAAACTTGTCGGATTTGTCCGTGATGTGGAAACCGACCTTCCTCTTCCTTCGTCCGCATACGACATTGCATCTGTCAGCATCACCGAGCAGTTCTCACCCCTCATTGGAGTGAATGTGGCCATGAAAAACTCGCTTACTGCCAAAGTTGAATATCGTAAACAGCGTAATCTGACCATGAATATCACCTCTGTGCAACTTATGGAAGGATCCACCAATGAACTCGTGATAGGGGCCGGATATACTGTCAAAGACCTCAACTTCATCACCAAAAACAAAGATGGTAGACAGAAAAAAGTCAGCAACGACCTCAAGCTGAATGTGGATATATCTTACAAGAATGTGCAAACACTGCTGCGCAAAGTAGAGGAAAACATCACACAAGCTTCCTCTGGAAACAAGGTCTTCGGTATCAAACTTTCTGCCGATTATGTTCTCTCGCAGAAGATCAACCTCCAGTTCTTCTACGACCACCAGGGCACCACACCTCTCATCTCTTCATCTTATCCGGTCAAGGCCGACAATGTAGGCATCAATATAAAACTCATGCTCACACGATAATCTTACCAATTAGGTAGTGGCATCATATCATCATAGGATCAAAAGGATACATTGAGTACAAGCAGACGCCGGATGTCTCAGAAAACTCCACAACAACCTATTCCACCACCCATCGGTCAATGTCTAACCACCCACCGTCGTTCTGATATTTGTCTTCAATATAAGGTCGATTGCAGTACAAACCTACTTTGCAGCCAATCCAACTGTTTTTCTGCTGTTGCAAAGTAAATTCGTTGCCCGCTTTGCAGAAGTGTGCGCCATCGGTGCTGATATAAAATTGACAAATGGTCTGCTTCTTCTTTAGACGGAACTCGGCACGCAGCCAAACCCACTGCCAGGGGTCTATTGTCAGAATGCCCGTACTATCGGCCTTTATTTCTACCGCATCTTCGATGCAGATCAGCGATAGTGTATGAAAGTGTTCTCCACTGACTACTAACCCGCCTCGCTCATTCAGAAAGCGTGCATCGGGACACAAGCGCACTTTGGCGGTTACCGTGAACTCCTCCGCAGGCAGTTTCTGCATCAGCAGGTTGGGTTGCTGCAACCATGGGTCGGTAGACATGTGTTCGCGCCACCGGTATGAAGTATTTTTCGTTATCTCGGGCAGGGCATATAGCCTGAGCCATCCGTTTTGTGCATCGCAGAACCACCAGTGGGCCTCCGGTTGTGCCATCCACTGCCACTGCCATCCTAACTCTGTACTTTCAAACTCGTCAGAAGTGGCAGGTGTCCATAGTGGTTGTCCCGGTACGGGTATTCTCCATTCGCTCACCGGTTCACCATTGTTGCCCATTACTGGCCAACCGTCCTCCCAATGCATGGGTTGCAGGTGCACCACGCGGCCATACACACCTCTGTCCTGAAAATGCAGGAACCAGTCAGAACCATCAGGTGCAGTTATCCATGCTCCCTGATGAGGGCCATTCACCCGGGTCTTGCCCTGTTGGAGTACTATTTTTTCCTCGTATGGGCCATAAATGTTCTGACTGCGCAGTATTGTCTGCCAACCCGTGCGCACACCGCCGGCAGGGTGGAAGATATAGTACCAATCATCCCGTTTATAGAGTTTGGGACCTTCGCAAGTAGGCTGTGTCTCATGTCCGTCGAAAATGATGCGTGAGGGAGTGATGACACGGGAAGCAGTGGAGTCCAGTTCCGCCATCAACAGCACACTTTTTAAACCGGCACGGCTTCCTGCGAGCGCATGTACCAGCCATACTCTTCCATCTTCGTCCCAGAAAGGGCAAGGGTCAATATAGCCTGTGGCATGCATCACCAGTTGTTCCTCCCACGGACCTTCAATGCGTTCTGCTGTCAGGCGAAAAATGCCTTGGTCAGGGTCGCCGTAGAAAATATAGAAACGCCCGTTGTGATAGCGGATGGAGGGTGCCCATACGCCTTTCCCGTATAGAGGAGAGTGGGTCCATTCATATCCCGGCACTTTATACGGGCTTGCGGCACTTATTATTTCCCAGTTTACCAGATCCTTGGAGTGGAGAATCTGTAATGCAGGTACGCAATTAAAAGAGGAGGAGGTCATGTAGAAGTCATCTCCTACTCGGCATACATCGGGGTCGGAATAATCTGCCATCAGTATAGGATTCCGATAGCGTCCGTTGCTACAGTCTGGTTGTCGGATCAATGCCGGAGCGCTCTCCGGGCATAGAAACAACGCGGCGGTAGAGATAACAATTGCAGTACAATATCGGATATACGAGGCAAGGTTACATGTTGTCATAATAATGCACTTTTGAGTGCAAAGATATAATAAATAATGAATACAGAAAAGGAAATAATCAGAATTATCGCAGTGAAACAAAAATCTCAGTCTTAACATTGATAGTATTTGATATCCTTTTCTGTAGAGACTATATAGGTTTCTGATGTATCGATGCCGCTACTTGATTGTATGCAGTGAGGTATGCAGCATGTTGGAGTCCGGTTTGCCTGGCATACTCGTATCGCTGAAGAGCTGAATATAGTGCGGCACCGCCATAAGCGGTGCCGCACTAATCAGGAGGGGTCAGAAAATCACTGTTCGTTTCTGTGTCCCGAATTTATTTTACCATTATTTTGTGTGTGCCTTGCTCTGTTTTGATGATATACAGTCCTGTCGGCAGCCCTATGACCGATTTGCCCCAAACGCGTCCTTGGATGTCATATACGGCCTGTATGCTTATGTCTTGCAGGATGTTCTCAACTGCCGTAATACCGGTATCACCACTCAAGTCGATTTCTTCATCGGTTTCAACATCAATAGCGTAAATGGTAAGGTCAGTTTTGATAATATAGGTATTGTTGTCGTCACCGCTGAAGGTGATATCTATACTATAAGTGGGATATCCCTCAGCATCTATTGTCTTATAAACAAGCGTCATCTCCACACTTTCTGCCAACACAACCGTCGTATCAATGCCACTTACAAATTCCAAGAAACTATAGTCCGTGCTTATGTCTGTATTACTATCGTGTTCTCCGGCGATAGCATCTTGTGTAGGAGTGGTGAGGTCAATACCCATGAGCCAGTCGTAGTCGCTGTTAGAGGTAAATTCCCCTAAATAGATAGTCCAATTGTAGGCACCTTCTTCGCTATAGTCGCTATAATAGTCGGCTTCTGCATAGTTGGGTGTGAGCGTTACGGGTTCGGCAGTCTCTTCGTTACCACCGCCTTCGCCATTTCCTGCTTTCTTGTAGAGTTGGATAGCCTGTTGTGTTGATTTGTAATAGCGGAAACGCATTTGGTCAGAAGCACTATTGAACTGTAACGAAGGTCCACCGGTACCTGTGATAACGGCATCGCCACTACTGATGCTAATGGTATTGGTATATATCTCTGTATCGCTTGTGTTCAAGCCATTTTTGTCAGTAGTTCTGCCGATATAGTAACCCGACTTGCTCAGGATAGTCCAGTTGCTGCCTGATTTGGCGAGGGTGAATTCAGCGGCTATTGTTGCTGTTGTGGCGGCAATCTTGTTCGAACTGATGCTTACATTGATGCTGTTTTCTACTCCATCCAGTGTCTCTAATCCGCCATCAAAGGCCACCTCTTCATCTTCATATACAATCAGATACTGCCCTTCGGTGAGTTGCGCTGTAGAGGTTACCTTCTCGTAGTAGTCTCCCGCAATATCTCCGCCACCCGATTCACCGCCGCCATCAATATCGCCTGTCGGCTCTATTGTGGCATTGCCGTTATCGTAGTCAACCAACTTGAGGTCCACATTGGCGTCATAGAAGTAGGTGATATTGTTATCAGCTACCCAGTGACCTGTTACATGATACAGATACCATCCGTCGTAGTCACTCTCGCCCAAGTACTCAAAGGTGAAAGTTCCGTTGTCGCCCTCTATAGAGTCGTTACTACTCCAGCCGTACCAAGTGTAGAGTGCTTTGTATGAGCCGTTGATGCCCGTCCCGCCTGTGGCTGGAATTGAAATATACACTTCAGGATAATCATTGTCGTAGTTCCAAAGGTCCACATCCCAATAATTGCTCCCATCATAGGTGTAATAGTATCCTACAGCCGTATCCAGCACTTTTACTTCCGTTTCGCCCGAAGTGTCAGTTGTGGCTTTGATAGTCACTGTCACGGCGTCTGTCACTTTGTCGGCAGGAATAGTTAATGTGATAACACCATCTGCCAGAGTCGTATAGTTGCCGGCTACATCACCTATTGTCACGCTTATGGTGGTGTTGTCAGTTGTCAGTGCCTGATAACCGTTTTGTGCACTGAAAGTGGCAGTGATTGCCTCGGTCTTCTTCACAATGCCTGGCGCAGTACCCGTCAGTCTGATCACACCTGTGAGTTTATAGCTTAGCGTGGTCTCGTCATCTGCCAATGGCTTGTCTGGCTCAATACCAATAAGGACATCCTGATCTTCCGAGAAGTTGTATCCTCCACCACCGGCCCCACCACTTCCGGGTACCAAGTTATTTAAGGTGAAGTAACCGTCGTTTTGCCCCGACCAACCCCAGTTGAAGTGGAAATAATTGTCAGTATTGTAACCATCGCAGATAAAACTATGCCCGCCTTCATCACCTGCACCGCCATACATAATAGGGTGCTGCAAATCAAGCTCTTCTTTTATCATGGTAGTCCATGCGGCATCTGACCAGGAGTCATAGTATTTGGTGCCATTGTAAGTCAATCCATCGCGCATATAACCGGTGGGCTGTTTGTAACCGAAGTATTTGTATAGTGCGTTTTGTGCGTTGTCGCTTTCTGACCACGAACCATAATTTGTTGTATATGTTCCGCTACCACCATCTGCATCGTTGCCGTACATCATCTCCGTAGCCACTCCGCAATGATACATCAGTGTTGCCACTGCTGTTTGTTGGGCGGTAGTACCCGCACTGCAGGTAACCTTTTGACCGCTTGCATTGTAGTAGTAGTTATAGTGGTCGAGCATGTTATCCCAATCGTAGGTTGTCGCACCGAAGTCGGCAGAGAGAGTGCTGGTATAGCGAGAGGAATAATTATTTTCGTTGTTGGGGTCGCGGGGTCTGTAACTATGTGAACCCGTACCTTGTTTCGGCCATTGCCAATAGTTCATCACTTGCGCCATAGCGGTAGCCACACATCCGGTGTAGGCTTTGTTTGAGCCGGTTCCCGGACATAAATTATAGTACGGCGCATCTTGGTCCCATGTGGTCTGCACCAAAGGACCCACCACAGCACTGGCCTGTGTCGAAGCCGTTCCTTTGCGTAAGGCTCTCCATTCGGCTTGCACCTCTTCTGTAGCAACAGCATTGTCCGCCTCTGCAGCTTCGATGCACTTGCTGTATTTGCCAAACCACCAACGCATATTTTTAGGCATACCTTCCGTGCTAAAACTGCCGCTGTCAGAATAGGCCAATATGGGATGTGCAACATCGTTGGCGGCTATCATCACCCAACCGCCTGACTCATACTCGTACACATAAAACTGCTGCTCTTCTTGCAGAGCCACTCGCTTAACTGTCGGCTTCTTGCCCGATAGTTTCTTCAACTCTGTTTGCTGCTTCTGTGCCGACATGAAATTCTGTGCCACTTGTGCAGCGTCTTGTTCGCTTACGCGTTCTGCCATTGTCGTCATCGCAACGACCAATGCCAGTAATGTTAAAAATGCTTTTTTCATGAGACTTAAAGTTAGTTGTTTTCTATGTTGTTTTTTGGGTTTGTTGATATGTTCCACGAACCGCCTCTATGATAAAAAAGAAGTTCATTCTCTGATTATCACCTTGAAGGTCTGCCGCATATTCTGCGCCTCTGTGCATACAATATAGATGCCGGACGGCAGGTGATATTGTGTGTCGCTGCTGATTGTTTGCCGGGCAATGCATTGCCCCACTGTGTTGTAAATGTCAACCTGCGTTGTTTGATTGATATTGTTCAGATTCATCTGCCCATTGCTGGAAGTGATACACAAACCGTCGGCGATGGCGGCCTCTTCTGCGGGTGTGTCGCTGAATCGTACTTGCAACGACTTGACAAAAATATGTTTATCGCTATTGCAGAACGAGATGCTGATGTCACCTGTCAGGTTTTCTGTATTGGGAAAAGTATAGTCGGTTACGGTGCTGTTGAGTACAACGCTATCACCTATCTGCTGATTGCCAATTTTTACAACAAGGGTATCATTGCCTAAAATGGCGCGACATGCAGTCACAATGATGCTCTTGGTAGTACAGGTGCTGAAGTCACTGGTCACAAAATGAAGTAAGGAGGGCGGATTGTTGGCATTGCCGAATTGTGCACCTTTGCTGGTATTGAACCCCAGATTCTCACTGCCTTCCAATGTAATGTTCCACAATATATCGTCAAGAAAAACTTCTGTCCCCGTTACGGGAACGCCGGTGTAAGTGTAGAAATAATCTTCGCAAGTGCTTCCCGCCGGATTGCGCTGAGCCGTGATGCTGATAACCACTTTGCCGGTCACTTGTTCAGCCGGCAGACTGACAGTCAGAGTGTCTTCTTGGAAATCGGAGGAAGAAGTGATGCTTTCTCCGTCCACACTCACATTGATTATGCAGTTGTCTTTCGACAACGCATAATAGCCCGATTGGGCTACAAACCGGGCATTGATGGCTGTGTTCTTGTCAATAGTACCTGCTGCTGTACTGCCTTCTACCAGTACAACTCCTTTCAGTGTGTAGGTGAGATTGGCGTGCGTCATGAAATTGAAGCTGATGACGCCGTTGCTTTCTGCAATGTCGGTGATATTGTATTGGGCATAAGGGGCATACTCCGTTACTATGGAGGTGCCGGGGTAAGTGTCGCCACTGTCGCCATAAGAATATACTATCCCGTTAATAGTTCTGTTATATACCTCTCCGTCTGCTGCCATAATGGATACACCCTGCTGGGCAACAGCATGATTGTTTACGGTGTTAGCATACCACTCATAGGCATTATATTGTATGCGCCAGATGAGCATGCCATGCCCCGGAACGTATCTGTCCCAACCCTTTTGCTGACGGTTTTCCAGAATGTAGAAAGTCTTCGGATTAGGGTTAGTTCCACTCAAGTTATGTACCCCGGTTTCTGTGATAATAAGCACCTGCTGCGAACTCTGCAGTTCCTGCAAGGTGATACTTTCCGGTTGGTTGATAACCCGCGCCTCTGCCCAGCCGGTGAACAAACGCTCATAACCCGAATAACTGGGTGGAGTGCGCCCGTTGTTGTTGTAACTACCTCCGTCCATTATGTCCCAATCACCTAAAGTGGGGTTTTTGTAGGTGGTATCATAGAAGTCAGGCAATCCGAATACATGCCCGAACTCATGACAGGCGGTAGCAATGCCGGCACGCTTGCCTTTCATACTGCCGTAACCGTCCAACTCCTGATGGCAGGAGAAGGTGTCTATTGTCTTTCCTCCTAATGTGAGAGCACTTCCCGCATCGGAAGCTGAAAGCGACCACTCGCAAGGCCATACGGAGTCTTCATCGTCGGAGTCGGCCTCGCCATAGCCGGCATAAAGTACATCAATAAAGTCCACTTCACCATCACCATCGGCATCATATTGGGAGAAGTCGATGCTATATTCGCTATAGGCCAGTTCGCAGGCCTCTTTCACCATTTTGCCTACACCTTTGTCATAGCCTCGGCTGTCGTTGCTGCCGTAGTCGGCCTTGGCTCCGCTCAGTGTAACAGGTCCATAGATATCAAAGGTAGGGGTAAAAACTCCTGAAGACTGGTCTTGGAAATATTTGCGCACGGAACCTGTAGCCCCATTATAGGTGTAGGTGTCGCCGTTGAGCAAGTTGTCAAATGCGGTTTTGTCGTTGCTCGCCTTAAACACAGTATCACTGAATTGCACCAGAATAACCAGTCCTTTGGAAATCAAGTTGGCTGCATTGGCGCGCCGGATGGCAGCACGGTGTTTGATGGGGGAGGCAAGGCGGCGCGAGCGGATAATATCCTCCGTAATGCTTTCGCTGCTGCGCACTAATCTGCTCTCTGTATCGCGGGTTAGGATGTTGCCCTCTGTGTCGGTGTAGTAGTGATATACCTCATCACCATGTACAAAATATTCGGTCACGGTGCCGTCGGGGTTGACCTGCTGCCGCTTTCCGGGATGGGCAGGAACTGCCATCACTTGCAAGGTAAAGCAAACCAGTATGGATATAATCAGTATTTTCTTCATGTTACATGTTACTCCTCATTTTTTTTACTTAATTCTTCCCCTTTCACCTGTTTCCCCTCTCTCTCCTTTCCGCGCCAGAAATCTCATCTCACATCTGCTTCGTCCCGCTTCATTATGTGCCTTGCGCCGGGTGACTTTGGTCCCGCCTTTTTTGTTATGCCGGGCATAGCAATACCAGCCCTTGTCGTTCTGCTTGATGAGCCAGCCGTCAAGAGTCGTGCGATAATGATAATGTTCATCGCCGATGAGGCGTATCATTAATGTGTCGCCGTTGGGTTGTACGGCTTCTATAGGGTAGGGGGTCGCAGGCACACGCTGCGGTCCTTGAGCCACTGTGGTAAGAGCCCATAAGGCAGACACAAACAATATAATAGAGCGCTTGTTCATAACTCGCATCCTAAAGTTGAAACCTAAATTTCCGGACCCTTGTTTGCCGCTTTCACTTTTTGGAACAACTCAGAGGCAAACACAAAATCCTGTAGTGCTTCGTTGTCGGCATCGTATATGTCGAAACGACTCCCTTGCCACTCTTTTATTCCTTGTTTGAGAAAGACAATGTTGTCGCCTATCTCCATAATGGAGTTCATGTCATGCGAGTTGATGATGGTGCAGATGTTAAACTCCTGCGTTATCTCATGTATCAACTGGTCTATCACCAAACTGGTTTTCGGGTCCAGACCCGAGTTGGGCTCATCGCAGAACAGGTATTTCGGGTTCATGGCTATCGCACGCGCTATCGCTACGCGTTTCTGCATACCGCCGCTTATCTCTGCAGGACTCAAATTCCATGCCACCTCTTGTATGTTGACACGGCTCAAACAGAACTTGGCACGGTCTTCCATCTCTTTCTTTGTCATACTTGCCCACATCTCCAACGGGAACATCACATTCTCAATGACGGATTGAGAGTCAAACAAAGCCGCTCCCTGAAATAGCATGCCCACCTCTCTGCGAAGCAGACGCACCTCTTTCTCTTTCATGTCAGGCAGGTTGCGACCGTCATATTCTATTCGCCCAGAGTCGATGGTATGAAGCCCTATGATGGACTTCATAAGTACTGTCTTGCCGCTACCCGACTGACCGATAATCATGTTGCACTGCCCGTCGCGGAAATCGGCACTCACATCACGCAATACCGTGTTCCCTTCAAAACTCTTTATTATGTGCTTTACCTCTATCATCCTTTTTATTAACTGAGCATTAACTTGGTGAGGAAAATGTCAAGAAACAAGATTATCACACTTGAGTTGACTACGGCATTGGTGCTGGCCTTACCTACTTCCAGAGCACCGCCGTGCGTGAAATAACCGTAATAAGACGACACGGAAGTAATCACATAGGCATATATCATCGATTTCACTATCGCATACGGCACATGATAGGTGATGAAGGCATAGGTGATGCCATACACATATTCGTCCACTGTCAGAATATCGGTCAGTGCCGCCATCATATAACCGCCTATCAGAGCACTGCCTATAGAGAATATCACCAATATAGGCATCATCGCCATAAAGGCCAATATCTTGGGCAGGATAAGGTAGTTGGCACTGTTAACGCCCATTATTTCCATAGCATCAATCTGCTCGGTAATGCGCATTGTACCTATCTCAGAGGCAATATTGCTCCCCACTTTGCCTGCTAAAATGAGGCATAGAATGGTGCTGGAAAATTCCAGCAACATGGTATCACGGGTCACTACGCCCACAGTATAGCGCGGTAACAACGGATTGGCCATGTCAAGTTTGATTTGCATGGTCATGATGGCTCCGATGAAAATACTGATGATTAGGTCAATGGGTACCGACTGAGTGCCTTGCTTCTCCAATTCGTGCGAGAACTGACGCCAAAACATACGCTGACGGTCAGGCCAGCGGAACACACGGCCCATCAGCAATACATACTCGCCTATATGGATGAAAAATCTCCGCATATTTCTTATGTGTACTTGTATCTGTTATCTCTCATCAAAGAGGGACTGCAAAGATACGAATAATTATTCAATCTGACAAAATTTAGATTGTCATGATATTTTCCTGTACTTTCCAAGGGGTAACCGTCTCCTACACTTCCGGTAATAAAAGACCATCCATACCATACGAAGTAGGTAGCGGCCTCAATACATCATCAAAGGATCAACCATACATCAACCATACATCAAAAGCCCGTATAGACCCTGGCGGGAACCCGTGAAAAACTTGCAACAAGGATATTCGGACACGTGTTTTGATGGGGGCGCCAGGGATTCTTCATTTTTCATTTTTGCCTTTTAATTATTTATTGTACCTTTGTCGGCGGAAAGATAACTGAGAGTGACACGCCTGAGCGTAAATATCAACAAGGTGGCCACCTTGCGCAATGCGCGTGGAGGCAATCTGCCCGATGTGGAGCGTTTCGCGGCTGACTGTGAGCGTTTCGGCGCAGAAGGTATCACGGTGCACCCGCGACCTGACGAGCGGCATATCACAAGGCATGATGTGTTACTGCTCAAGGATATCGTGTCCACTGAGTTTAATATTGAAGGTAATCCACGCAGTGAGTTCGTCTCTTTGGTCTTGCAGGTACGTCCCGCACAGGTCACCCTCGTTCCTGACGCCCACGACCAGATTACCAGCAATCATGGGTGGGACACTCGTACACATTGTGATTATCTGATACCGGTCGTACGGCAGTTCAAAGAGGCCGGCATACGCGTCAGTATCTTCGTGGACCCCGATCCTGTCATGGTGGAGTATGCTGAAAAAACGGGAGCCGACCGTGTGGAACTTTATACCGGTCCCTATGCCGAACTTTATGACCATGACCCGGAAAAAGCAATAGAAATGTACCGCCCGGCCGCGCAAATGGCACAACATTTGTCGCTCGGTCTCAATGCCGGACATGACCTGAACCTGAGAAACCTGCGTCCTTTCGTGCAGGCGTTCCCGTGGATAGCGGAGGTCAGCATCGGACATGCTCTTATCAGCGACGCACTATATTTCGGCATCGAAGACACCATACGCCGATATAAAGAAGAACTGAATAGCTGAAAAACAAGAATTATAAGAACAAACGAACATAAGAACAAATAAACAATAAAATCATGTTACTTCAAGTAATTGACACATTGACTGTTGCAGCAGAACCGCTGGCTGAAACTGCACAAGAACCCATGAATCTGTTCCACATGGCTGCCTACGGCGGCTGGATAATGGTAGTGCTTGCCCTACTGCTGGCACTTGCCGTATATCTCTTCATTGAACGTCTTGTGGTGATACAGCGAGCCAAAAAAGAAGACAAGTCGTTTATGGACCGTATCAAAGACTATATCCATGATGGAAAGATTGACTCCGCACTCAATCTCTGCCGACAGACCAACACACCGGCGGCTCGTATGGTGGAGAAGGGAATCACACGCATAGGCCGTCCAATGAGTGATGTACAGGTGGCGGTGGAAAATGTGGGTAATCTGGAAGTGGCGAATTTGGAGAAAAACCTTGTTATTGTAGCCACCATCGCCGCCATTGCTCCTATGCTTGGTTTTCTCGGAACCGTGATGGGTATGGTGCAGACTTTCTATAATATGGCAAGCAACTCCACCGGAGTGATTGAACTTTCAGCACTCTCCGAAGGCATGTATCAGGCTATGGTCACCACCATCGGAGGTCTGATCGTGGGTATCCTCGTCTTGTTTGCTTACAACTACCTCGTGGCTCGCATCGACTCTGTCGTCCGCCTGCTGGAAAGCCGGACTCTTGAATTCATGGACCTCCTAAATGAACCCGCATAATGGCTCTCAAACGACGAAATAAGGTAGAGGCGGCATTCTCAATGTCAAGTATGACTGACTTGATATTTTTGCTGCTACTCTTCTTCGTGATGGCAAGCACGATGTCATCACCTAACGATATCAAAATCAATCTGCCACAGAGTCGGGCAAAAACCAACACCAAACAGGTGGTGGCAAAAGTAAACATCGACGAACTCGGTACCTACTCGGTGGCACTCGGCAAACAGAAACCCGTGCAGATTATGCCAGAAGAACTGGAGGCGTATCTCGTCAGCGAGATTGGTGGCGACAGCACTGCCTACATCGCGTTGCATGCCGACCAGGACATTGCCTACAAAGAGGTGGTACGCGTGCTTGACATTGCCAACCAGCATAAAATGAAGATAGTCATTGCTACTAAGAAACTGTAGATAGACGGCTGTCTAATGTTAATAGTGTAATGTGTTACATGCTCAATTCTCATCCTGCTTGTGAAGTACGATGAAAAAATATATGGTTCGCTTGGCTCGATAGTGACATTGTTGCTGTTGTTCCTGCTGTTGTGGTTCGTCTCTATCAACACTCCCTACACTCCTGAAGAGGAAGGTGTCATGGTGTCGTTTGGTGATAGTGATGACGGCGGCGGACAATATACCGAGGAACCCGCATCTTCTCCTTCTGAGTCAGTGTCGCCGCCACCCGCTCCCGCCCAACCGTCGGACAACGACTATATGACACAGGAAGACGAACAGGCACTTGCATTGCAAAAACAGCGTGAGGAGGAGAAAAAACGCAAACAGCAGGAAGAAGCGGAGCGCCTGAAAAAACAGAAAGAGGAGGAGGCACGCCTTGAGGCTGAACGCATAGCACAAGAGAAAGCCATTGCTGAACAGAAAGCCAGGGAGCAGGCGGCTATTGACAAAGCTAACCAATTAGGTTCGCTCTTCGGAAACAGCGGAAGCAGTCAAGGCGCCAACGGTGACAACAGCAACAGCAGCGGCACCAAAGGCAATCCTGCCGGACACGGCAACTCGGGCGGAAACAGCTGGTCCCTATCGGGGCGTGACCTGAAAGGCACTATCGGCAAACCGTCGCTTCCGCCGGGTACACAGTCGGGTGTCGTGGTGGTGAGCATACGCGTCAACGCTGCAGGCAAAGTGATTTCCGCTACACAAGGACAGGGCACCACCATCTCCGAGACAGCAACCATCCGTGCCTGCATTGACAAGGCATATACCGTCACCTTCTCCGCAGGCGAAGGAGATGTAATAGGTAATATTAAATTCAACATTCAAACGAATTAACGCAACAACCTCCTACTAAAGTTGCACTTTCTCTCAGCGGAGAGAACAAGGAGGGGTTAATTAATATACTATGAACTATATCTTTCTCGCTGACGGCTTCGAAGAGATAGAAGCCGTTACCACCATTGATTTGTTGCGCCGGGCAGGCGTTGAATTGACTACGGTGAGTGTTACCGGTGCTATTAGAGTGCGTGGGGCACACAATATCTATGTGGAGACGGACCGCCTGTTCGCAGACACCGACTTCAGTGATGCCAATATGCTGATTCTGCCGGGCGGCGGTGTGATGCTGGGCGACTATCCTGACTTCTGTGCACTGATTCAGAAACATAATGCGGAAGACAAACTCATTGCTGCTATCTGCGCCGCACCTGCCGTGCTGGGCAAACTGGGTGTCCTGCGAGGCAAGCAGGCCACATGCTACCCGGGATTTGAAAGTGCCTTGGGGGAAAGTTATGTGGGCGGACTCGTGGTGGAGAGCAAGAATGTCATTACTGCCAAAGGTCCCGGACTGAGTAGCGACTTCGCTTTCTGTATCATTGAGAAACTGCGCGGGGCAGAAGTGGCGGATGAAGTGTATGATGCGGCACAGTATTGAGCCGTAAAAACGTCAGACAATAATCATTCATAGGGGCGACCACACAGAGTCGCCCCTTACTATTTAACAAAAGAAGAGCGTGCTTAGCACGCTCTTCTTTGCTGTGTATGATAAGGATATGCTTATTTTACTTCGGAACCCAGTACGTTGAAGGTCTTGCCGTCACGGAGTATCAATACTTGACCATTGCGAACCACCTTCACTACCTTAACATCATCAGCAATGCTGTTCAAGTCTGTCGGGATTTGGTACTCTGTCAATTGGATGGAACCTACGCCACCGTCACCTTTAGTCTGTGCAGATGCAACAGTCAGAATGAATGGTGCGCTTTGCCCTGCCACGAGTGTGATACCATCATCTTTGGATAGTGTAGCTTTGTCGCCTACTTCTTTCCCGTTTATGTAGGTACGAACATCGCGCACAGTACCTTCAGAACCTGCTTTCAGTACAACGGTTTGGCATGCCGGCAGGAAGAACTCTACATGGGTCTTGCCTGCTATCTCACGACTATAGTCATCGTCGGTCTTCGAGAATTTCCAACCGCCTTTGCTCGCATCGAAGCCGTTAGCGGCTTTAACCCAGCTCTCTGTGCCGTCGAAGATAATCTCATTTGCGGAGAAGGTAGCCGGAGTAACGGCCTCAAGAACTAACGAGTAAGCAGCGGTTGATGCATCAGGACCTGTGAGAGTGATGTCGTTGCCGTCAATAGCCCAAGTGGTACCATCGTTTACTTTGTAACTGCTAACTGTCGGAACTTCTGTCCCGGCGAGATAGAAACCATTGATGATGAACGGTTCAACGGATTGGCCTTCAACGATGTATGCGTTGTAACCGTTGCTCAGGATAATTTCGTTAATCTTCTTAACTGCCGGAGCATTGTTAACAGTAACGGTGTACACCTTTGTGTCGTCGTTTTCAGCAGTAACGGTAATGGTGATTACGTTTTCAGCGATAGTAACTTCGGCACCCTTGGCATTGCTGCTGTTCGGTGTAGCGGTTACGTCACCAACGACAGGCATAGCATCCTCGTATGGTTTGGTAACGGTGTATTCGGTAACAGCGGGGTCGAAAGTCGGAGTCAGTTCGTAAGAACCAATAGTCAGTGCCCCGAGTGTGGCGTCATCGTCCAAACTTGCAGATTTGTAAATCTGAACAGTATATGTCTTCTCAGTACCGTCTTCAGCAATGATAGTGAACGCCTGCCCTCTTGAAGAACCCACTTCCGGAGTACTCAACTCATATGGGTTGCTCAATCCATACTTGATCGTTGCTAACGGATGAATCTCAAATGCGATAGTAACGGTTGGCTCTTCATAAGAAGAACTAACAGTATATTCAAACAATCCGTCATTTTCAGCAACCGCATCGCCATTGACTGTCAGCGAGTGAATTGTAGCATCGTTGCTGTCCTCGCAGGCGCGGGTGACAAAAATAGCATCTACTACACCGTTGTAATTATTGTTGGTTCCGTCACGAGAAAGCCAAATAGTGCTAACGCCACCCTTTGTCAAGGTTACTTCGTTGTCGCCTGTTGTGCCAAAGTCCTCTAATGTACCTAATACATCTGTTCCTTCTTTGTCTGAAGTGATGGCAATCTTGCCTTGTGCTCCAGCTGTACTTACATTAACTGTAACTATATCTCCCATCATGAATTCTCCGGAAGCAAGCGTCAGTTTCCAATAGTGTCCTGTGCCGCCCAATTTCCCGTTATCTTGGGTGCTCTTTTCTGCAGAACCTCCAATGACACCGGTAACCGGGTCGATGTTTTTGCCGTTACGTGTTGCTCTGATTAACTCACCACAGACTTTTGTAACGGTTACTGCTTTGGCGTCTGAAGCAATCCACTCATCTGTTGCGTTGAATTTGTTGCGTGCTTTGCAGATGATTGAGTGGTTTCCTTTAGTGCCGATATAAGTGAATTCTGCTGCATTCACATTGGCGTCAACACCGTCAACCGACCATGCAAAATCAGTTGCATTCTCAGCGGTAGCGGTATAAACGAGTTCTTGGCCGATAGTACCTGTTGCGGGACCATCAATGGTAACTGCAGTTACAGGAGAAGCTGCCAAAACATTCAGTGTGAGTTCTGCCTCTTGTGCGCAGTAGCCGTTATAAGCATCTTGTCTTACGACAAAGGTATGCTCGCCTGCAACCGCCGTCCATGTTAATTCTGCAAAAGTCTCACCATCCAATGTCAAACCTTTACCTGCCCCATTACCTCCGGGAAATGAAAGATGCACAGCAGTGCCTTCATACAATTCGGCAGGAGCATCAGAAGAAATGCTCAACGGAGTCTCAGGAGAGGAACATTCGGGTTCAATAGTCAGTGTAACTTCGCTGATACGAATAGTTTGTCCATCTCCAAGATTTGAACCGGAACCAACTGTGTTTGTCTCAGCAGTATATTTTACGCGTTTGTAAATAGCAACAGCTTTTGTTCCTTCAATTAGAGTGGCTTCAACATCGTATCCATCACAACTTCCTGTTTGAACATAACCAGGCAGTTGTAATGTTGTAGAACCAATAGCAGTAGAAGGAAATGCTATATCATCCCAACAAACAATACCTGCTTTGTAAGCTGTAGTACTATTGGTAGATCCATGTACTACAATCTTACTTATTGTTCCTTTTCCAGCAGCGACAGTGAACGCGATGCGTTTACTATTATCATTGTAGGATGCGTCGGCAGAGTTTCCATTCTGAATTAATGTCACTTTACTACTCTCGCAAATGTAGTTTGAAGAGGTAGATAGTGAACAATGTGGAGTTACGTCACTTTTTGCAGTACCTGCAGCAATTTCTTCTGCAGTAAAAGTGACTGTTGCTGCTGCCCACAAGCTGAGGCTTGCCAAAAGAGCAGCGGCTAATGTGAATGTTTTTTTCATGATTGTTTAAGTTTTAAAGTTAGTAAATATTATTAGTTTGTTGTTTTATAGTTTGTTTATAACATTAATAGGCAGTCCTTTGTTGGGTGTTGCAGGCCAGTAGTACTTCTCGTTACTCCGTAACCATAAAATAAAAGCCCATGTTTTTTATGTGTACCATAAGGTACGCTGCAAAAATAGAGAGGTTTATGCATACTGCTGTGCATATATCTTCGTATTGTGTGGAATTTTTGTTTAGTGACGCTTATCTGTGAAAGTGTACAAAGAAGGCGGGCACACAGGGTTGACCCTGCCATTGCGGTATTTGCATCAGGAGGGCGAGTATATGTGCTATTGCTGCTTGCTTCTATGATTTCTGTTTGCAGTCAGGCGGAATTCTGAAACAAGTGCAGGATGATGATTCCGTTGATATTGGAGTCGTACTAAATAACAGATAGTCTATGTGATAGGTATCACACAGGCTTGTAACCATCCAAGAAGAACCACAAACCCCTATTGGAAACCATGCAGTTAGAGAACTGATTTTCGGGTCTGAGTATGAACTTTCATGATTCTTAATTCAGAATTCTGTCTTCTGCATCCTATTGCTGCGCAAGGCGTATGACTTCTTCTGCGATGCGTCGTGCGGAGTCGCGTTGTGCGAGTGAGAGAATGTTTGTGCTCAGCAGTCTGAGTTGGCCTTTGTTATTGATGAGGTGCAAGGCAGTACTGACCAGTTGTTGTTGTGCATCGGCATCTTTGACGAGTACCGCCGCTTCTTTGTCCACCAATGCCATGGCATTGTGTGTTTGGTGATCTTCCGCCACATTGGGTGAAGGAACGAGGATAGCAGGCTTTCCGAGCAAGCAGAGTTCGCTGATGCTTCCGGCTCCCGCCCGTGAAATAACGAGGTCGGCCATAGCATAAGCAAGATCCATACGACTGAGGAAAGCACTGCAGAAGATAGAACTCTGTCCTGCCTTTTGTTCTTCCCCTGATCCGGCATCTGTTTCAGCGGATTCATTTACGGCAGGGGCGGCTGTCCGTTGTGCGTCTTCTAGTGCTTTGCGGCATTGCTCGTAGTAGATTTTGCCGGTTTGCCAGATGACCTGAATGCCACTGTTCAGCAGTGTGTTGAGATTCTGTATGATACTTTGGTTGATGGTGCGTGCTCCGAGCGAGCCTCCTATGATAAGGAGCGTTTTTTTCTTGGGGTCGAGGCCGAAGTATTCTGCTGCTTCTTTTTTGCTCCCTCCTTCTAGGTTCTGACGAACAGGATTGCCGGTGAGAATAATCTTGTCAGCGGGGAAGAATCGCTCCATCCCCTCGTAGGCTACACATATTTTGGAGGCATTGTTGCGCAGCAGTTTGTTGGTGACTCCTGCAAATCCGTTTTGTTCCTGCAAGAGGACCGGAACTCCCATTTTTGCGGCCACTTTCATGGCCGCACCTGATGCATATCCTCCCACTCCAATGGCGACATCCGGTTGAAAATCCTTAACTATCTTTCGTGCCTGTTGCATGGATCGGAGCAGGTCGAACAGGACACTGATGTTTTTCCAGGGTTGCTGACGGTTGAAACCTCGTACGGGTAGTCCGATGATGTCATATCCCGCCTGCGGTACGCGTTCCATCTCCATACGGGAAATGGCTCCTACAAAAAGTATCTTGCAGTCGGGTTGGAGTTCTCGCAGTGCGTTGGCGATGCTGACGGCCGGGAAGATGTGTCCTCCTGTTCCGCCACCGGAAATGAGATAGTTCATGGTTGAATGTTTTTTATGTATATTTGTTAGGTTGCTTATTCGGTTTCGATGGAGGGTATGTTCTGCATACTTTCCTGCCGCGTGAGTTGTTCTTCCGCGTGTTTTTGGTTTTGTTCCCGTGCCACTCCCATCATAATGCCGAAGTAGATACTGGTGATGATGGCGCTTGTTCCGCCCTTGCTAATCATGGGTAGTGGTTGACCTGTGACGGGTCCGAGCCCTACTGCCACAGCCATAGAAACGAGTGCTTGCAGTGTGAGCATAATGCCCAGTCCCATAACCATGAGTTGTGCGGAGTAGTCGCTATATCGGTTGGATGAAAAACAACATCGGAAGAGGATGGAGAGGTACAGTAGAGATAGAAGCACGGCTCCGACGATGCCTGTTTCTTCGACAATAATAGCGAAAATATAATCGGCATTGGCAAGTGGCAGGTAGTTGCGTTCGAGCGAGTTTCCGGGTCCGACACCGAGCGGACTCTGTCCGCCTCTTGCCACAGCGACACTTGCCATCATAGCCTGATAGTTGTCGTCGTTGATTTTGTAGGTCTTCTCTTGGGAATTTTTTATGTTGAATTTTGCATCTATGCGTTTCACCCATGTAACGGTTCGGTCAAAGGGACGGCCTGGCTCTTTCCCTTTGTCCACATACGCCACTTTGACAATGAAATAGCCGATAACGAGGATGACTATGGCGGCAGCGATGATAGCGGTCCACCATTTCCATGGTATGCGTGCCAGAATCATAAGGAGAAGTATGACACTCCCCAGTAGAATGGCAGTAGAGAGATTTCCTATCATAATAAGGACACAGGTGACGATGGTGAGTATGAGCACGATGCGGAAATAGTATCGTTGTGACTGCTCGTCATGGATGCGCGTGAGTAGGTCGCTGACAACGATGATAAGTCCAAGTTTGGCGAGTTCGGAGGACTGAATGGTGATACCCCCTATTTTTATCCATCGGTATGCTCCGTTGGCAGACCATCCTATATGCATAGCGTTGAGCAACAGGAAGAGAAGCCCGAGCGCGAAAAGCAGATATCCGAAGAATCGATAAACCCATGTGGGCAGGAACTGCATGACATAGGCGATGCCGACCCCGAGGAAGAGATAAACAATCTGCATGGCGATAGGTTGCAAGGGGTTGTGTCCCAAAGCGGTAGCACGATTGATAAGAGTGCTGCTGGCGGAGAACAAGGCCAGAATGCTTACTGCAACCAATATGCTGAAGATAATCCAGAAAGGTCTGTCAATATGGTCCCGGCTGATTTTTATGTTAGAGAGTGGGTTGGACATAGAGGCTGATTTGTTGGTGTTTGGGTATTGTGCGGATGGTTTAGAGTTGTTTCACCTGTTGCATGAATTGTTCGCCCCGGTCTTCGTAACTTTTAAAGAGGTCGAAACTTGCACAACAGGGTGAGAGAAGCACGGTGTCACCATCGTGAGCTGCCTCATAAGCACGGTGTACGGCATCGCGGATGTTGTTGGTGTCGATAATCTGCAATCCCGTTGTGTCAAAGTGTTCGTGTAGTTTCTCGTTGTGCAATCCCATATAGACAAGGGTGTGACATTTTTGTCGGACGAGTTCATCTATCTCGCTATAATCATTGCCTTTGTCTTTTCCTCCAAGAATAAGGACAGTAGGTGTGGTCATACTCTCAAGGGCGTACCAGCATGAGTTGACATTGGTGGCTTTGGAGTCATTGATAAAGCGGATACCGCGGACGGTGGCTACATACTGCAGGCGGTGTTCCACACCGGCGAACTGCATCAGGCTCTCGCGAATGATTTCGTTTTTGATATGTAGGATTTGAGCAGCGAGTCCTGCCGCCATCGAGTTGAGTTGGTTGTGTCTGCCTCTCAAAGAGAGGTCACACACGGGCATGGTGAGTGCGAGTGCATTAGGGGCCTCAAGGACAAGATTGTCGGCATCGATATAGGCAACATTGTGTTCTTTTTTGCTGCCAAAAGGATAGAGAGTGGCGGCTGGATGCAGTTTTTTCAACTCTTTGTCGATTACGGGATCTTCACTCCAATAGATGAATGCGTCTTGTGCTGTTTGGTTGCGTGTGATGCGAAATTTGGCGTCCACGTAGTTTTGGAACTTATAGTCGTATCGGTCCAAGTGGTCAGGCGTGATATTCATGAGGATGGCGATATCCGCCTTGAAGTCGTACATGTTGTCCAGTTGGAAGGAGCTGAGTTCGATGACATAGTAGTCGCGTCGGGTTTGAGCCACTTGCAGGGCGAGCGAATTGCCGATGTTTCCGGCGAGCCCAACATTGAGTCCGGCCCGTACCAAGATGTCAAAGATAAGGCTTGTGGTGGTGGTTTTGCCGTTGGAACCGGTGATGCAAATCATTTTGGCATCGGTGTAGCGGGAAGCGAATTCTATTTCAGATATTACAGGAGTGCCTTGTGTCGTGAGTTTTTGTATAAAGGGTGCAGTAGCGGGTATGCCCGGGCTCTTCACCACTTCGTTGGCATTGAGGATTTTGTTTTCGGTATGCTGTTTTTCTTCGTAGGCGATATGGTGCTGCTCCAAGAGGGCCTTATAGATGGGCTTGATTTCGCCCATGTCGCTCACAAATACCTCATAGCCTTGTTTTTGGGCAAGAATGGCAGCTCCGCATCCGCTTTCTCCTGCTCCGAGAATAACTAATTGTTTCATCGTATTTTGAGTGTTAGTATGGTGAATGCTGCGAGTAGAATTGTGACAATCCAGAAGCGGAGTGTTATTTTGGTTTCGTGGTGCAATTCATTGCTTCCTTTGAAGAGGACTGTACTACCCGGGTCGAGTTGCTCCACTTGCTCCAACGAAGTACGGAAATGGTCGTGTAGCGGAGTGCGTTTCCAAAGGCGCTGCTTTTTACCTTTGCGTTTGCCGAGTTTGTAGTAGAACCGTTGCCCGATGACGCTTACACTCTCCATAAGGAAGACTCCGCACAAAATAGGAATGAGCAGTTCCTTGTGGATAATGCAGGCGCATACACCGATGATGCCCCCGAGGGTGAGACTTCCGGTGTCGCCCATAAAAATTTGTGCAGGGTAGGTGTTGTACCACAAATAGCCGATGAGTGCACCCACGAAAGCACCGAGGAATACAACAAGTTCCTCGCTGCCGGGGATATACATCACGTCGAAGTAGTCTGCCCAGATGGTGCTGCCGCTCACATAGGACAGAATCAAGAGTGCGATGCCGATGATAGCACTATTGCCTGCACACATGCCGTCCATCCCATCGTTGAGGTTGGCACCGTTGCTCACAGCAGCTACCACAAACACAATGAGGAGTACGAAAAATATCCATCCTGCTTTGTATTTCCATGTGTCGCCAAGAAAACTGAACATATCGGCATAGTTGGCATTATGGTGTTTGACGAAGGGAATAGTGGTGCGGGTGGACTTTACATCAGGTGACTTGTAAACCACTTCCGTATTGTTTTCAATCTGCACATTTATAGTTTCGTTCATTACAGCAACAGGGGAATAGCGCAGTGTAAGCCCTACAATCAATCCCAACATCACTTGTCCTGCTATCTTTACCCATCCGTTTAATCCTTCTTTGTTGTGGCGGAAGGTTTTGATATAGTCGTCAAGAAATCCGAGCAACCCCATCAGTAGTGTGGTGACGAGCATGAGAATCATATAGATGTTAGTGAGTCTGCCTACAAGCAAAACTGCAACGAGTATGGCAACAATAATGACAATTCCCCCCATGGTTGGCACTCCCACTTTTTTTGTGTTGAAGGGGTCGGTTTTCTCGTCGCGTTGTGTTTCTGAGATGTGCTTGCGTTTCAATAGTGCAATGAAATACTTGCCGAACCACATGCTGGTAAGCAATGCAATGACGCCAGCGATAATAGCGCGGAAAGAGATATACTGCCAAAGACCCGCTCCGGCAATGTGCCTGCCGCTACTTTGCAGATAGTCGAAAAGTTGATATAACATATTGCTGTTTAATATTAGTTGTTTGTTGTTTATGCCATGGCTTTTACTTCTTCATGGTCATCGAAGTGGTGCTTTACGCCTTTGATAATCTGATAGTCTTCATGTCCTTTGCCGGCAACGAGAATCACATCGTCTTTCCCTGCTAATGTGCAGGCGGTGCGTATAGCCTGGCGACGATTCTCAATGACAAGTGTGCTATGCTTTTCGTCTTCATTCAGCCCTGCCAACATGTCGTTGAGAATATCTTGCGGTTCTTCATCGCGTGGGTTGTCGCTGGTGAGTATCAGTTGCGTGGATCCCTGTTTGGCAAGTTTCGCCATCATAGGGCGTTTGCCTTTATCTCTGTTGCCGCCGCATCCGACTACGGTTATCAGTTTGGAACCTTGTCGGCGTATCTCGTTGATAGTATTGATGACATTCTCTACCGCGTCAGGTGTGTGGGCGTAGTCTACAATGGCGGTCCAACCTTTGGGTGAGTATATGGTCTCAAACCTGCCATTTACAGGTTGCAGTGTGGAGAGCACCCGTAGCACTTCGTTTTTCTCAAACCCAAGGCAGAGTGCGGCACCATAGATGGCAAGCAGATTGCTCACATTGAAGCGTCCCACCAAGGGGACAAACACCTCTTGACTATTGATGTTGAGCAACATCCCCTCAAATCCTTCTTCTAAGATTTGCGCTTTGTAGTCTGCTATAGTATGGGTGGAGTAGGTGTGTACTTGAGCTTGCGTGTTTTGGGTCATCACCAGTCCGTTCTTGTCATCCTTGTTGGTGATGGCGAAGGCTGTTTGCGGGAGCAAGTCGAAGAAGTGTTTCTTAGTGTCGCGATAGTTGTCGAAAGTTTTGTGGAAATCAATGTGGTCGCGCGTGAGGTTAGTGAAAATGCCTCCGTTAAAATCGAGCCCTGCAATGCGCTCTTGCGCTATGGCATGTGAGGATACCTCCATGAAACAATATTCGCATCCGCCGGCGACCATCCTTGCCAATAATCCGTTCAGTTCCAGCGCATCCGGCGTGGTGTGTGTAGCGGGGACGGCTTCGTCTTCAATATAGTTGCAGACGGTGGATAAAAGTCCCGCCTTGTGTCCCATGGCTCTTGTGAGTTTGTACAATAGGGTGGCGATGGTGGTTTTGCCGTTGGTGCCGGTTACACCAACCAGTATGAGGTGCTTGGAGGGTTCCCCATACCAACGGCTTGCCAGTTCTCCTAATGCCTTCGGTGAGTTTTTTACTACAACAAAGGTGGCACCTGCAGTGTCTTCTGGCAGATGCTCACAGACAATAGCGGTAGCTCCTGCGGCAATACATTGCGGAATAAAACTATGTCCGTCCACTATAGTCCCGGGAGTGGCAACAAACAAACTTCCTTCACCCACTTTGCGTGAATCAAACTGAATATCTCTGATTTCCACATCGGCATTGCCCACAACGGAATCCATCTCTACTCCTTGAAATAATTCTGAAAGTATCATACTTGATGTGTTATTTTAGTTCTAAGTACACGGTGCCTCCCTTCACTATACTGCTTCCTGCCCTCACACTTTGGCTCACCACCCGCCCTTTGCCGTGCAGCGTAGCGAGCATACCTGTCTGTTCTATCGCATAGATGGCATCGCGGGCACCCATGCCTACTACATTGGGCATGATGTCACTACATATAGACAATGTTTCTGCTTCATACTCCGCATTGATACGGACCCATTCAGAGTCGTTCGGGCGGAAATTCACTTTTGTACCTTTGGAGACGATGCGTATAGGTTCCTGCATGCCTCGTTTGATGGGAGGTTGCCTAAGTGAGTCAGGGTGCAAAATGTGCTTGCTGATAGGGATGGTGCCGTGATATGCCATCACTTTTTCCGCTATTCTTCTTACAGTACCGCCACATTCCATACCTGCATCATATTGCGCGTATGCCTTTTGCTGGATTACACAGATACAAGTATATTGCGGTGCATCCATAGGGAAATAGCCGCAGAAGAGGGTGCGGTGATGGTGAGAGTTGTACAGACCGTTAGCCTCTATCACCTGTGCAGTCCCCGTTTTGCCGGCTATTGCTACGATGTCAGACTGAGCTTTGCGCCTTCCCCAAGGAGTGACCGCTGCCGTGCCGAAATCATTGTCCCAGACGACGGCTTCCAAACACTCTCTGACATCTCGTAGTGTACTGGTTTTGCAGATGCTGCTTTTTATGGTTGATGTGCTGAAACTCTTTATGCGGCTGCCATTCTCCTGTATCTCCTCCACTAAATATGGTCGTATCATTTTGCCGTCGTTGGCGATGGCATTGTAGAACATCAGGATATCTATAGGTGGTAGTTCTACAGAATAACCAAACGCCATGCGGGCCAGAGTCTCGCCGTCGTTTGGGACATTGATAAGGGGTTGTTGGGTACCTGGAATGTCGAACCAGACAGAATCGCGCACACCCATCTTATCCAACTTGTCCACAAAACGCGATGCTTTCTTGTCGTAGGCAGAGGTCACAATTTTGGCGAGTCCGACATTGGAGGAGGTGGCAAGAATTTCTTTGACGGTGAAACGTGTGGTTTGCAACGGAACACCTTGTTTGTCTCTATAGACATGCGAGTCAGTGATAGGTTTCTTTGCGTTTTCATAGAACCATCTTCCCTGCTCAATATCAATAGTATCGGTGATACTTACTTTGCCATCGTCCAATGCTGCCATCAATGCGTAGGTTTTGAAGGTAGAACCCGGTTCGATACGACTGACGGCATAGTTTTTATTCTCTATATACTTCCCCTCGCTTGTTCTGCCCAGATTGCTGATGGCGCGGACCTTCCCTGTCTTAACCTCCATCAGTATGCAACAGCCCCAGTCTGCATCTTTCTCAAGCAATGTATGGCGCAGGTTGCTCTCCACTACATCCTGCAGATTGGCATCAAGGGTGGTTACGATGTCCATTCCGTCCACGGCATCCTCGTCTTCTATCGACACTACCCGCCCGTCTATCAAGCGTGTCACCTTTCTTCCCGCTTTGCCGTAGAGATATGTTTCATATTGCATCTCCAGACCGGAGTTACCTTTGCCCGTTTCACCATACGTACTGCCAATGGAGCGCGATGCCAGACTTCCGAATGGTTTGATGCGATTATAGCGCACATCTACTATCAATCCGCTTTTGAGCCTGCCTTTATTGAACAACGGAAGTTCTTTCAATGCCTTCATCTGGGTGTAGGTAATGCTCTTCGGATATAACTTCAGACGCCCTTTTTGTTTCTGAAAACCTTGTGTGATGTGTTGCTTGTATTCTTCGGGTGTCCGGTCTCCAAATAGTTGGCTCAATCCTTCTGATATGCTGTCGATATACTGATTGAACAATGCATTGTTGTTGTCGGAAAGTGCCGGCACGCGAGTGTCCATATACACATTGTACAATGGGGCCGAACCTGCTAACAGATTGCCATAGGCATCGTAAATGTTGCCGCGGTTGGGATTGATGATACTGCTATCGTTCACCTGCCGCTTGGCGATATCAAGGAGGGCTTTGCGCTCCACCGTCTGTGTTATACCTATTTTCACCCATACGGCAATGAAGCCTATCACCATTAATGTAAAGATGAGGGCAAATCGTATAACCATATTCTTGTTTCTTTCCGGCATAGTGGTGGGCGTTGGGCAGAATGCTATTTCACCATTATAGGAGGTGTGGTTGATTCTTTTATATTGCTTCCGCTTGTTGCAAGTTGTTCTGCAATGTGACTTGGTCGTGTCAGTTTGGTGTATTCCGCCGACAAATCAAGCATCTCATATCTGGCATCTTTTATTTCGGTTTGCAGGCGTTGTATTCTTCGCTCCTGACTTTCGCACTGAAACCCGTTATAAATATATACGAAGAGCAGGACGGCAATCAGTATTAATAATTTGTATTGTCGTTTGAAGAAGTCGCGAGTGAAGATGTTGCCTGATAACACCTCCTGTAGACTCAATCTTTTTTTTTCCATTCTCATTCATTAAACATTAAAGCATCTCTCTGCCACTCTCAGTTTGGCACTTCTGGCGCGTGGATTGCGTTCCACTTCTTCTGCACTTGCAGTTATCACTTTGTTGTTAATCAGACGGAAAGGTGATATGACATTCCCATAGAAGTCCTTTTCTATTACGCCTTCAATATTCCCGCTTCTCAAAAAGTTCTTTACCATCCGGTCCTCCAATGAGTGGTAGGTCAGGATGGCTATTCGACCTCCTTTCTTCAAGAGGTCTGTGGATGCGGTAAGCAGTTCCCTCAGGGCCCCCATCTCATCGTTGACCTCTATGCGCAAGGCCTGAAAGAGGCGTGCAAGGTCCTTCTTGTCACGGCTGTCCACTTGTATCTCTCCATTCACAACAACCTCCTGTCTGCCCGTTACGCAACCAACCAACTCTTCTGTTGTCTGAATCCTTCTCGTTTCTCTACTCCTGCATATCCGTTTTGCAATCTGCCTGCTGTTATTCATCTCACCATATATATATAGTACGTGCGCCAGGTTTTCTTCCGTATAATGGTTTACTATGTCTTCCGCTGTCAGTTTCGCGGTTTGGTTCATACGCATGTCAAGCGGGCCTGCGAAGCGAAACGAGAATCCTCTTTGCGCCGTATCGAAATGATGGAAACTTACACCAAGGTCAGCCAGGATGCCATCTATATGTTCTTCTCCATAGAAACGGAGATAATTGCTGATATACCGGAAGTTCCCATGCACAAATTGCCAGCGTTTTCCCGATATGAGATCAGTAGTTTCGTCTTCGGCAGGAATGTTCGCAATATTATGGTAGGCCTCTATATCCTGGTCAAAAGAATAGAGCTTCCCATTCTCCCCCAGACGGCGCAGTATTTCTCTCGAATGACCTCCCCCGCCAAAGGTTACATCCGCATACACACCTCCGGGCTTCAACTGAAGTCCATCAATGGTTTCTTGCAGTAATGCCGGTATGTGATAACTTGCGACCTTCATCTTTCACTCTTCAGTTTGAGAATGGCATATTGGTTTGCTCCAACACTCTTTATTCTTCGTTCTTCACTCTTGTCGTCATTTTCTCTCGTATCATTTCCGCCAAATCCTTTTGACTGATTCGTTTCTGCTCAAACATTTGTTTGTCCCACACGGCAAAACGATTCATCAAGCCTACAATTAACATGTCTCCGCTTGCTCCTATCTGTTGCAGGTTGCGCTTTTGCAGCAGAATACGACCTTGTGAATCCGGTTCCAAATATTCTGCATCTGCCACAAACTGCATAAGTATCATTTGATCGCCAGCATCCCATTCATTCAATGCTCGACTCAACTCCTCCACCTTTCTGTTCCATACCTCTTCTGGATACATAATCAGACAGGCGTTGTCGGTGTCGCGCCGCATGACAATGCGCTCTGATCGCATCTGCTGAAGTATCTTGCGATAGTTGGCAGGAATAAACATTCTTCCCTTCTCGTCAAGACGCACTTCCGTATTTCCTATGAATGTTGAAACCATACGACTGAACATTAAATTATCTTTATCTTTCTTCAAATTTCGCCGCAAAGGTAATAAAAACTTTTTAAATTCACCACATTCCCCCACTAAAAAATTTTCAACAGAGTTTTCAAACGAATTATTAACAAATAACATGGATTATAGTCTGCAATTTATCAATTATTTATGAAGCTTATTAACAATGTGGGGTAGAGTGGGGTGTTAGTTGGCGACTGTGCTATATTATAGAACGATATGTATGGAGTGATGATAGGTAGTAAAGAGTTTTCGTTGGGGTGTTGCGCAGACTTATAATCGCCTGGTAATTGCCCAAACTGCTATTGCTGTTTCTTCTATGGTCTTTGGGAGTCTATGCTCTTTTGCTAATAAGAAATGTAATATGAATCTTAAAAAACATATTGTTTTCATAGAAAAAACAGGTAATGAAAGGGATGTAGTCTTAATAATCGTCAACTTTTTAGTAAGGTAAGGTATTGCGGGGTTGATGGGGCGGTAGTAATTTTGCAGCGTGAAAAATATGGGCATGAGGCAATGGGCGTGTGAATGTTAAAAAAAGAATAAACAGACAATATGAAGAAAAATTACTTTGTTTTAATTTTTACAGCAGTGTTTGCAACGCTGTCAATGTTATTCAGCGGGAATATAGTAGCGCAACAGTTGCCGGACCCGGGGTTTGAAGACTGGAGCGGGACGAAGTTTGATGGTAATATACAATTGAAAGATTGGCATGCTTCGAATGTGGAGCAGAGTGCTATCGGTTTGACTTTCCGCTTTAATTTTATCTCGCGCGAGACAGGTCGTACCGGCTATGCAGCTTGCATACAAGATAAGGAAGTGGGGGCGGCCGGTATTACGGAAATAGCTCCTGGTTATTTATCATTAGGTACCCCATGGCAATATGTAGAGGGGCTGAATGTGAATGGTGCTACTGCAGGAACAGCGGGCAGCATCAATTTTACCTATCGGCCGGACACAATGGTTGTATGGGTGAAACGTACGGGTAACAACTGGAGCAAAGAAGACTTTAATCTTTTGTTTTACTCATGGAAGGGAACTGCGGTAAGTTCAAAATACAAGGCAAAAAACCTGAGTTGTACAAGCACCACTCGTACGGACGAAGAGAGTGATATCCGTTTGGCGTTAGACGGAAACGAGTGTGGAACGGATACAAAGGCAACCCAGATAGCGGAAGGTTGGGTGCGTGATAGAAAAGAATATGCTAATTGGACACAGGTGAAAGTTCCTATTTTTTATGCCAACGACGAGGTGCCGACGAAGTGTAATGTGATACTTTCGGCAGGTAACTATCCTGCTTTCCGCGCCAATGATGGACTTTATGCGGGCAATGCATTGTATATAGATGATGTGGAACTTATCTATTCTTCCAAGATACAACACTTATATATAGGGGGCAAGGAATGGAAAGGTTTTGACCCGAACACAAGCGAGGAACAAACCTATTCGGTAGGCAGAACGACCGTGGTTCCTGAGGTCTATGCAATAAGAGGTGAGGGCAATCTGACCAATATAAAGGGAACAACGGTGAATTTTCCAGGAAGAAGACTGAGCGGCAGTGAGATAAACATCGTGTATGGTCAGGTGGATGGTGATCCGACAATAATAACCGTGCAATCGGAAGATGGTAAGAGTACCATGACCTACCGCATCAAGATGGTGCAGGAACCCTCTAATAACCCCCGTCTGGCAGACATACAGATAAATGGCGAATCGCTGAACGGCTTCAACGGTTATGTGAGTACATATAATGTGGCTTTGCCCTACGGGACTACTCAGAAACCGGTGGTGACTTATACCGCCGCAGAGGATGGCCAGACCGTCTCGGTTACGCAGGCTACATCTACAACGGGTACTGCCACTTTAAAAGTGACGGCTCCTGACAATACAACCACAATGATTTATACGCTGAATTTCTATGTGGCTCAGTTGGCGGACAATACCCTGTTGAATATATTGGTGAACGGCGATAGTATCCCCGGATTTATTCCAACTCTTGCCACCTATCGTGTAGAACTTCCTTTGGGTACTACGGAAATGCCGACCGTGAGAGCAGTGTCGGCTTATCCGGAAGGCGAGCAGACAATTACTTATACTGCTCCCGACAAAATAGATGGCGGGCAATATAAGGTGAGTGTTACCACTCCTGGCAATCAGACGGCAAAGGTGTATAAGTTGAACTTCAAGATTACGGCTTCAACAAATAGCAAGTTGAAGAGTTTGAAGATGGGTGATTATATCATCTTCAATCCGAGCAGTTATGCCTATTATGTGACTCTTCCGATGGGTACTACCGAATTGCCGGAGATAACCTATGAGAAGGGAGACAAATATCAGACGGTGGAGATAGAGAATGGCGGTGTTGACGGCCTAACCAAGATTACAGTGACGGCAGCGAGCGGTGACCAGACAATATATAAGATTATCTGTTCAACAGAAAAATCGGACATCAGTTATTTGAAGAATATTTTTCTGAACGGAACTGCTTTGGAGGGTTTTAGCCAAAATACCTACAAATATACAGTGAATCTGCCGACGGGTACTACCACTATCCCGACCATCACAGTGGAGCAGGGTGATGAGTATCAGACGGTGCAAATCACCTATGGTGCTGTGAACAGCGCGACCCGCATCTTCGTTACGGCAGGCGACGGTAGCACATCGCTCTACGAAATCACTTTCACAGTGCAACTGGCGGATGTCGTGACACTGAATATGATATATGTTGGGGGTGAACAACTGGAAGGTTTCACTCCCGAACAGACCGAGTATGATGTGCAGTTGCCTCGCGGCACAACGGAAGTGCCGGCGGTGACATGGGATGTGCACGACGAGTGGCAGACCGTGACGAGTAGGTCAGGCGGCGTGAACGGCGACTATAAGATAATGGTGCGTTCTCAAGCGGGTACAAGCATGACTTACATCCTGCACTTCTCTGTGGCAGCATCGGCAAACACCACCTTGGCGGCAGTCTACTTTGATGGTACGAAATATGAAAACTTCGACCCTGCCATATTGACCTATGACATTGCTTTGGAAGCAGGAGTCAGCACGGTTCCTGTCGTGACCTTCGACCTCGCAGACGCCTCCCAGAAAACGGTGGTATCATGGTCAGGAACAACATTGAAGATTCGCGTGATAGCCGAAAGCGGTGCAAGTGCCACTTATGTATTCAACTTCACTATACAGAAGTCGGAGAACGCTTTCTTGAACATGATATATTTGGATGGACTGGAGTTGGCTGGTTTTGAAAAAGAAACATTGCATTATGATGTAGTGCTGACAACCTCTGTATGTCCGGCCATCACTGTGGACAAAGACCCCACTCAGCAAGTCACCATCATGGCACCGGCGGTGGAAGGTACCGCCAAGATTGTGGTAACTCCGGAAACCGGTGCAGGAAATACCTATACCATCACCTTTACCTCTCCTGCAAGTGTCAATGCCTACTTGTCTGCCATCTATGCTGACGGAGTGTTGGTTGAAGGCTTTGAATCCACCACATTGGAGTATGAGATTCCTTATTCAACCGCTATTCCGGCAATCTCGTTTGACAAAGATGACGAGCAGACTGTCACAGAACTAAGCAATGGGCAAGAGATACGCCTCATTGTGAACACCTTCGGCACAATGGTAACCTATGTGCTGACCTTCGTGGAAAATCCGTTGACAGATGCAACATTGAAGTCTATAAAGGCAGACGGTGTGGAATTGGAAGGTTTTAGCAGCGAAACTCTGATATACACCTATACATTACCGTCAGACAATATATTGCCGGTCGTTACATACGAGAAGCAGGATGAGAGCCAGCAGGTCATCGCTGGTATGCAGAGCGAGTGGGTATATGGCCTGACAGTAACGGCACAGAGTGGCGCACAGCAGACCTATCGTATCCGTTTTATCAACTCATACTCGTCTGAAACATCACTCGTGGCACTCAAACTGGACGGCACGGATGTGTTGGGCGAGTTCGATGAGAATGATATCCTGGAACAGACTATTGAGAATGGTGTAGAACTTCCGGTACTGACCTACGAGAAAGAAGAAAGCCAGAGTGTGGTGGTGGCACAAACAAGTGCAACACAACAACAAGTAATCGTAGTGGCAGAAAATGGTGCCACACGCACTTACACCATCAACTACACTCCTACCACCGACACCAATGCATTGCTGAAAGATATCCGCCTGTTCGTGAATGACAAGTGGAGCTCGTTAGACGGATTTGACAAAAACACCGCCAACTACAATGTGGAACTTCCCTGGCGTAGTGTCTCGGCTCCTTGCTTGTGGCCTGTAAGCGACAAACCGCATCAGACTATTACTATCACCTATGGTGCTGCCAATGGATTGACAACACTGCATGTGGAGGCGGAAGACGGGCAGACACAAGACTACACTATTAACTTCAGTGTCGCCAAATCGGGCAATACCCAATTGAGATTGTTAGAGATAGACGGCGATGAGCAGGATGTGGCCCAAACGGAATATGAGTTCACTCTGCCCTTCGGTTCTACAGCAGGCTATGACATCAGCTATGCCAAAGCGGAAGACGAGCAACTGATAGAATATATTGCTGCGCCTGTGGATGGGGTGACGAAGATAATAGTAACAGCAGAGAATGGCGACGAAAGGACCTACAATATAAGGTACAACATAGAGGAACCACGGGGTGAGAATAGTGTAAAGAGTGTTGAATATTGCTATGTGGACAAAAACGGCATAATGATCAGGGGGTCGTTGGTTCCCACAAGAGGTGACAACAAGATAGAACTGCCTTTCGGGGTCACAAGTTTCAACATAACAAAAGTGGAGAAAAACTATGCGGAGCAGGCTGTATTGCTCTATAACGGCGGCATCCGTCGCGGAGCAAAGATAGTTGTCAGCGCTAATCGCAAAGATGTGAATGATGCTACCTATACTATCACACCCGTAATACCGACTTTTGATACGGCGGGCAAACTCAAGTCGCTGAAATTTAATGGTGCAGAAGTACCCAACTGGCGCCCGGATGTATATAACTATATGGTCAATGTAACATCTGAACCTATAGCAGACGACTTCAGTTATGAGACATATAATAATGAGAGTGTAACCGTATCGAATATTGATTCTAAAAAGAAACAAATCACACTGACTGTTTCCGGCGGCGAGAAATATAGCATTTGCTGGTATTATACCAACTACGATAGTTTGTTTGACTTCTCAGTCGACTGGGTAGCCGCCTCACAAGGTACCGGCTACAAACCGAGCGCTCAGTGGAAAGTACCGGCCGATTATAGCAGCGGATACGACTGGGGGCTCTTGGGTATCAACTTTACTTATTCTACAGGAAAAGAGGTTATACCCAGCGGAACAGGTGTGATGCTTTCCACACTGCGTGGTGCATCTCTAAACGGCTCTGTGCCGGGGATGATGACTCTGGGAGCGATGACACTGAATCTGACCAGTAATGGTAACTCCACATCTTCAGTAACAAAGAACGCCAGCGCAGGTGTAGAATTCAAAAATACACCGGAAACCTTCGAATGGCAGATTAAACCACTCTCCACATCCAGTATATCCAACTGGAAGATGTGGCTGACGATTTCTGATGGTACTAATTACAAAGAGAGCAACTATACTGGTAATTTCTCGGCTCGGAATGTATGGACACCGGTAAGTGTGCCTATTAATTATACAGGACTGAATGTCGTTTCTAAGTTCAATGTAATGTTGTCTTCCTGTGATCAGGAGAACGCCAAGCAGTTCGGAGGTAGTACTATCTATGAGTCCAGTGTGATATACGATCAGATACATTTTGGCTACAACTCCGAGTTGACGGCAATTACTGTAGACGGTGCTACGGCTACCAGGAATGGTAATACCTTCACACATACTGTGAGCGCAAACTATATAGGTGTGCCTGCACTCAAGTTCACAGGTGCAGTGCACGACCAGATGCAAACCATTGAATGGCTCAACAACGGTGAGTGGATTGACGGCAGGTTGCAGGCCAAAGTGACCAACTATGGCGAGAATTCAAGCGACCATACGGATTATATTGTGGAGATTCTACGCCCGGCTGTTACTTCGGTGGATTATACTATCAGTTTTGGCAGTTATACTACGACCGCTGGCACTAACGACACCACTTTCGTCAATCTGCCCTACGGAGTTACCGCTCTTCCCGACATCAACATAGAGCCGACAAGCATTCACCAGAAGTTTGACATCACAAAGGAGGGCAAAGTTGTGGAATTGACCGTTACCGCCGAAGATGGCTCTACGCGTCACGATGTATATGTACTGCGCAACCGACTATCTTCTGATGCCACTCTGAATAGTATTGTTGCCACCGGGCTTACCCCTGCTTTCGCCGCCAATGTTGACACCTACACCATTACGGCAGACCAACTGCCCGCTATAAGTTTTGCTAAGAATACTATCGGTCAGAACGTACAACTGAAGGAAACCGCAGATGATGTGACATTGCTTGTTACGGCAGAAGACGGACAAACTACGCAGACCTATACTATTAGTTTGAATCGCCCCGTTGTTACCACCAACGGCAAACTCTCGGATATCGCTCGTGATACAGAGTCGCTTGGCGCTGAGTTCAGCGAGAATACTTTCTCCTACAGAAAAACCTATTCCGACAACATCAGTTTCCAAAAGCAGTTTGCACAGGATGTGGTGGTAGAAACCATTAACGACGAAAAAGTTGCTATCCAACTTACTGGTGATGCAAGCAACACATACGAGATCGTCTATCCGACCGAGGCATCGTCTAACGCTGACTTGGCGGATATCCTGCTCAATGGCTCTCATTATGAGGAATTCAATCCGATGGTGGACAACTATACCTACAACACCAACGAACCCACCCGGGTAGAGTTCATTCTTGCTGAGAGCGTACAGAAGATGGAGATATCCATCAAAAATGGTCCGTCGCTTGCACCGGTTCATCAGTCTGCAATTCGCAGAGCAGGCAATTATCAAGTGACGAAAACCGTGTTCGAAGTGAAGATAACGGCTGAAGATGGAACCACCAAAACCTACACCTTCACACTCAGTCCGGAAACCTCGCCTGTCGCCACTCTGGAGATGATATATATCAATGGCACCCCTCTCGCCGACTTCTATCCGGAGAAGACTGCCTATTCGTATGTCATCCCTACCGGCTCACCTAAAACGGCTGAACCCGCTCTGCCGGAAATAACCTATACTTTGGGTCAGGCACGCCAGCTGGTAACTGTCACACCTGCCACTGCATTAGGTGGAACTGCAGTTATCTCAGTAGAAGCAGAAGACGGCAAGACATTCAAAGAATATGAGGTGACTATCACCGCTGAACCTTCTCACTGTGCCGACCTCAACAACTTGCTGGTCAACAACGAACCTATTAATGGTTTCAAACCGACTCGTACCAACTATTCAACACAAGTCAAGGGCGACAACATTGTGATAGGCTATAGCAGCGAGGACCGCTTCCAAACGGTTAATGTGAGTGACTCGGAAAATGGTAAACTCGTCACGGTAACAGCACAAGATGCTACCACCATTAAAGAGTATGAAATAGAAGTTTGGGAAATCGCACTCTCCAATAATGCCAACCTGAACAATATATTGCTCGATAACCTCTCTTTCACCGACTATGGCACATCGCACGCAATAGAGAATATGGAACCCTTCTCTGAGAAAATCTACTCCTACCGCATTCCGCTCATGGGCACCACACAACTGCCCGATATCGCAGTTCAGTTGCAGGAAGATGCACAATCAGTAGAAATTCTGACCGAAGGTTCTGTCAAGATTGTACGCGTGACGGCAGAAGATGGTACGCAAAACGACTATCGCCTTAACTTCATCATACAAAAGTCTTCTAATACGGCATTGAATATGATATACTTGGATGGTGATGAATTGGATGAATTCAATCCTTCGCAGACATCCTATACCGTTGCACTCCCCATAGGTACTCGTACACT
>CAJOPG010000049.1 GCA_905236355.1 Paludibacteraceae bacterium | reverse complement strand
GATAAACACGTCTTTGGTATATATTTTTACGCCCAAACGCTTTTCTATCACAGCCAAAAGCATATTCAAACGTTTGCTGTCAAAGCCGTTCACCGTCCGTTGTGGCGTCCCGTATGCCGCAGTGCTCACCAATGCCTGAACTTCTATCATGAAAGGCCGTATCCCTTCCACTGCCGAAGCTATCGCTATGCCGGACAACCCGTCACTGTTCTGGGACAACAACAACTCGCTCGGGTTCTGCACCTCACGCAACCCGTCTTGGCGCATCTCAAAGATACCCAACTCGCTTGTACTGCCAAAGCGGTTCTTTTGTGCACGCAAAATTCTGTATAGATAATGTTGGTCACCTTCAAACTGAAGAACTGTGTCCACAATATGCTCCAACACCTTCGGACCTGCCAGACTTCCCTCTTTGGTGATGTGTCCCACTATAATGAAGGGTATGCCTGTTTCTTTCGCCACATGCAGTATCCGTGAGGCACATTCCCTTACTTGTCCCACACTCCCGATACTGCTCTCCAATGCCTCTACACCTATCGTCTGTATCGAATCTACTACCACTATCTCAGGCTGCAAACTGCGCACATGTTCCAGTATCTTCTCAAGCGAGGTCTCGCTCACTATATACAGATTCTCTGCATTGCCCGCTATGCGATCTGCACGCATCTTGAGTTGTTTGACACTCTCTTCTCCTGAAGCGTACAGAGTCTTCCTCTCCCCCATCTGCATCAATACCTGTAATGCCAGCGTACTCTTTCCTATGCCCGGTTCTCCGCCTAATAGAATAAGACTTCCCGCTACCAAGCCTCCACCTAATACACGATTCAACTCGCTGTTGTGCATGTCAATGCGCATCTCTTCCTCCGCTCTCACTTCTTGCAGACGCTGTGGAGGCATGCCGCCGCGAAGCGATTGCCCGCGCTTTGCCGTAGGTTGCCGCTCTGTTATCTCCTCTACATAGGTCCCCCATTCGCCGCATTGAGGACACCTGCCTAACAGCTTCGGTGCCTGAGCACCGCAATTCTGACATACATACAAAGTTTGCGTCTTCATACTCTTCTCGCTTTTATAGCGTAGTTCGCATCCTGAATCCTAAAATAGTGTAGCACATATTCTATTCTGTGCGCAAAGATACAAAATAGTAATGAAAAGTCAAAAGAAGAAAGACAAAAATCCGCTCTAAATAATATGATATTATAATGAATTGTAAATCACATACTTATCAGATGTCTAACGCAAAAATCATTTGTAACTTATTAAAAATCAGGATAGGCAAACATAAGATGAACATAAGATGAACATAAGATGAACATAAGATGAACATAACATCAAGAACCTGCATCGTACCTGTATAAAACACAAGGGGTAGAGAAAAATAAAGTTAAAAAAAGTGATAAATATGACAATTTTATTTTGTCATTTCGAAAAAGCGATGTAATTTTGCTGCCGATTTTAAAAATCAATCGGATTAAAACTAAAAAACAATAGAATTTTCCGAATCTGTCGTCTGAACAACCCGAACCATCCTAAATAATCCCAAACTATACTTGTATGAACAATCGTTTTGAAGCTCTCAGCAAGGCCACTTCTCATCTGCCGGTGGCGGTATCAAGGCCGGAAGGCAAAGTCAAGGACTATTTTGCAGCGGATGTATTCACCCGTGAACACATGAAGGAATACATCGCAGCTGATGTCTTGCAACAACTATTCGATGATGTGGACAATGGGCGGCCTATTGCTCGAGATATGGCCAACACCGTTGCTATTGGTATTCGTAAGTGGGCCATGGATCGTGGCGCTACACACTACACTCACTGGTTCCAACCTCTCACAGGTGGAACAGCAGAGAAACACGACGCTTTCTTTACACTGGGTAAAGACGGTTCTCTCCTCGAAGAGTTTACAGGAGAGGCTCTCTATCAGCAAGAACCCGATGCCAGTTCTTTCCCCAGTGGTGGTATCCGTAATACTTTTGAGGCGAGAGGCTATAGCGCATGGGACCCGTCTTCACCCGTCTTTCTCATAGGTGACACTCTTTGTATTCCTACTATCTTCGTCGCATATACCGGAGAGGCCCTCGATTATAAAACTCCCCTACTGCGCTCTACTGCTGCTCTCAGCAAGGCGGCAAGGGAAGTGTGCTGGTATTTCGACAAAAGTGTCAAACAAGTGCGTGCTAACCTTGGCTGGGAGCAGGAGTATTTCTTGGTTGATGATGCTCTCTTTGATGCACGACCGGACCTGATGCTCACAGGACGCACTCTTATGGGACATGGGAGTGCCAAAAATCAGCAATTGGAGGACCACTATTTCGGAGCCATCCCTGAGCGGGTACTTGCCTTTATGCAGGAACTCGAATATGAATCACTCCGCGTGGGGATACCCTTGCGCACACGCCATAATGAGGTGGCACCCAACCAGTTTGAGATGGCACCACAATTCGAAGATGTCAACCTTGCCAACGACCACAACTTGCTCGTCATGTCTATCATGGAGCGGGTCGCTCGAAAACACCATTTCCGTGTATTGCTGCATGAAAAACCATTCGCAGGAGTGAATGGTAGCGGCAAACACTGCAACTGGTCAATGCAAACCAATACAGGTGTCAACCTGCTCGCACCAGGCAAAAACCCCTATCAGAATCTGCAGTTTGTCACCTTCCTCGTCAATGTGCTGATGGCTGTGAAGAAGTATAATGGACTTCTTAAGGCTACCATTGCTTCTGCTACCAATGAGCATCGTCTCGGTGCCAACGAGGCTCCCCCTGCTATCATCAGTGTCTTCCTCGGAAAACAGATAACAGAAGTGTTGGATAAACTTGAGAATGCCACTGCTGACGAGGGTATCATAATCAATGCCAAGAAAGAAATGAAGTTGGGCGTGGCCAATATCCCTGAGATACTTCTCGATAACACCGACCGCAACCGTACTTCCCCGTTTGCCTTCACTGGAAACCGATTCGAGTTCCGTGCGGTAGGCTCCTCGGCTAACTGCGGCGCAGCCATGCTCGCACTCAATGCGGCAGTAGCAGAGCAACTGACTGAATTCCGACGCTCTGTGGATGTGCGTATAGAAAACGGTCAACCTAAAGAGAAAGCCTTGTTTGATGTCATCAAACAATATATAATCGAATCCAAAACCATCCGTTTCGACGGCAATGGCTACTCCGATAAATGGAAACAGGAAGCACAAAAACGGGGACTGGATTGCGAAACCAGTGTGCCGCTCATCTTCGACCGCTATCTCACACCAGAGGCCATCAAGATGTTCCATTCCACGGGCGTACTCACAGAGGCGGAGTTGCATAGCCGATGTGAGGTTAAATGGGAAACTTACAATAAGAAACTACAGATCGAGAGCCGTGTCCTCGGTGACCTCGTTATCAACCATGTTTTACCTGCTGCCAAACGCTATCAAACGATGCTCTTGAAGAATGTACTCACTGTTAAACAGGTATTCCCGGCAGAAGAAACCGATGCTCTCAATGAACAAGACTACATTATCATACGCCGGATAGAACAACACTCAGCCGATATCATTAGAGGGGTGGAGCAGATGACGCAGGCAAGGCACAAGGCCAACCGTATTCCGCAGGAACGCGAGAAGGCCATTGCGTATCATGACACCATCCTGCCTCTTATGGAGCAGATCCGTACACATGTAGATGAACTGGAGATGATTGTTGATGATGAACTCTGGGCGCTGCCCAAATATCGTGAACTCATGTTTGTCAGATAACACACATGATACGGATTCCTTTTGTCAAGATGCAGGGTGCAGGCAATGATTATGTCTATCTCGATTGCACCCGTCAGCCGATGCAGGACCTTCTTGCCTCATTCACCCTTCCTGCTCTTGCCCGTCGTCTTTCCAACCGCCATTACGGCATCGGGAGCGATGGTCTTGTGCTCATACTCCCTTCTTCTGTTGCTGACTTGCAGATGCGCATGTTTAATGCCGATGGATCGGAAGCGGAGATGTGCGGAAATGCGGCCCGATGTGTAGGCAAATATGCCTACGAACATGGTCTCGTGGGTAGAAATGTTATCACTCTGGAAACGCATGCAGGCATCCGGCAACTGACATTAAACATCGAAGAAAACCGTGTACAGAGTGTTGCGGTTAATATGGGGAAACCACAACTTTTGGGACAGGTAATCCTACCCCCCGAAAACATCAAAGGCTTATGTCATGAGGTCTATAAGGTCAGCATGGGCAATCCGCATGCCGTCTTCTTTATGGAGGAACCTGTAGAAGAGGCCGACCTGCAGTCAATAGCTGCATCTGTTTCCGCACATCCTTCTTTTCCGGAGGGGGCCAATGTGGAGATAGTCAATCTCCTGTCTGCAAAAGAGGTGAATATGCGCGTGTGGGAGCGTGGTGCCGGTGAAACTTTGGCTTGTGGCACAGGGGCATGTGCCGTTGCCGCTGCCGCACAAACCAAGAAAAAGGCAGACCGACAGGTGACAATACAACTCCCCGGCGGTGCTCTCATGGTGAGCCGGCAGACTGATGGTTCTCTTGTCCTGACCGGTCCTGCACAAGAAGTCTTTATAGGTGAATATCTTATTCAGAAAGTACTATGAAATCTAATCCTTATTTCAATCAACTGCCGGACAACTATCTCTTCACGGAAATAAGTGCAAGAGTACGGATTTTTCGGGAGCAGCATCCTGAAGCACAGTTGCTGAATTTTGGTATCGGTGATGTTACGCAACCTTTGGTGCCTGCTGTGACCGATGCCATGCATGCTGCTGTTGATGACCTCACGCACCGAAACTCCTTCCGGGGCTACGGTCCCGAAGATGGCTATTCTTTCCTCAAACAGGCTGTCATTCAAAATGACTATCTGCCGCTCGGTATTCAATTGCACGAGAATGAAGTCTTCATCTCAGACGGCGCCGGAAGCGACCTCGGCAACTTGAGTGAACTTTTCACTGCCGACAATCGTGTTGCCATACTCAATCCCGCTTACCCTGCTTATCTTGATACCTGTGTGATGGCCGGAAGAGCCGGAACACTGCTTGAAAATCAATGGAGCAGAATTATCTGTCTTGATTGTACTGCTGACAACAATTTCATTCCCGAATTGCCCGCCGGACAAGCCGATATCATTTATCTCTGCTTCCCTAACAATCCAACCGGCACCACACTCACACGCAGTCAGCTGCAGATGTGGGTTGATTACGCCCTCACTCACCATAGTATCATCATCTTTGATGGCGCTTACGAAGCCTATATTTCTGACAAAGATGTACCTCATAGTATTTATGAGATTCCGGGGGCAAAAGAAGTGGCAATAGAAATACGCTCTTATAGCAAGTCGGCCGGCTTTACCGGTGTGCGATGCGGCTATACTATCGTGCCTGAAGCTACAGGATTGCGCTCTATGTGGATGCGACGCCAATGCACCAAATATAACGGTACTTCCTATGTGGCACAACGCGCGGCAGAAGCTACTTACACACCCTTGGCAAAGCAACAACTTGCACAGCAAATCAACTATTATAAACAGGGAGCACTCCTCCTCCGTAATGGCTTGGAACAACTCGGCTACAATGCCTATGGAGGTATCAACTCTCCGTATGTGTGGGTTAAAACTGACACCGATTCATGGACATTCTTTAACCGGCTATTGCAACAATGTCAAGTGGTTTGCACACCGGGTGTCGGCTTCGGAAGTGAAGGGGATGGCTATGTACGGTTCTCTGCCTTCGCCGGATACGACCAATGTCAACTCGCACTACAACAAATAAAACAACTCTAAACCATCCAAAACATTCAACATTTAATATTCAATAACCATGTGTGGAATAGTAGGGTACATAGGCAAACACGATGCCTATCCCATTTTGATTAAAGGACTTCACCGCCTTGAATACCGAGGCTATGATAGTGCCGGTGTGGCACTCATCAACCGGCAGGGAGAACTCAATATCTACAAGGCAAAAGGAAAAGTTGCCGACCTTGAACAATCTGTCATAGGGAAAGATATATCCGGTAATATCGGTATCGCGCATACCCGTTGGGCAACACACGGGGAACCCAATCAGCAGAATGCTCACCCGCATTACTCCGAGTCTGAATCACTTGCTATCATTCACAATGGCATCATTGAAAACTATGCCGTACTCAAACAGGGACTTATACAGCATGGATATACTTTCCGAAGCCAGACTGATACCGAAGTGTTGGTGCAACTGATTGAATATACTAAAAATCAAAACTCCGTTGACCTGCAAACCGCTGTCAGTCTTGCTCTCAATCAGGTGATTGGAGCCTATGCTATCGCCGTGATTGACAAACAGAATCCCGATATCATCATTGCCGCACGAAAGTCATCGCCCCTCGTTGTCGGTATTGGTAACGATGAGTTCTTCCTGGCCTCTGATGCCACTCCTATCGTGGAATACACACGCAAAGTGGTCTATTTGGATGATGAAGATGTTGTCAGAATACAGCGTGATAAAGGCATCAGTATTCACACCTTGCAGAATGTCAAGAAAACGCCGCAGATTCGTGAACTCGAACTCACTCTCTCGCAAATAGAAAAAGGTGGCTATCCGCATTTCATGCTTAAAGAAATCTTTGAACAACCCGATACGCTTCGTATCTCTATGCAGGGACGGGTCAATGTGGAGCAGAACAACATCACTGTGGCCGGCTTTATTGACAATCGGGAGCGCTTTGTCAATGCGCAGCGCATCATTATTGTTGCTTGTGGCACTTCTTGGCATGCCGGCCTTATCGCTATGTATGCCATTGAAGAGTTTGCCAAGATTCCCGTAGAGGTGGAGTATGCTTCCGAATTCCGCTATCGCAAACCCGTCATCAACAGGGGAGATGTCGTTATTGCTATCTCGCAATCAGGTGAAACCGCCGACACGCTCGCTGCCGTCAACCTTGCCAAACAGCATGGAGCCTTCATCTTCAGCATCTGCAATGTAGTGGGAAGTAGTATTGCACGAGCCTCCGACTCAGGATGCTACACACATGTCGGACCTGAAATAGGTGTGGCATCCACCAAGGCTTTCACTGCACAGGTCTCTGTCCTCACTATGTTGGCCCTCATGATAGCCGATGCCAAAGGAACTATAGAAAAATCCCTCTATCTCCAACTGACACACTCACTGGGCAATATCCCGACGCTTATTGACAACATCCTGCTGCAAGACAAACATATTGCACTTATCGCACACAAATATAAAAATGTCGAAAACTGCCTCTATCTCGGGCGAGGATATAACTACCCCGTTGCACTCGAAGGGGCACTCAAACTTAAAGAAATATCCTACATACATGCCGAAGGCTACCCCGCTGCCGAGATGAAGCACGGACCCATCGCTCTCATCTCCGAAGATATGCCTGTTGTCGTTATCGCACCGCGATGCGGGACTTACGAAAAGATTATTAGTAATATTCAAGAGATTAAGGCACGGCACGCTAAAGTCATCAGTATAGTGACACAGGGCGATACTCAAGTCATGGCTCTCAGTGACGACACTATCGTTATCCCGGCTGCCGAAGAGGCACTTACACCTTTGCTTACTGTCATACCACTCCAACTCCTCGCCTATCATATTGCTGTCGCCAAGGGATGCAATGTGGACCAGCCGCGCAACCTCGCCAAATCCGTCACCGTCGAATAGCAGTATAACAACTCCGCACGGATTGCTGTAGAATGGCTCTGCTTGGGTTAGTTGGTTGGGTATAGGCGGGTGTTTAGGCGATACAGCAATAGTCTGTATGTGTGTCCTCCTTTGGGGAAATAGAAATTTATGGCTTTATTTTTGATTAGATTTTTTGTCGGTTTGAAGGCGCAATGGGGTTCCATTGTAACTGAAAATCGGCAAAAAAGATAACAAAAAGAAAGTC
>CAJOPG010000048.1 GCA_905236355.1 Paludibacteraceae bacterium | reverse complement strand
CCACACCATAGTAATTACATACTCAGCAGTGACAACATGCCGAGGAATATAATCAAATATGCGCAGGTTTAATTCCGCCAACAGGTAGAGGTTTATTTTTTTCTATATTCTTCCATTCTGCTATTGTCGAGGAAGATTTCGGTTTCGCCATAGACATAGGGAGCGATTTCGTAGGGTGTGAAAATCCAGGTGATGCCGTCTTCAGAGAAATAGAAATTGCCATTAGGTATCACTTTCTCAAGGTCAAACCCTGCCGCCACTAACTCTTGTCTGCTGTCAAATTCCTCATTCTGCTCTACCATCGCATTGCGCAGCAGTTCTGCCAACTCTTCCATAGTGTTGTCTTTGAATAGGTCGGATTCGGTGAGTAGCATGCCTGTTTCCATAGAGTAGTTGTAGGCATGGCGTGTGTTCATGCCGTGAGCGCCTCCCATATAGATATACTGCTCAATCAGGTAGGAGAGTGCATTCTTGTCGGCATAGGCCACACGGCCGGTCATGATTTGTTCTTCGCACAGCGACATGTCCAACTCCTCTTCGCTTTCTTCGTCCTGCATTTGTTCGGCTAATGCAGTGTTGTTTTCCATATATTCCTGCTGACACATCATGATATAGGCTCCCATCGCTTCAGCAAGCGGGAGTCGGCTATATCTTTCCCCGAACAAAGAAGTGACGATACTGCCTTGTACGCGCTCAAGAGCCTCTTCCGATGGCAGACGAGTAGGATTCTCTATTTCGAAGTAGAGATAGAGACTGTCGGTTTGTGCATCGGTGAGATAGATGGTTTGCTGATTCGTCAGTTGTTCGGTTTCTATCGGACTTCCTGAATTGCATGCCACCAGCAATAGCAGAGGCATGACGGCAAGTAGTGTTCGTTTCATAAGGGTAGTGTGTTTTTGTATAAGTTGGCAGCAACGGATGTTCTTCCCGTCTTGCCGCTGCAAAGATACGAAAAATGCGCCAATAGTGGCGCATTTTCTCGCAAATTTATTTAAGGAACTTCTAAAAAAGGTTATTTTGTTTTTATGCTTTGCCATCGGAACCGAGCACATTGATGATTTTGTGCTTGTAAAGTTCCTCCATCAAGTCGCGTGCGGGACCGCAATATTTACGCGGATCAAACTCGGCAGGTTTCTCAGCAAACACTTTGCGGACGGCAGCGGTGAAAGCGAGGCGTGAGTCGGAGTCGATATTGATTTTGCATACAGCGGACTTGGCTGCCTTGCGGAGTTGTTCTTCAGGAATACCTACAGCGTCAGGCAGTTTGCCGCCATATTGATTGATTATATCCACATATTCTTGCGGAACGCTTGATGAGCCATGGAGTACGATAGGGAATCCGGGAAGTTGTTCCATGATAGCATCCAATACATCGAAGGCCAATGGAGGGGGCACAAGGCGTCCTGTTTTGGGGTCACGTGTGCACTGTTCGGGTTTGAACTTGTATGCTCCGTGGCTGGTTCCGATGGAGATAGCAAGCGAGTCGCAACCGGTACGGGTGGCAAAGTCGATAACTTCTTCGGGGCGTGTGTAGTGGCTCTCTTCTGCTTGCACTTCATCTTCCACGCCGGCGAGGACTCCGAGTTCAGCCTCAACGGTTACATCGTACTGGTGAGCGTAATCAACCACTTTCTTTGAGAGAGCGATGTTTTCTTCATATGGTAGTGCCGAGCCGTCAATCATGACGCTGGAGAAGCCGAGATCAATACACGATTTGCAGAGTTCAAATGAATCGCCGTGGTCCAGATGAAGCACTATTTGAGGATTCTCCCAACCGAGTTCTTTGGCATACTCAACAGCGCCTTGTGCCATATAGCGGAGCAGGGTGGGGTTGGCATAGTTGCGTGCACCTTTGCTGACCTGCAGGATGACAGGTGACTTGGTTTCAGCCGAGGCTTTTACGATAGCTTGGAGTTGCTCCATGTTGTTGAAGTTGAAGGCAGGAATAGCATAGCCGCCTTTGATTGCTTTGGCAAACATCTCGCGGGTGTTGACCAAACCGAGTTCTTTGTAAGATACCATAAATCTGTTGTTTTATGTTGTTTATAATTGTTTATTATGTGTTATATTCTGAGTTGCAAAGGTAGTATATTTTTGTGGAATTCACAAATCGCTTTTGTCTGTTTGCTTGTTCCTTTTCCCTTTTTTGTAGTAGTTACGCACAAGCGGATAGTCATAGCAAAACCATGCAGAGGCTCCGAGCATAACGATGGCGAGCATTAGGAACACAAAACGTTGTGGCAATATGAGAGTTACTATATAATAGGTGATGCTGGCGCCAAACATAAAGATAAAACTAACCTGATTGAAGTAGGCGAGCACCATGTTGAGTTCGTCGTGCCGTACTGTAGATTGGATGGCTGCATCAAGCGGCACTTTGAACAAACCTCCTAACATTCCTACAAAAAACAAGATGATAGTAAAGATAATATAGTGACCGCTATTCAGAAAGAAAATGACCGTCAGTCCGGCTGAAAGAAGCAGTCCATAGACAGGCACTCTTACTACTTCATTTTTGAAATGATTACCGATTCGTCCGCTGATAACACATCCCAAACTGATGCCTACTGCCGCCAGACACATGATGATGCCCGGTTCTCCTTTTTCCAGTCCCATGGCATCTTGACAATATACAATCACGCAAAGTTGAATGGTGGTGGCAAACCACCAAAAGATGCTCAATACATAAATAACCGTGTTGAGTCCTTTGTATTGCAGTGCCAGCCGGTGGGTGGAACGCATATAGTGGAACGGATTCAAACTTTCTTTTTGTTCAGGATTGGTTTCTTCCGCTCGGATAAAGAGTGAGGCGGCATATCCTGCAACGGCTAAAATAATGAGCAGGCTGCTATATATAACAGGTTGTTCGGAAAAGTTGTCAACCATAGCTGCGGCAATACCTGTAGCAAGCAGCATACCTAGAAAACTCAGACTCTCCATTCCTCCCATACCTTTTGACACATTCTCTATGCCGCCAATATCTCGAATCAGTCCGTATTTTGCCGGCGAATACATACTGCTTTGTACTCCGATAAGGAAGATGGAAGACACCACTAATGTAGTTGCAATGACAGTGGTATAGGTATGTTGCGGAAAATAGTGAGGGTCTTTGAGCAAGAAGCCGAAAACCGCCATCATGACTATAGGAATTTCAAGCAGTTTGCAGAATCTGATCACCCGTTGTTTGCCATATATCTGTGCCGCACGGTTGGCCAGTGGGGAACAAAAGATATAAGGTAAGACCAATGCAGCTCCTGTAATGCTGATAACCAATGGCTTCCATTCCGATGAGACCCAACCTGTGACTACCAGCATGCCCAGCATCTTCTGATAGTTGTCGTTCAGAGTGGAAAGAAAATTAGTAGTATAGAGGGCGTTGTACATATTATTGCGCTTTTGATATATGTCGGCTGGCGATAATAAAATATGCAATTAAGGCGATATATGCCACAATGCCGGTAATCTCGGCTCCTGATGATGTCGCCCAATTGTTGAGATACCATTCTGCGCCGGCAAATTTGATAGCCGCGCTCACTACCCCCATCAAAGCACCGCCTGCGATAAACCCGGAAGCAATGAGTGTACCTTTTTCTTGACGCTTTTGTGCGAGTTCTTTATCTTTCCCTTCCCCTACTAACCATGCAATGAGTCCGCCAACTACAAGCGGAGTGTTAAGTTGCAAGGGGATAAACATACCCAAGGCAAAGGCCAGTACCGGGACACCTAACAAGTTAAGTAGCAGAGCTAACACTGCCCCCACACCATACAACAACCATGGTGCGCCTTGTCCTGTCATGAGAGGTTCAATGACTGCCGCCATCGCATTTGCCTGTGGTGCGACCAAAGCGCTGTCGCCTGTGAAGCCATAGGTTTTGTTCAAAATGATAATCACTCCTCCGACAGTGGCTGCAGAAACCAATGTTCCGAGGAATTTCCAAGCCTCCTGTTTGGCGGGTGTTGTTCCTATCCAATAACCTATTTTAAGATCAGTTACGAAGCCGCCGGCCATACTGAGTGCTGTGCAAACGACGCCGCCAATGACCATTGATGCCACCATTCCGCTTGTGCCTTTCAGTCCTACTGCTACCAGCACTACCGATGCAATAATCAGTGTCATCAGCGTCATGCCGCTAACCGGATTACTGCCCACTATGGCAATGGCATTAGCTGCCACGGTGGTAAAGAGAAATGCGATTATGGTTACCACCAGCCATGCCACCAGGGCTTGCCAGAAGTGGTGAATAACTCCCAACCAGAAGAAGAGGAAGACAATCAACAATGCGGCACAGACAGCAATCAACAGAAATTTCATTGAGAGGTCTTTGTCCGTACGGACAGATGCCTCTGCCACTTGTTTCCCTTTTCCTTTCAGTTCTTTCCCGGCTAAACCGACAGCGCTTTTTATTACGCCCCAACTCTTCACGATGCCTATCACGCCTGCCATAGCGATAGCACCGATGCCTATATAACGTGCATAATTGGCATAGATATACTGAGGGTCCATCTGGCTGAGCATCACACTATCTACTGTGGTCATGCCCAATAAAGGAATCAAGAACCACCATACAAACAGTGAACCGGCACAAATGATGACAGCATACTTCAAGCCCACTATATAGCCCAGTCCTAATACTGCAGCCGAAGTGTTGATGCTGAAAGTGAGTTTCCATTTGGTTGCTATTGTTTCGCCCCATGTTGTCATGCGCGTGGAGAGTTCTTCGCTCCAGAGTCCGAAGGTGGATACTGCAAAGTCGTACAAACCGCCTATTGTTGCTGCCCATATCAGTGGTTTGGCCTGACTGCCACCTTGTTCTCCGCTAACCAATACCTGTGTTGTGGCAGTGGCTTCAGGAAAGGGATATTGTCCGTGCATCTCTTTGACAAAATACCGACGGAAGGGGATTAGGAATAGAATACCCAAACAACCTCCTAACAACGAAGCCATAAACACTTGCATGAAACTGACGGTAATGTCGGGATATTTGGCCTGTAGAATATACAGGGCAGGCAATGTGAAAATCGCTCCTGCCACTATCACGCCGGAAGAAGCACCAATGGACTGAATAATCACATTCTCACTTAATGCGTTTTTCCTGCGTGTAGCAGATGAAAGTCCTACTGCAATAATGGCTATAGGTATTGCTGCTTCAAACACCTGGCCCACTTTCAGTCCCAGATAGGCTGCTGCTGCAGAGAAAATCACGGCCATCACCAGTCCGGTTATAACGGAATAGGGTGTTACTTCTCCGGCCTGCTGGTCTGCAGGTAGTATCGGTTTGTATTCTTCGCCTTGTTTCAAAGGCCGATTGGCATTCTCCGGTAGTTGAATTTTTGACATAGTAAGGGTGATATTGTTAGTCCTATTTTATTTTGCGGCGGCACACTTTGCAGGTGCCATATATGGTAAGAGTAAAATTGTTCATACTGAAGTTTGGAAACTGTTTGTCTTGCAACATTTGTTCCACCATATTGTGCTTGAAGTTCACTTCACGGCCACATTGGGTACAGACAAATCGCAACACATTTCCTTTCCCTTGCACAAGTTCATATTCTGCCACTCGTCCGCCCGACTGGGGTGGCAGTTTGTGCAACAGATGACAATCAGTAAGCAAGAGCAGAGTGTTGTAAACGGTGGCTACTGCTATGTGTTCGCGTTCGCATATATCTTGCACCAATTGTTCTGCCGTGAAATGATGCGGATATCTCATCACCTGCTGCAAAATCTGCCTCCGTTCATGAGTGCACCGCAATCGTTTAGTTCGCAGGTACTGCTCTAACTTTTGCTCCGCTTGTTTGTAATTCTGAAGGCGTGTCATATTTTCTTTATATAAGCTCTGCGCCGCTTGTGTATTTTATGCGGGAACATCAACCAGTTGGCCTGATTCTTTACATTTGTTTCCATGATACTGGTTGTTTCTATTGTTTTGATATTGTATTTAATGAAATACGGGAACTGGTCGGCAATGATGATACTGTTGATACCTGACCCTTGCAAATCAGGGCGCACGCCTATCAGCAAGAGGTCGAATGTGTCTATCGTCTTTGCCTTCAAAGCACGCAGCACCGGTATCCAACCCCATGGAAACAATTTTCCTCCGCATTTTTTTACGGCTTTCGATATGTCAGGCATACCGATACCAAAGCCCACTATTTCGTCCTTCTCGTTCACTACCAATGTTACAAAATCAAAATTCAAAATGCTGAAATAGTGCTTGGAGTAGTATTCTTTCTGACGCTGTGTTAGTGGCTGGAAGTTGTATAGTTTCTTGTAACACTCGTCTATCACATCAAAATAGCTATATCCGAAGCGGGCTGTCAGTTCTTTTGCATTTCTTATTTTTGCCACTTTATAATGTCCTCGTTCTGCTACTATCTTGCTCAAACGCTCTACGCGCTCCGGCAGTTTGCCGTCGGCAGGCGGTGTCATCTGTATTTCTATCCAATCGTTCTCCTTCGTCAAGCCGTATGCCTCCAAGTGTTTCTCATAATACGGATAGTTGTAGAGTGATGCCAACGGAGCCAAGTATTCAAACCCTTCTATAAGCAGCCCTTCATGGTCCAAGTCAGTGAATCCTACAGGCCCGTTCAACACTTCCATTCCACGTTCTTTGCCCCATGCTGCAGCGGCATCTAACAAGGCCTTTGACACTTCCATGTCATCAATGAAGTCAATCCAGCCGAATCGTACTTTCTTAATTTTCCAATGCTCGTTGGCGCGATGGTTGACAATAGCAGCGATGCGACCTACCGCTTTCCCCTCGCGGTATGCCATGAACAATTGGCACTCTGCTATATCAAATGCGGGGTTCTTCTTTTTGTCAAAGATGTTCACTTCGTCTTCAAACAAAGGTGGACAATAGTTCTCACAGTCTTTATATAACTCATTGCCGAATTTTACAAAACGGCGTATATCTCTCTTCGTTGAAATAGGTCTGATCTCTACTGACATATTGGTGTTGTTTTTTATAAATTCTATAAAACGACTGCAAAGGTATGATTTTTTCGACAATGCAGCAAAAATATAAAATAAAAAGTGTATCTTTGCCCCCAAAATTTTGTGGGATATGATAAAATCATTGGCTGTATATGCCGCATCCTCTTCGCAGATTGATAAAAACTATATTGATGCGGCTTCTCGTTTGGGACGAATCTTGGCACAAAACCATATCCGCCTTATCTATGGTGCAGGGAAGGTGGGTTTGATGGGGGCTGTAGCCGATGCCGCATTGTGTGAGGGCGGAGAGGTAACGGGCGTTATTCCGCAGTTTATGGTGGAACAGGGTTGGTGCCACGAAAACTGTACTGAACTTATTGTTGTGTCCGATATGCATGAGCGCAAGTCCGCCATTGTTTCTCTTGCCGATGCTATGGTGGCACTACCGGGCGGAATAGGAACTCTCGAAGAACTCGCCGAATGTATCACTTGGAAACAGCTCGGTCTGCACAACAAACCCGTCATTATTCTTAATACTAACGGATATTATGACAACTTGCTGCGCTGTTTCAGTCAAATGGTGGAAGAGCGGTTTATGCGGCCGATACATCAGCAGATGTATGTGGTTGTATCTTCACCTGAACAGATATTGTCTGCCATACGGAATGCCCCTGTTTGGGATGTCTCTACCCGCAAAGACGCACAACTTTAATATCTGAATATGGATTTTTTCTTGCGTATATCAACTTCTTTCAGTGAACCATGGGTGGCATGGACTATGGCTGTATTGTTAGCGTTGCTTGTCTTTGCTGATTCTTATATGTGCGGAGTGATATCTGAATCTTTTAAAACTTTGTTCGCCACAAAGGAAAGGGATAGCATCTTTTCAGAGACCAAACGCAACACTTATGGGCAATTGGCACTCGTTTTTTATAAAGCAGGCATTATAGCTATGATGGTATATGTCATTGTTTTTCAGCAAGGACACTTCAGTTTCTTTATATGGCTACTCATCACACTTGCTGTTATCGTAGTCGGAGCAATCAAATATGCCGCTGCGTGGCTTTTGTCATATATTTTCAGCAATAAGCAAACTCTTCAGACTGCCCTGCTGCATTATTCCAACCTGATTACCACTATCACCGTCCTTCTGTATCCCATCATGCTCTTTATCCTTTTCGCACCTTTCATCTCACATGTTACTGCTGTCATTATGCTCGCCTTGCTCGGGATACTTTCCCTCGCAGCATGGCTTTGGAAAGCATTTCAACTTTTTTTTACAAAGATATTCGCTGGTTTCTATATTTTTTTGTACCTTTGCACCCTCGAATTGTTGCCCTTTGCAGGGATACTGCTCGCAGCAAATAGTTGGATTAATTAATAAATAACAAAGTGTTGAAGGTTAATCATATACTCGTTTCGCAGCCGAAACCTACCTCGGATAAATCGCCCTATTTTGATATGCAGGCGAAATACAAAGTGAACATCGATTTCAATCAGTTGATTCGCGTAGAGGAACTTACTCCTAAGGAATTTCGTGCCCAGCATATCAATATTCTTGATTACAATTCCATCATACTCAACTCTCGTCTCGGAGTTGACCATTTCTTTCATCTCTGCGAAGAGATGCGTATCAAAATACCCGATTCGCAACACTTCTATTGTATCTCTGAGTCAGTGGCTAACTATCTGCAGAAGTATATTCAATATCGCAAACGGAAAGTATTTTTCGGCCCGCACAACAAACTCGAAGAACTCATTCCTATGATGAAGCGTCGTCCTGCCGACAATTTTCTGATGGTTTTCTCCGATGTACACAACAACGATGCAGTGGAGATGTTTGCCAAGCATAAAATCATAGTGCAACCGGCCGTATTCTATCGTACGGTGGCAAATGAGTTTACGCCCGAACAGAAAAAGGACTACGATATGTATGTGTTGTTCACTCCTGCCGGAGTTGCTGCCTTTCAGAAGAATTTCCCGGATTTCAAACAGGAGGATAAAATTATAGCCTGCTTGGGCGCAAGCACTGCACAGGCACTGCGGGACGCAGGGCTTAGAGTGGACATAGAAGCACCCTCTCCGGAGTTCCAGTCTATTACGGCTGCTATTGACGCTTTCCTTAAAGAAAATCACAAACGAATACGCTAAGTCGTATCCATAGGTAGAGACCTGGCATGCTAAGTCTCTTTTTGTATCAATGACAAACGCACAAGGCATATATTCTTTCCCTAAATCAGAGAAATTGTGTGGACAGACTCGCATAAAAGACTTTTATGAGAAGGGAGAACATTTTACTTGTTATCCTTTGCGTGTTACCTGGCTTTCTTTGGCCGAGCCCGGAGTGAAGGTTCTCGTTTGGGCGCCTAAAAGCCTTTTTCGGCATGCTGTACAACGCAATCATCTCCGAAGGCTTATCAGGGAAGCCTACCGGCTCAATGCCATCGGTCTTAAGCAGAAATACACTGATACCGGACTCCAACTTGCCTTTAACTATATTGCTAAAGAAGAATTGTCTTTCCACCAAATCAATAAAGCCGTCCAAAAAGCTATCCTGAAACTATGCAAACTCTAAAGACCTTTCTGCGTAAGATATTCCTCTTGCCGGTGTATTTCTATCGCTATTGTATCTCCCCCCTTACTCCGCCATCTTGTCGCTATACCCCTACATGCTCGCAATATATGGTGGAAGCGGTTATGAAATATGGCATCTTCAAAGGTGGCTGGCTCGGCATTAAGCGCATCTGCCGCTGTCATCCATGGGGAGGTTCCGGCTACGACCCCGTACCCTAATCGAATATAAATAACCCCCAGTCTTTATGAGAATTGATATCATCACCGCAGTTCCCGAGTTACTCGAGTCCCCTCTCAACCACTCCATTGTCAAGCGGGCCAAAGACAAAGGTCTGGCGGAAATATATGTCCACAATTTGCGCGACTATACACTTGACAAGCACCGCAAGATTGATGACTATGCCTTTGGCTTCGGAGCAGGTATGGTTTTGCAAATAGAACCCATCGACCGCCTTATCTCCAAACTTGCCTCTGAACGGCACTACGATGAGATTATTTTCACAGCTCCGGATGGTGAACGCTTTACCCAAAAAGAGGCTAACCGATTGTCAATGATGCAGAATATTATTATTCTTTGCGGACACTATAAAGGGGTGGACCAACGGGTGCGCGACCATCTTGTCACTAAGGAATATAGTATTGGTGACTTTGTCCTCACCGGTGGCGAAATGCCGGCGGCCATGATGACAGATGCCATTGTCCGATTGCTCCCGGGGGCGCTTGGCGATGAGACTTCTGCTCTCAGCGACTCTTTTCAGGACGGACTGCTTGAAGCAGGGGTTTATACGCGCCCCGCTGAGTACAAAGGGTGGCGTGTCCCCGATATCCTTCTTTCCGGCAATCAGGCGAAAGTGGAAGAATGGCTCTACGAAGAGTCCCTGCGACATACCGCCGAACGCCGTCCTGATTTGCTCCAGGAGGAATAAAAAAACAAGGGATTATGCCTCCTTCCTCTTCTGAATCACTTTAAGAAACTCCTTTGGAATAGGCGTTTCGAAATGTATTGTCTGCTCTGTCACAGGATGAATGAATTCTAACACTCGGGCATGCAAAGCCAACCTGTCTATTGATGTCCCCTTGCCTGAACCATATTTGCGGTCACCTGCTACAGGATGACCAATAGAAGCAAGGTGTACTCGAATTTGGTTGGTGCGACCCGTCTCCAAATGCAATTCTATTAAACTACAGTCATTGCCTTCCCTGAGCACTTTGTAATTGGTAATGGCAATCTTGCCTCCATCGTCAACGGGCGAACTATACACCATTGTCGTTTTGGCGTCTTCCGTTAACCATGTGGTAATCTTTCCCTCCTTTTTGTCTAATAGGCCTTCTGCAACAGACACATACTCGCGCTTTGTCACCAGTTGGGTCCAATAGTCACGCATGTAGTGCTGCAAATCCTGCGTCTTGGCAAACACCAACAGACCTGAAGTCTCGCGGTCCAAACGATGAACTACCCAGATTCCGCCACGAGGGTCTTTTTGGCGGATATGACTTTTAAGCAGACTATAGCAGGTTACTTCGTGCGAACCTGCATAGGTGGGGACAGTCAGCAAGCCCGTTTTCTTCTCAACCACCACTATATAGTCATCTTCATACACTATCCGCAGTTTGGGATGAGTCAATTCCTTTCCTGCCACTCCGGTGGTCACCACTACCTCGTCGCCTGCATTGAGAGCATAGTCATAACGCGTTTGCACTACACTGTTCACACTCACCTGTCTGTGACTTAACATCTGATGCACACTGTTGCGCGTCATGCCACCCATCTTGCTTTGCAGAAAAAACTGCAATGTCGTCGCTTCCTGCACCCGCAAGCGCGTTTCTTTCTTCTTCGCAGTCCGTTGTTTCATGCTGCAAAGGTACGCATTTTTCTTTATCAGGGCAATAAAAAGTGACGGACAAAGAGATAATTTGACCAAATAGTAAAAAAATTGTATCTTTGCACTCGATTTGAAAATATTCTGTTTACTTTCTTACAACAAACTGTATGACAGAAGAACTTAACCCAGTAGCAACCGAATATACCGATGCCAATGTACGCCATCTGGACGATGTGGAGCATATCCGCCTTCGACCGGGTATGTATATCGGAAAACTTGGCGACGGAACGCATGCTGACGACGGCATTTATGTTCTCATTAAAGAAACGGTGGATAACTCTATTGACGAATTCCGCATGAATGCCGGCAAAGTAATAGATATAACGGTAGAGAATGGTAAAGTCTCTGTACGCGACTATGGGCGTGGTATTCCGCTCAAATCGTTGGTGGATGTGGTCTCTCTGCTCAACACCGGTGCCAAATACGACTCCAAAGCATTCAAAAAATCGGTAGGCCTTAATGGCGTGGGTCTTAAGGCCGTCAATGCCTTGTCGTGGAAGTTCGCTGCACAGGCATTCCGGGACGGACAGACACGCCGCGTGGAATTTCATCAAGGCAAATTGGTGGCTGATACTGATATCGTGGCTTCCAACGAGAAAAACGGCACGCTGATAGAGTTTGAACCCGACAATTCGCGCGGGCTGTTTGAAAACTATGCCTTCCGTGATGATACCATTGAGACCATGATGCGCAACTACGCATACCTCAACACCGGACTCACACTCAACTATAACGGGAAACGATTCTTCTCACGCAACGGACTCTTCGATCTTCTTGCCGAACGTATGACCGTTGAGCCTCTCTACCCTATCATACACCTCAAAGGCGATGATATAGAAGTGGCTATCACACATGCCGACCAAACAGGAGAAGAGTACTATTCCTTTGTTAATGGACAATACACCGTACAAGGAGGTACACATCAGGCTGCTTTTAGAGAAGCCGTAGGTAAGACTATTAAAGACTTCTTTGGTAAAAACTTTGAGTTGTCGGATGTCCGCAACGGAATCGTTGGCGCCGTCGCTGTCAACATAGAGGAACCCGTCTTTGAGAGTCAAACCAAAACCAAACTCGGTTCACGGGATATATCACCCAAAGAGGGAAGTATTTCTGTCAATAAGTTCATCAATGACTTCATCTCTCATGAGTTGGACAACTATCTGCACAAACACCCCGACATGACGGATGTTATGTTGCAGAAAATACAAGACTCTGAGCGTGAACGGAAAGCTATTCAAGGCGTCGCTAAAATTGTACGCGAACGGGCTAAAAAAAATAATCTGAACAATCCCAAACTGCGCGATTGTCGCTATCACCTTAGCGACCCCAAACCCGTGCATGTTTCCAAAGACTCCGATGAAGATTTGCGGGACCTCAGTTCTATCTTTATTACCGAGGGACTCTCCGCGTCCGGAAGTATCACCAAAATACGCGATGTCAACACACAAGCGGTGTTCTCATTGAGAGGTAAACCCAAAAACACTTTCGGACTTACCAAAGAAATAGTCTATGAAAACGAAGAGTTCTTCTGCCTGCAGTCTGCTCTCAATATAGAAGACGGACTCGACAACCTGCGATATAACAAGGTCATCATAGCCACCGATGCCGATGTTGATGGTATGCACATCCGACTGCTTATGCTTACATTTTTCCTGCAGTTCTTCCCCGACCTTGTAAAGAAAGGACATGTCTATATTCTGCAGACACCTCTCTTCCGTGTGAAAAACAAGAAAGAAGTGCGCTACTGCTATTCTGACGAAGAACGCCTGCAAGCTATCGAAGACCTCAAACCTAATCCCGAAATCACACGATTCAAAGGTCTGGGAGAAATCTCACCTGACGAGTTCTCCGGATTCATCGGGAAAAATATCCGTCTTGACCAGGTCACTTTGAGAAAAGAAGATGCCGTGCATGAGTTGTTGGAATACTATATGGGTAAGAACACACAAGAACGCCAGCAGTTTATTATAGATAATCTCGTTGTGGAAGAAGACGCCGCCGACTAAGCCTATGTGGATGCCACTAATCATATTCCTTCTGTTGGCACTCTTCATCATTGTTGCCATCGAACTGCGTGAGCGTAAACGCACCAAATCAAGGCAGGCAGATGGACAAAATGACGGGCAGACAGCAAAACAACCGGAGAATACTCGTCCTCAAGGCTGTTGCGGCACACACCTCGTCTGCGAAAAGGAGATCCTGCTCAATACGCAGGATGTTGTCATCTATTATGACGATGAGGAGTTGGACTCTCTTGCCGGTATCCCTGCTGAAAACCTGTCTGATGAGCAGCAGGCAATGCTGCGCGAGGTGTTCTCCTCTCTTCGGGAGGAAGATGTTGCCGGATGGTGTAAAAGTCTGCAAATGCGCAATATTCAGTTGCCGGCGGATATTCGTGAGGAAGCCCTCTTGATTGTTAGAGAATGGCGGAGCAGATAAATCATCACTCCGCTTAAGAGCAGGCTCACTATGCCTGCCCAAACTGTCCCTTCTGTGCCGAAAGCATCGATTTCATCGACATTCTTACCCTGCATATAGAAGAAATTGTACAACAATACACTCATGCAATTGTTGGTGAAATGGGCTAATATCGGCAGCCACAAACTGCCGCTCCATAACAACATGTATCCAAACAGAGCACCAAGCAACATGCGGGGAACAAAACCATAAAACTGGAAGTGAATGGCGGAAAACAGCACCGCACTCGCCCATACCGCTACATACCGATTCCTGTTGTCCGATGAAAACAATGTTTGCAGGGTGCCTCTGAAGCACACTTCCTCACTTATGGCGGGCAATAGGGCTATCAATACGACATTCAGCAAAAGTGTTCCCGCATTGTCGGCACGTATGAATCTTTCTGTCAGAAGGGCGGCTGACTCTTCCTGTTGTTTCATCAGTTCTTCCAGATGGCTCAAAAACGAGGGCAACTCTATCATGCCGTTCAACCATGCCAACAAGTTGATTCCGGGGGAGGCACACACGATAAGCACAATGCATATCACACTTTCCTTCCAGCCTATACCCTTGTCCATTTGCAGCCAATGCATAGGTCGTTTGCTCCACAGATAAGCACCTGCCAGACACGGCAACAAAAAAGTACCCACCGTCTGGAGCATCTGCATCACTTTGAGCGATACCAAACTCTGGTCACCGTTGAAAATCGCCATCCACACGCCGAGAGCCAACAATGTTGTCAACACCATCAGCAGTAAAAACAGACATATCTTTACAAACAACGATCTCTCTTCAATTTTTCCTTTTATAGTTTTCATATCATATCGGATCTACATCTGTATATATTGTTGCACTCTTGCCGTCTGCACTCTTCTTGACACGGCGTATCTGCTCTGCAAGCATATCTTTGGCAGCCTGCCAGGGTTCTCGCACCCCGATCTTAAGTAGTATCTGTCGGATATGCTGATTTTGCACTCTGCTTACCAACGGCATCGTTACTCTGGAACACCTTCGGCCAAACACTTCCTGAAGTTGCGATTGTAGCAAGGCTGCCACGCTGTCGGCTTTCTGTATGTCGCGGTGTCTTATCGTTACAACCAGCAACCTCGTAAAGGGCGGATACTTGAATGCCTCGCGCTCTGATATCTGCTCGTTGTATAGTGCTTCGTAATCATGCGATGCTACCTGTTTTAAAACTTCGTTCGCAGGATTGGAAGTCTGTATCAGCACCTCTCCTTGCTGTCCTTTCCTGCCGGCTCTCCCGCTCACTTGCTCCAGCATCTGATAAGCGTTTTCCGCACTGCGGTAATCAGGCTGGTTGAGCACCGTATCCGCATTCAGTACTGCCACAGTGGACACTTCGTCAAAATGCAGACCCTTGCTCACCATCTGTGTCCCAACCAGTATATCTGTCTTGTGAGAGGCAAAGTCATTGATAAGCCGTTGGTAGGCATTCTTGCTGCGGGTGGTGTCTTGGTCCATCCTGCTTACTCTGGCAGTCGGAAACAATTGTTGCAATTCGTCTTCCACCTTCTCCGTACCCAAGCCTATATCCTTCAACGAAGGCTGTTTGCAAACAGGGCATACTGAAGGAATGGGAATGGTATAGCCGCAATAGTGGCAGACTAAAGTCCCCTGCCGGCGATGCAAAGTTAAACTCACATCGCAGTTTGCACATTTGGGTACCCATGCACATTGTTTGCACTCCAACCACGGAGCATAGCCGCGACGGTTCTGGAAGACAATCACCTGCTTGTTTTTCCCTATTTCATTGGTAATCCTGTCTATTACCTCATCCGCAAAATGACCCTGCATCTGTTTCCTGTGATACTGCAGTTTAGTGTCTATAATCCTGATGTGAGGCATCTGAAGGT
>CAJOPG010000047.1 GCA_905236355.1 Paludibacteraceae bacterium | reverse complement strand
TTGATGTATGGTTGATGTATGGTTGATTCTTTGATGCCGATACCTAATTCGTATGGTCCGGCATGGTATTGTGTTGTTTTGTGTTGTTCAGAGTTGTTCAGGGCGGTTGGGTGTTGTTAAGAAATATTTCAGGTTAGTGATTTTGTCGCGAAGCGAAAGTTTCGCATTTAGGGAACTCGGACGGTTGCATATATAATAAAAAAGTTGTACTTTTGCAGACGATATAGTATAATGGCTATTTTGTATGAAAAAGATTCTGACAAGTGTCCTTTTTTTGCTGCTGACTATTTCTTTGTCGGCACAGCTCTCATCTATATATAGTTCTGCAGATGCGGCATACACCGATGGTGTATCACTTTATCAGCAGGGTCAGTATTCGGCTTCGCTTCAGTCACTGAATGAATATCATGGTGTATCTTATGCAGAAGAGGCAGAGTTTTATCGTAATGCCAATCGCTATGAGTTGCGCATGAAGGATGCGAAACAGACGCTATCATCCTATCTTGCCTCTCATCCTTATACTCCCTTTTCGTCTGAAGTCCATTTTATGCAAGGTGTTCTTCTTGTAGAGCAGAAGAAAGGGAAACAGGCGTTGAAGGAGTTTGACAAAGTGGAAGAAAAGGAATTGTTTCGTCCGCATCAGGCAGACTATTTGTTTTATTGCGGTTATGCTCATATTCTGCAAAACGAGCCTCAAAAGGCAGCGGTTCATTTTTTTAAACTAAAGCAGCAGCAGACTCCTTATAATCTGCAGGCCCGTTATTATTACGCCTTTTCGCAATACGCCATTCATAACTACGGGAGGGCTCTGCCCGACTTTCTTGAGATAGAGCACACCGAGCAATACAAGGATATAGTGCCTTATTATATCATACAGATTTATTATGCCCAGAAGCAATATGATGAGGTTTATGAGCGGGCTGAATATTTGCTTACTCATAATCCCAAGAACGAGAACAACCCCGAATTGCATCGTATGCTCGGCGAGATCTACTATCAAGAGGGTGAATTTACGAAGGCAACAGAGCATTTGGGCGAATACGAGAAAATCACTTCTGCAAGGAAGCAGGAATTAGTGAGAAACGACATTTATCTATTAGGAATGTCTTACTACCAGTTGCAGGACTGGCAAAATGCCATCAACTATTTGAACCGAATAAAGAAAGGAGATGATGCGCTCACTGAAAACGCATGTTTCCACTTGGGTAATGCCTATGCCCGGACGGGTCAAACAGAGCCCGCCAAGACAGCCTATGCGACGGCCGTACAACTCAACAAAGACGAGCAGTTGCACGAAGAAGCACTTTACAACTATGCTTTGACGACCTATCAGTCATCATCTGCATTGGGTGAAAGTGTGAATGCCTTCACAGCCTTTTTGGAACAGTATCCCCAGTCGCGCTATCGAGAGGAGGTATATGCCCTCTTGTGCAGTGTATTCGTCAGTTCAAAAAACTATACCGCAGCATTGGAGGCAGCCGACAATATTTCCAATCCTTCAGCCGAGATGTTTGATACGAAACAATATCTGCGTTATCAGTTGGGATGTGATGCATATATGCAAGGAAAGAGCGAAGAAGCTGCCCAATGGTTCACACAAGTTATAGACCTTAGGAAAACATCCACACAACAGAAATATGTGACAGAGAGTTATTTTCTGCGTGCGGAATGCGAATATAAAGGGTCTGATTATATTCAGTCGCAGGCGGACCTAAAGCAATTTTTGTTACAGTCGGACGCTCTGAAAAGCGACAACTACAACTCAGCCCTCTATACAATGGGTTACACGCAATTTGCCCTTCAGCAGTATGCAGAGAGTGCGGAGTCTTTCCAGAAGTTTGTGCAAAAGGAGCCGGCCGGCAGTTCTCTTTATTGTGACGCTCTCAATCGCATAGGCGACTGTTATTTCAATCGTCGTGACTTTGTTAATGCAGAGATATACTATGCCAAAGTGATAGCACAGGGCAGTTTTCAGGCGGACTACGCCATGTTCCAACGCGGCTATGCTCTCGGACTGCTAAAGAAGTACAACGACAAGATTAGTACTCTTCAGAAACTTGTCAAGCAATATCCGAAATCGGACTATGCCGACGATGCTTTGTATGAAACGGCACGCGCCTATCTGCAACTCAACAACAATACGGCAGCCATTCAGTCCTACGAGAAGTTGCTATCTGCCTATCCTCATTCCAACAAGGCTCGCAAAGCAGCATTGGAAAAGGGTATGATATACTATAATCAGCAGAACTACGCCAAAGCAATAGAGAGTTACAAACAGGTCATCAAGAACTATCCCGGCAGTGAAGAAGCCTACGCCGCCCTTGACGGGTTGGAAACGGCATATATCGAGACCAACAATGTGAGTGAATATCTTGCCTACACCAAAAATCTGGGTCGCATCAATATGCACATAGACAACAAAGAAGACTCGCTCACCTACACTGCCGCAGAACGACAATATATGATAGGTAACTACACTCAGGCCGTGGCGGGATTGAGCAAGTATCTATCACAGTATTGCGACGGAGGCAGATATTGTACGATAGCCCAATATTATGTAGCGGATAGTTATTACCGTTTAGACAAGAAGAAAGAGGCATTGGAAGAATATGACCGGCTTAGCAAGATACCCGGCAACCCTTATATGGAAGAGGGTCTGACCCGGGCGGCGGAGATTACCTATGACTTGCAGGACTATAGTCGCTCGCTTACTTATTTCAAGCAACTGCAGACGATTGCCGGTTCCATAGCGACGATGAACATGGCACGCCTTGGTGTATTGCGTTGCAGTTATTATTTGAAGGACAATATTACCACGATAAATATTGCCAGCCAGATATTGGATGATGTATCGTCAGGGGCAGAAGTGCAGAAAGAAGCCCGCTACAATCGTGCCAAGGCCTATTATGCCATCGGCGACTTAGAGTTGTCGGCGGCCGATTGCAGGTTGTTAGCGGCAGAAACCCGTACATCTATAGGAGCAGAGGCCAAATATCTGCTATGTGACATTTTGTTCCGCAACGACGATTTGGATGCTGCAGAAGAAGAGATTATGTCGTTTGCCGGAATGAACACCCAACAGCAGTATTGGCTTGCCAAGAGTTTTATTCTGCTTGCCGACATCTACCTCAAACGCGGCGACACCTTCCAGGCCAAACAATATCTGCTCAGTCTTCAGAACAACTATCGCAACAAAGAAGACGGCATTCATGCTGAACTAAAGGAAAAGCTTCAACTGATAGAAGACAGAGAACAGGAAACCGTTAATATCCCCGATGAAGATGAAGAATAAGTATATCTATATTGTATCATTTGCATTATTGTACTATGCCCCCATTTGGGCGCAAGACGAAATAGACCGTACCGTTACGGTGGAGCGCGACTATCAACCTACCATAGAGAACTCCGACAAGATAAGTATTCAACCTTCGGTATCTGAACCGGCGGGCACTCCTGCCTCTGTCAATTACTCCACCTACTCTTCACCTATGAAAGATGTGGAAAGCAATAGTCAGATTCCATTAGACTATACACGCACTTCGTTTTCTCAACCCAACCCTATGCACGGCTACTTGCGTGCAGGAGTGGGACATAGTGCCACACTGTTTAACTTCAACTACAGCATTGCCGAGAGAAAAAACACACAGTTCAATATCGGAGTGCATCATCTTGGTCAATGGGGGAGAAAAACCATGGCCACTTCCAGTGCAGGATTCGATTTTGCCAAAGCTTTTCAACAAGCAGAAGTATTTTTTGGTGTTGACGCACAAAATATATTCTTCACTCGCTATGGTAGATATTTCACCTATACTGACTCTGTGAAGATGACCGGTGATTTCAGTACTCTCGGGCTTAATCATTATAAAGATTTCCAAGCCTCTGACAAGCAATCACAATGGGAAGTGCTGACGAAAGTGGGAGTTCGCTCGCGTCAGGGGGAACCCTTCCAGTATCTTGTGCAGACCGGTTATGAGGCATTTATCATGGATGCAAACAACATAGAGCATATCATCAACACAAAGGCCCATTTAGGATGGCAGGGTACAAAACATGCAGCAGGAGGCAATATTCTTGTACAGAATCATTTATATTCCGCCGATTCAGCAACCATCGCAGGCATGAATCCTGAGAATTTCTATACTTCGCTTGACTCCACCGATTATCATGCCATCAAAGTAGAGCCCTATTATGCCTACACCTCCAAGCGTTTCTTTATTCATGTGGGTGTCAACTTGGACTTCTGCATAGGGAAAGGGCGTTTATTTCTTCCGTCTCCCAATGTTTATTTTGAGGCAAAACTCACTCCTGATTGGCTGGCACTATACGGCGGTGCAACAGGCAATTATGCTACAAGCAGCGTGCGTGAGCACTTCGGTTTTCTACGCTATCTCCACCCCGAGAATGAAATAGCCACCCGTAAAAATCGCACTTATACTCCTATCAATGCGCAACTCGGATTCAAAATACGGCCACAGAACAATCTGCTTCTTGATATTTATGCCGCTTATAACTATAGCATGTATGATGTATTCTATCGGCCTGACAGCAATGGCTATTTCTCCCTAATCTCCAATGCCCACCAGCATTGGACGATTGGCGCAAAGTTCAACTACCACTATCAGGACATTGTCAACATCTCTCTTAACGGATTCTATAATATATGGAAAATGAGCGATGACACCTACTATAGCATCGGTCTTGCCAAAGGCAATATTCTTGACCGTCCGGGTTGGGGAGTCAATTTCCGTGTTGATGCCAAAATTGACAGCAAATGGTCGCTCTATTCCGACAACAACTTTAGTGGCGGTCACTATGCCTTGCAGGACGCCGCCGCGACGAATGTAGTGAAACTCAGACCGGTTATTGACCTCAACCTTGGAGTACAATACAACATCAACAAATGGCTCTCTGCTTTCTTCCAACTCAACAATTTCATCAATTGGAAGACCGATGTTTATTATTCCTATCAGTCACAAGGAATCAATTTTCTCACCGGTGTGGCTTACCGTTTCTGACAATGCTGCCGTTATTTACTTTCAGTCTTTTTCAAACAAGTATTTTCCACATTCAGCAAATTCAGTACGGAGTAGAAGACAACAGATTGTTCTATCTCTTCTGTCAGCAGTTTCATCCTTTGGAAGCAGGGTGATATCCATACAATAATCGGGTATCATCTTGCTCTTGAGGAGCCATATTGAAGGACACTCCATGCATAATTAGACTGGCTAAAAGATAATCGTTATAAAGATATGGTGTTGTCGTAATCATTATAGAGAATTCCGCACTAACTACGCCTCTTTTTCTCCCTTTGTTACAAACTAATTGCCAACAGTCCGGCTACTCTCTCTAAATAAAGTTTGTCGTTTTCATCAAAAGTACCAAACTCTCTGCTGTCAATATCTATCACACCTTTTACCTCTTCCTTTTTCATAATTGGCACTACAATCTCACTATTTGATTCTGAGGAGCAGGCTATATGCCCTGCAAACTTATGCACATTCTCCACAATGATAGTTTTCTTTTGTTCCAATGCCGTTCCACATACACCCCTGCCTTTTTGTATGCGAGTGCATGCTACAGGTCCTTGAAAAGGCGCCAACACAAGTTCATTTTCTTTTACGAGATAGAAACCCGTCCACCAAAATCCGAAAGTCCCATGCAAAATAGCGGCTACATTAGCCATGTTGGCAACGGTATCGTTTTCTCCTTCTATCACCGCTTTTATCTGTGGCAACACTTGCTCGTATTTTTCCTGTTTTGTCATAACTGCTATTTTAACTTTGATTTTTTACAACCTAAAATTCAGTTCTGCATAATCTCCTCACTTATACAGCGCAAAATTAAACAAAATATCCGACTTGACAATATTTCGCTTTTTCCCCACAAACAACGACATCATTATATTAAAGCCCCCAACTCACAGGGAAACTCCCCCCTCCCTAAAAAACAGGAGAAAATACAATCCTATATACCTCCTTAAAGCGAGAGGACAAGATAACACTTGTGAAGTGTCAGTAAGTGTCTGATAGTCATCATTCAGGTGCAATATAGGTTTAGAATCACCCCCATACCAAGATTGATTTCTAACGAATTATACATGTATTCTTTTTGATGTGGTTACCTTAGTTATTCCATTTTCCATTTTTAATTCTTAATTATAATCCGTATCTTTGCACTCGAAAGAAGATGAAAGAGATTTTAAATAAAGATAACAGCGAAGAAACTCCTTTAGCAAAGCGTTACGAGAAAGAAGATCTACTAACTGCGCTAAAAGTGCTTGAGGAGGGAGGCATTATTCTTTATCCTACTGATACGGTGTGGGGGATAGGTTGTGATGCCACCAACGAAGATGCCGTGCGGAAGGTTTTTGCTCTCAAGCAGCGTGCAGACAGCAAGGCTATGCTTTGTCTGCTTGATGCGACGGGCAAACTGCAAGGTTATATGGATGAGGTGCCGCCCTTGGCATACGACCTCATTCAGATGACCACTCATCCGCTCACCATTATCTATCCTGATGCAAAAAATATAGCCCCCTCTTTGTTGGCAGAAGACGGCACTGTGGGAATACGCATCACCACCGAACCTTTCAGTAAAGCATTGTGTGAGCGATTGCATCGTCCGATAGTGAGTACTTCTGCTAATTTGAGCGGAGAACCTACCGCCCGCAGTTTCAGAGAGATAAGCGACGCGGTGAAGCAAGGCGTGGACTATATCGTCAGGTATCGTCAATATGAAGAAACAGAACATACACCCTCTCATATTATCAAATTAGGCAAGGGAGGATTGATAAAAGTAATACGCTAAGAAATGATAAATACGGAGAAGAAGAAATACGGGCTAACTCAACACAGGAAACAGCAACTGATGTATCTTTTGTTTGATTTGTTGGCTGCAGTACTGGTGTGGGTTAGTTTCCTTATTTTCCGATGGGTAATATATGACGAGCGTATTTTTAGCGTGGACACAGTATTGGTACCTGTCTTCAGTTTCTATCGTGCCTTGCTTCTCTACCCTATTGGGTGTCTCATCGTCTATTGGCTTTCCGGCTATTATTTGCGCCCCTTCCGCCATTCGTTGGCGCAGGAATTCTTGCTGACATTTTTCTCTTCTTTGCTGATAACCATTGTGGCTTTCTTCCTCATTGTGATAGACGACCCTGTGGAGAACTATCAGTGCTACTATGTATCGTTTTTCGTGTTGTGGGCGCTGCAATTCTCAATTCCTTATCTGGTTCGCCTATCCGTAAGCCTTACCGTCCGGCGACTGATTAAGAAAGGAAAATATCGCTTTAATGTGGGTGTTATCGGAAATAAAAAATCTGCGGCAGAACTGAGCAAAGTTCTAACTGATAAAAATGTGGCTGTTGTGATCAGTGAAGACGAGTTAGACAAATTTCCCCAATTACAACGTGACTATGAACTGAGCGAAGTGGTGGTAGCGGCACATGGTTCTGACGAACATCTTTATTCCATCATCAGCAAGGTATATCCCTATCATGTAGAAATATATTTTCCTGCGCGTGTCTATGACATGCTAACCGGTGCAGCCAGGATACAGACATTACAAGGGGCACCTTTGGTTTGCATTACAGAACACAAAATGAGTGATACAGGTCTGAGTATTAAACGAGCATGCGATATAGTTGTTGCTGCAGTGAGTTTGTTGTTGTTATCTCCGTTGTTTCTTCTGATTGCTATTTTGATACGCTGCAGCAGCAAAGGGGAAGTAATATACCGGCAAGAGCGCATTGGCCTGCATGGAAGACCTTTTGAGATACTCAAATTTCGCACAATGATTGCTGATGCAGAACCCAACAACCCTCAGCTTACTCGTACAGATGACCCAAGAGTTACCCGCGTAGGCCGTTGGTTGCGCAAATATCGAATTGATGAACTTCCGCAGTTTTGGAATGTACTACGGGGTGATATGTCATTGGTGGGTCCACGACCTGAACGACAATACTATATCAACCAAATAGTACAACAGGCTCCTTACTACTGCTTGCTTTATAAAATACGTCCCGGTCTCACATCATGGGGACCTATTAAAGTCGGCTACACAGATACCATTGACAAAATGATTCAGCGTCTCAACTACGATATTGTGTATATGGAGAACATGTCTCTCCGCCTGGACATAAAAATATTGCTTTATACCATCGCTGTACTCGTGGATGGAAAGGGACAATAGAACTTTTCGAAGTACAGAATGAAAACATCGGTTTTAGATAAAATAATAGTATGGCGTGAAGCTCATATCAAAGAGCGGCATTTTGTGCTGTTGCTTTCTTTTTTTGTAGGCTTTTTCACCTCAGTGGCGGCATGGCTTCTAAAAACCCTAATACACTGGATAAGTTATTGGGTGCATGCAGCCGTGGCGGAAACAGGTCACTCCTATTGGCTTCTTATCTGCCCGATGATGGGAATAGCTCTCTCGGCAATGTTCGTCAAGTTTGTTGTAAAAGACGATATATCACATGGTATAACCAAAATTCTCTATGCCATTTCTCAGCGCAAAAGCATTATCAAACCACATAATATCTGGAGCAGTATTGTAGGGTCGTCGCTCACTATCGGCTTCGGCGGTTCTGTGGGTGCAGAAGCTCCTATCGTACTTACCGGAGCAGCCATAGGAAGCAATTTGGCACGTTTGTTCAGATTAGACCAAAAGACCATGATGCTGATGATTGCCTGCGGGGCAGCAGGGGCTATTGGCGGCATTTTTAAGGCACCAATAGCAGGGTTAGTCTTTACCTTGGAGGTGCTCATGTTTGATATGACAATGGCCAACATCTCTCCTCTAATGATATCATCCATTACCGCCACCGCCTTTACTTACCTGTTCTCAGGTGACACCCCCATGTTCACGCTTCTTCGCAACGAACCTTTCGAATTAGAGCGCTTGCCGTGGTATCTGCTGTTAGGTATAGTATGTGGATTTATGTCACTCTATTTCACACGCGGGATGAACTTTCTGGAAACACGTTTTAAGAAGATTCGTTCGTTCTGGTGGAAGATAGTGATAGGCGGTTTGTCGTTGTCAGTACTTGTCTATCTGTTTCCGCCTTTGTTCGGTGAAGGATACGACATTATCACTCAATTGCTGAACGGGCATGCCGAGCTGACATTAGAGAATAGTCCGATAAAAGCATTGGGCAATGAAACATGGGTGCTGATAGTGTTTCTGCTACTAACCATACTCCTGAAAATTGTAGCCGCCGTTGCGACCAACGGCGGCGGAGGTGTGGGAGGTATTTTTGCACCCTCTTTGTTCATCGGTTGCATCACCGGTTTTCTAATGGCACGCCTGCTTAATCTCACCGGAATAGAATTGCCCGAAGACAACTTTGCATTGGTAGGAATGGCAGGATTGATGTCCGGTGTGATGCATGCTCCTCTTACCGGCATGTTTCTTATTGCTGAACTGACCGGAGGCTATCATCTTTTTATGCCGTTGATGATTGTGAGTGTCTTATCCTATATGACCATCGTCCTTTTTGAACCCCATTCCCTCTATGCCATGCGATTGGCGAAAAAAGGAGAACTCCTCACTCACAACAAAGACCGTTCCGTGCTTACACTCTTGCACATGGAAAATGTGTTGGAAAACGACTTGCGCACTCTCTATCCCGAAATGACACTGGGAGAGTTGGTAAAGGTTATATCTGAAAGTAATCGGAATATCTTCCCCGTTATCTCGCACGAGGGCAAGTTAATGGGAGTCCTGCTATTAGACGAAGTAAGAAACATTATGTTTCAACCGCGATTATACAACCGCTTCACTGTGTCACAACTAATGACCTCCCCGCCTGCCATCTTAGAGTTTGATATGTCAATGGAACAAGTAATGGAAATCTTTGAAGATACAGGTGCCTGGAATCTGCCAGTTGTGGATAAGGACAAACATTACCTCGGGTTCGTCTCAAAATCAAAGATATTCAATTCTTATCGGCGCGTATTGGTTCACTTCTCTGAAGAATAACCTGCACCCGACTATTCCGCCCAATCTCCCACCTTAGCAGATTCCTCTATGTGCATCTGCCTAAACTTGTGCACTTGTACCCAAAGCATTATAGCGGCAGTGAGGGCTGAAATAAAGTCAGAAACAGGTAGCGATGCCCACACTCCATTTAGCCCCCAGAGCAAAGGTAAAGACAGCGCTAAAGGAATAAGGTAGAGCACCTGACGGGTCAAACTGAGAAAGATGGCTTTGCCCGCCATACCTATACTGGTAAAGAAATTGCCGGTCACCATTTGAAAACCGGTGCAGAAGAATACACAGAGCACAATGCGCATGGCAGGAACCGACAATTCTATAAGCGACAAGTCATGCGTAAACATACGAATAGTATATTCCGGCATAATCTCTCCTAACAAAAAGACAAGTGTGGTAACGGCCGTTGCCCATAAGGCCGTCAGGCGGAACACCTGCAACATTCTGTCGTACTTCTTGGCACCATAGTTATATCCCGCTATAGGCTGCATCCCCTGATTTAGTCCCATTACTATCATCGCAAACACAAAAGTCACGCGGTTGATAACACCATAAGCGGCTATGGCCATATCGCCTCCATACGCCTTTAGCTGGTTGTTCAGAATAATAACCACTACGCTATGCGCCAGATTCATTAAAAAAGGAGACAGGCCTATAGCCAAAGAGTCGATAACAATACGACGGTCTAACCGCCATATCTTATGTGTAAAGTGCAACAACTCTTGAGGATTGCAAAATATAGTAAACTGCCACATGACGGCTATTGCCTGTGAAATCATTGTAGCCAATGCTGCTCCGCGAACACCCAGATGCAGAACAAAAATAAATATCGGGTCAAGAATGATATTGGCAACAACTGCCACTATCGTAGCAACCATTGAAGCTGTAGGATGACCCGATGACCGCAACACATTGTTCAAACCAAAATAAATATGTGTGAGCACATTCCCAACCAGAATAGGCACCATATAATCATGGGCATACACAATACTCTCATCGCTTGCACCAAACAAATGAAGAATAGGGTCAAGCCAAATAAGACCCACGGCAGTAACAATGGCACTGAGCAATATATTGAGAACAATCACATTCCCCAACACCCGCTGCGCCGATTCATAATCACGTTGACCCAATTTGATGGCCACCAAGGTACTGGCGCCTACGCCAACCAGACTGCCAAAAGCGGCACATATATCCATGAAAGGTTTGGCTATAGTCAGCCCCGAAAGTGCCAATGTTCCTACACCATGACCAATAAATACAGAATCGACAATATTATACAACGACGAGGCTGTCATCGCTATGATGGCAGGGAAAGCATATTGCCGAAGAAGTTTCCCGACAGGGGCAATACCCAATGTTAATGTTTGATTGTGAATTGTCTCAATAAGGCGTCAAAAGATAAATAGTTGTAATAGATATACTATAGGCCAAGCTATTATATTAAGAAGAAACAAAATACCGATGAATACAGACGATTGTGTAATAAAAACCTTAGAAGCAAGAGCACTATAACCTGCCGCCGCTAATATGAAAGTGGAAGGAAAATCCGATAACGGGAAAAACATAAGAATGGAAAATATCACAAAGGGGACAGCATTAAGCACCACATACGACTGCATGGTGGAATTTGCACGGCGGAAACGATAAAAGGCTGTCAGCATAAAAACGGTTCCAAGAAACGCCAAAAGCAAGTAAGCAGCACCAGTATTCAATGGCAACAATGTCAAAACATCCCGTTCTATCAAAGCACTCGGCGGACAGATATCTATCCATCCTATCCACCATACAAGAGTAGTATATAGCCCGACTGTAAAAATGCCGACAAGACTTGCAAACCATACCTTAGACGAAAAAGCGCGCTGCCACATGAAAGCAAACCAAGCAAAAGGAATAAGAATAATAATATCCGGCAAAAGCAGACCGGCAAAAGACAAAAGAATAGCACATAAAAAAGATTCATGCACGGCATTATTGCGATGATAAACGGAAAAAACAAGCAATAATGCCAACAAACAAAGCAATAAAACTATCTGAATCTTCCAGCAGGTATGCATTATTGGCTGACTGCCTGTCAACAACAGATACAAGAATACCGGAGTTCCGGAAAGAGTACGGCTGACCCCCGAATAATAAACCACTACCATCAGCACCAAACCATTACACAAACTAAGGACCAACGTACTTATTGTGGGTAAAGTGCCACCAACACTTTCTCCAATGAAATCAGGAACCCACATCGCCAAAGCAAGTAGCGACAACAATATTGCCGCTATCCAATTCAGGTTACCTATTTGCCGGAAAAACTCTTTCAATGCAATACATTTTTATTGGATAAAACCTTTTTTGCGCAAAAGAAACTGCGGATTGGCGGGGCGTCCGCGGAATTCATTCCATAACTCTTGTGCGTCACGAGTACCACCCTGCTCTAACAGATGTCTGAAACGCGCCGCAACTTCGGGAGAGGTAATATCCCCCGTTTCCGCAAAGGCCGCAAAAGCATCACTATCCAATACTGCCGACCATGTATAACTATAATAACCGGCCTCGTAGCCCGTAGTGAAAATATGATTGTAGAAAGTGGAACGATAACGAACAATAATCTCCGGTATCATCGACATTCTCTGCATCGATTCCGCCTCAAATTGGTTCACATCAAGATTGTCAGCAGAGGTAAGACAATGATAATCCATATCTAATATAGAAGCCGACAATAGTTCAGTTTCCACAAAACCCTGATTAAATTTGCCTGCTGCATTAATTTTTTCTATCAAAGAATCGGGAATCAGTTCTCCTGTTTGATAATGAAACGCATAGGTACGCATAATATCGGGCTGATAGCAGTAGTTCTCCATAAACTGTGACGGCATCTCCACAAAGTCGCGCGGCACATTGGTACCGGAAAGCGTTTGATAGTGCGAACGGGAAAGAAGCCCATGCAACGCATGACCAAATTCATGAAAGAGCGTTTCCACATCATCCATCGACAACAACGACGGATTATCTTTTGTGGGCTTGTTAAAATTGCCGACATTGATAATAACAGGTCGATGGTCTATCCCGTTTTCATCGATATATTGAGGACATATATTGTTCATCCATGCACCGGGACGTTTGCCGGCACGAGGAAAATAATCAGTATAGAGAATTCCTATCAGATTGTCGCTTTCATCAACCACTTTGAACACTTCCACCTCTTTGTTATATACCGGCATATCTTGCAAAGGTTCAAACCGAAGTCCGTATAGTTTGCCGGCAAGGGCAAACACACCGCGACGCACATTGGAAAGTTCAAAATAAGGTTTCAGTTGTTCCTCATTCAGGTCATACTTCCGTTTGCGAAGTTTCTCGGCGTAGTACCACCAATCCCATGGTTGAAGTTTTTCTCCCGGCAAATCTTCTTCAAGAAGTTTCTGCAGTTCTGCGGCTTCATGCTTGGCTGCTGAAAGAGATGGTGCCCACACAGACTGAAGAAATTCGTTCACGGTCTTTGAGTCCTTTGCCATGCAGTCATTCAAAATATAGTCGGCAGGACATTCATAACCGAGAAGCTGCGCCTTTTCAATACGGAGTTGCATCGTCCGACGAATAACTTCTTTGTTGTCATTCTCATTATCACGGTTACCACGAATGGTATAATCGGTGAGCAATTGGCGACGCAAATCCCGATTGTCGCAATATTGCAATACTGGAGTGAAACTTGTACGTTTGGGAGTAAACAACCATTCACCGGGATGCCCTGCCGCAGCAGCCTCTTCTGCCGCAGCCGTTTTTGCCCCTTCGGGTAGTCCCGACAACTCGGATTCATCCGTAACAAAACGCTGTATACTATTAGTCTCGGCCACCACATTATTTCCAAAACGAAGTGATAACAACGACAACTCTTGATTGATTGCTTTCAACCTCGCTTTATCATTTTCATTCAGATTTGCCCCGTTGTTTGCAAAACTCTTGTAGGTCTCTGTCAACAAACGCATTTGTTCGCTGTCAAGATCAAGCGACTCCCGTTTGTCATATACCTCCTTTATGCGACCGAAAAGCGCCTCATTCAGCAATATATTGTCAGAAAGTTCAGTAACCATCGGCGTTACAACCTCCGCCACTGCATCCATCTTGTCGTTGCCGTCCGCTTCCAATACATTAAAAAACACACCCTCCACTTTGCTGAGCAGACTGCCTGAACGGTCAAGGGCTACAATGGTGTTCTCAAAAGACGGCTCTTCTTCGTTGTTAACGATAGCATCAATCTCTGCCTGATACTCACGCACCGCCTCTTTGAAAGCCGGTTCGTAGTGTTCAACACGAATTTTGTCAAAGGCAGGAACACCATAAGGAGTCTCTTCCGATACAAGGAGCGGATTTTGCTTGTTGCATGCCATGATTGTAATAGCCATTGCTGATAAGATAAATAGTTTTTTCATAACAACGTTTGATTTAATGGTGCAAAGATACGGATTATAATTAAAAAGCAAAAATGAAAAATATTCCGTCGCACAAACATACAAAAAACAACCTTGTTATACAGCAAACACATGACAAGACACTCACAGACTGTCAAACACCTATCAGTAACCCCTAATTTGGCACATTTGTATAACCTTTCCTACATAACAAATTATCAGAATAGGCAACTGACCACAACTTGAAAAATTGTTTTTATACTATCCACAAAACAATCAAACAGATATATGCGCTTCCCGTCTGTATCATCTGCAACATTGGGAAAATCGTCCTATTCATATTCCAACCATATTCTCCATGAAAAACAGAAATAGGCGGATAAAATAACTTGCAAGAAACTTTATTGACTCATTTTTTCATTTTTGTTATTCAAATAATTATATGTATCTTTGCAGGCTGATTATTATGAATAATTATATACCTAAATATCTGACTTCAAAAGAAAGTGTGATTTGGACAATTTGCGGCACCGCTTTGTTTGCCGAATTGTTCATCCTAATCTACCAACCGTTTGGTTCTCGGTCCTGGACTGATCGTGAGTGGATATTTATTGGATTTGCCACACTGGCCGTACTGGTAGCAATGGCCATCATCACTGCAAGCAGAACATTTATGTATCTCTATGCAAAAAAACACCGGATAGCCTATTGGGAATATGGCGTATGGATTCTGGTGGAAATTTTTGCCATGTCATTCACTTATAGTCTCTTCCCTATAATTGTACTCCATAGAGAGTTGAATTTTCTGGACTTGTTTAGAGAAGCAATGATTGACACTTTCTTCATCTTGCTCATACCCTATACCGTTGCCACTTTAGCCTTCATCTTGGAAGATAAAACAAAACGTTTGAAAGAGTTGGGAAACAACAGCCCAAGCCAAGAAAAAGAGGAAGAAGATAATACTATTGTCTGTTTCAAAGACGAAAAAGGAGATGTGAAACTTTCATTACGGGCAGAGAGTATTTACTATATAGAATCCGCTGACAACTATGCAACTATTTACTATTCAAACAACGAAAAACAAGCACTCAGCAGATATATGCTCCGTAATTCTCTAAAACAAATAGAAGACAGCTTAAACCGGCGGAATATGGTTCGCTGCCACAGATCCTATATAGTCAATCTGGATAAAGTAAAAGTGCTGTCTCGAAGCAAAGAAGGTCTGCAACTTGATTTTGGAAAGGAAGGACTGCGGTTGTTGCCTGTATCAAAAACATATAGCAGAAAAGTAATCGAAATTTTTAGTTAATTTCATATAAACAATAAGAAACACATCATGAAAAAAACATTTGTATTTGCACTGGTTATTGTAGCAGTAGTAAGCACCTATGCTCAGAAACGAACAGTAGCCCCCATAGAGGCCGAGTTAGTAGAATTCAACTTGTCGGAACTGCGCGACTCCGTCCGAAACAAAGATTTCTATCTGCTCGAATTGAATGAATTACAACGCCATGTTAAAACCGACAAAGACAAACTCTCTACAGAGCAGTCGCGGCTGAAAACCGAACAGACCACTTATAAAAATTTAGCTGGCATCAACAAAAATCGCAAAAAACAATTGGATTCTCAAGCAAAAGAATACAAATCCCAGCAAAAAAACTATGCCGCAGAACGCAAGAATACAGAAAAAGAACGCAAAGCCTTAAAGAAAGACCCGAATTTGAATACAGAGACCCTTGCGGAACGTAGCAAACTACTTGACGAGCGTCTGATTCGTATCGAAAAAGAAGAAAAAGAATTGAACCAACGCCAAAATGATTTGAAGAACGAACAAGAAAAACTAAAGAACGACATGATCGATCTTGAGGAATATAACTTCCAAATCAAAGACAAGGAAAGCAAACTGAAAATAATGGTTGTCAAAAACAAACAACAAGTTTCAGAAGTGCAAAATGAGATTAAGAGTGTAAAAGCACAAATCAAAGCAGAAGCCGCCAATGCAAAAGCAGAAACCAAGGCTGCGGCTGAAAGAGCTGAGGCTGAAGCTAAATTGGCAAAAGAAGAGGTTAAAAAAGAAGCTGTTGAACAAACAGAAGAGGCTATCGCTCCTGCAGAAACACCGGCAGTAGAACCCGAACCGGCTGCAGAAAAGGCTGCTGAAACAATTGTAGAAACCACAACGGAAATAGCAGAATAAAAATATGAAAGTCATCCATTTATCCGAGCAAAACAGTCTGTTGGGGCAGTACATGAAGGAACTGCGCTCAATAGAATTGCAGCGTGATGCTATGCGCTTCCGCCGTAATATAGAGAGAATCGGAGAAATAACTGCCTACGAAATATCCAAGACACTTTCCTTCAGAACAGAGACAGTGCAGACTCCGCTTGCCGATGCACAGGTAAATACAATAGCAGATTCAATAGTGATTGCTACCATCCTGCGTGCAGGACTCCCGCTACATCAAGGTTTCCTGAATTATTTCGATAAAGCCGAGAATGCATTTATAAGTGCCTATCGCCAATATCAGAGTGAAACAGAATTTACAATTCATACTGAATACATCGCCTCACCATCATTAGATGGGAAAACGCTTATTATCACAGACCCTATGCTCGCCACAGGCAGTTCAATGGAGGTAGCTTACAAAGCGTTGCTTGCCAATGGTTCTCCACAAAAAGTGTATTTGGCATCCGTATTAGGCACAGCTCAGGCAATTAACTACTTGAATGGCATACTGCCGGAAGATGTGATTCTCTATGTAGCTGCCATAGATCCGGTTCTAAACGAGCATAAATATATAGTACCGGGGTTGGGAGATGCCGGTGACCTCGCATTCGGAGAAAAACTATAGACAAAATCACACAAAAATCATTATTAGATATATTTAGATATGAAAACCTTTTTGAAGTATTTAGGTGCTATTCTTGTACTGATTGGGGCTATATGCCTTGTTTGCTATCATTGGCTGCCGGAAAACTGGCTGTTGGTGACATCGCTTGTACTTGAAGTGATAGGCATCATTGGATTTATTGTAACAAACCGCTATGTAGAATAGCCCTTGTACAACTTTAAGCATCCTGACATTCAGGATTTATTATCATCGTTGCGACATAAGGCGCGCTTTCACGCGTCTTTGTCGTGTGTGAGAATTTCACTAATCAACTGCAAGTGCAACTATGGAGGAAGATCTGACCATAAACCCATCCGAACCCGCTACACAGGAACAAGAACTACCGAAAGCAAAAGGCGTGTTCAGCGATTCTGTAAAGTATCATCTGACAGGCATGTATCAAGACTGGTTTCTTGACTATGCATCCTATGTGATACTGGAGCGTGCCGTGCCTGATATCTACGACGGGCTAAAGCCTGTACAACGCAGAATACTGCATGCAATGAAGAATGTGGATGACGGTCGTTTTACAAAGGTGGCTAACATTATAGGTCAGACGATGCAATACCACCCCCATGGTGATGCAAGTATCGGTGATGCGTTAGTACAATTGGGACAAAAAGACCTGCTGATTGACTGCCAAGGAAACTGGGGAAACATTCTGACAGGTGACGGTGCCGCCGCCCCGCGTTACATTGAAGCCAGACTGACAAAGTTCGCATTGGAAACTGTCTTCAACGCCAAAACAACACATTGGATGTTGTCTTACGACGGCAGAAACAAGGAACCTATCAACCTGCCTGTAAAGTTTCCACTGCTATTGGCACAAGGTGTAGAAGGCATTGCGGTTGGTCTGAACTCAAAGATACTGCCACACAACTTCTGTGAACTATGCGATGCCTCGCTTGCCTACTTGAGAAACGAGCCCTTCCAACTATTTCCTGATTTTCCTACCGGTGGCTCGATAGATGTGAGCCGCTATAATGACGGAGAGCGCGGCGGAATAGTGAAGATACGCTCCAAAATAACCAAATCGGCCGATAACAAAACGCTGATAATTACGGAAATTCCTTACGGGACAACCTCTACAAGCATCATAGAAACCATCCTGCGCGCCAACCAGAAAGGAAAGATAAAGATACGGAAAGTGGATGATGCAACAGCAGCAGAAGCCGAAATAGTGGTGCAATTAGCACCCGGCGCATCATCAGACAAAACGATAGACGCACTATATGCTTTTACTGACTGTGAAGTAAGCGTTTCGCCCAACTGCTGTGTGATACAAGACAAAAAACCAATCTTCACTAATGTAAGCAACCTCCTGAAAATTAGCACTGACCATACGCGCGACCTCCTGAAATGGGAATTGGAGATACGAAAAGGAGAATTGGAAGAGCAATATTTCTATACCTCATTAGAAAAGATATTCATCGAAAACCGCATCTATAAGGAGAAACAATTTGAGGACGCTACCTCGCCCGAAAAGGCCATCGCCTTCATTGACAAAGCACTGGAACCATTCAAAGCCAAGCTTATAAGAGAAGTAAAAGAAGACGACATACGCAAGTTGCTTGACATCAAAATGGTGCGCATCACCAAGTTCGACTCCAAAAAGGCTGACGAGCAATTAAAGGCACTGAACGACAAACTGAAAGAGGTCAAAAACAATCTGGCACATCTGACCGACTTCACCATCAGTTGGTTTGAAAGTCTGAAGGCCAAATATGGTGATAAATATCCGCGGAGGACAGAAGTTCGGAACTTCGCCGGCATCAATGTAAAGGCCGTGGTGGAGCGCAACGAAAAACTATACATCAATCGTGAAGAAGGCTTTATAGGAACAGGACTGAAGAAAAACGAATATCTCTTTGACTGTTCTGATATAGATGATATCATTTTGTTCTACCGTGACGGCAAATATAAAATAGTAAAGGTGGCAGAAAAAGCCTTTGTTGGCACGAATATTATCCATATAGCCGTATTCAAGAAAAACGACGAGCGAACTATATACAATGTGGTATATAGAGACGGTAAAAACGGCCCGTACTATATGAAACGCTTCGCGGCAACAGGTCTGGCGCGTGACAAAGAATATGATCTGACCATGGGCAAAACGGGTAGCAAGGTGATGTATTTCACCGCCAACCCCAACGGAGAAGCAGAGGTGATACGCGTAGCACTGGAGCCTGCACTGCACCTAAAAAAACTGGAAGTACTGAAAGACTTGAGCGAATTGGGTGTAAAGGGGAAAGCAAGCAGAGGCAATCTGCTGACAAAGTTCAAAATAAAAAGTATCACTCTGAAACAAAAGGGGGCTTCCACTTTGGGCGGCAGAAAAGTATGGTTTGATCCTGATGTGCTGCGCATCAACTATGATGGAATGGGCGACTATTTAGGAGAATTCCAATCGGAAGACCGCATACTGGTCATCACCACCAACGGCGACTATTACACCACCACCTTTGAACTGACCGCCCATTTCGATGACAATATCCACAGAATAGAGAAATATGACAGCGGCAAGACATGGTCGCTTGCATTGTGGGATGCCGAGCAAGGCTACTATTATGCCAAGCGGTTCCAACTGAACGCTCTTGCCAAGCCGCAGAACTTATTGGGTGACAATTCCGACTCTAAAATGATATTGCTTTCAGATAGAGAAGATGCCGTTTTCAACATCCGTTTTGCCGATGAAAACAAGGGAGATATGGAGGTTGTAATGGCAGATTTCATCGGTATTAAGGGAGCCTCTGCAAAAGGCAAGCGTCTAACCACTTATCCTGTGCAATCATTGGAAGACATCACACCTGAGCCGGAAGAATCGGAAGTCATTGAGGAAGATGTTGAGGAAGATGTTGCATTGCAAGAAGAAGCAGAACTCCATGCGGAACTTCAAGAAGAATCACAGCAAGAAATGCAGGAAGAAATGTCTAAAACCTTTGATGATGTTCCTATGACAATCAGTGCCCCTATTCCTGAAGATTCGCTACCTGCCGACAATGCAGAGAACGAGGAGAAGGATGACCAGTTGTCATTATTTTAGTTTTGCCGGCCGTATCTCAAGATTCTCGCCTATGTCCGACAAATTGTACATTGAGCAACTTGACAGCACCAACAACCGTTTGAAAGAAATGGCTGCTACAACCCGGCTTCCCGATGGTTTCACCCTATATACCTTCTATCAAACGGCAGGACGCGGACAACAAGGCAATACATGGGATAGCGAGCCGGGAAAGAACCTGCTATTCTCCACTCTCTTTATACCTAACGGCCTATTAGTGTCACAACAATTCCGTCTTTCGATGGCGGTATCAGTATCCATCGTTGAAACACTAAGGAAATATATTACAAAAGTGTGCATCAAATGGCCTAACGATATTTACTACGGGGACAGGAAATTAGGGGGCATTTTGATAGAAAACCTACTTGCCGGCAACCAAATCGGGAGGTCAGTTGTCGGTATCGGAATCAATGTCAATCAAACAGAGTTCAGAGAGGACATCCCCAATCCGATTTCTCTAAAAAGAATAGCAGGAGAAGATTTTGACAAGGAGATACTATTAGATGAAATCTTGCAAACTTGGGAGAACCTTCCCAAACTTCTATCGGAACCACTTCTGCTGAAAGAACAATATATGTCGTTTTTGTACCGAGGGCAAGGATTACACCTATATAGAGAACTAAAGCCCTCCATAAATCCGGTATCCATCGGAAGAAAAGAGGAGTCGGACAGTTTCAGGGCAGCGATACGGGATGTACTGGACGACGGGAGAATTCTATTAGAAAAAGAGAATGGTGAGCGGCAATACTATCATTTCAAGCAGATACAATATATAATTACTCCATAGATAACCATGAATCCGACACACAATGAAAAAACGGTATTACATAATCTTGCTGAGTATGGCGTTTTGGGGTGCAGGTTGTTCGCCTATGTTTGTAACCCCCACAGACCCACAGGAACAGGACCAGACGGAAACAGACCCCGATGATGAAGATGATAAGGATGATGACGAGGTTGAGCCGGGTCAGCCTGACAACCGCACGCCCGACCAGAAGCGTGACTTAGTCTATCTGTTTGACCTTGCGTCTGTACCCCAGATAACAATCACCATAACAGAAGGCAACTGGAACCAGTATCTCCGAAACTTCGACGAGAACCCGAATAACGGCATCTATGTACCGGCACGCTTTACTTTTCAGAAGGGCAGTGACATATATGTACGCGACAGTATAGGGTTGCGGCCACGCGGGAACACCTCCCGACGGCGTCCGGAAGGAGCGAGCGGGCAGATGCACCAACGGAGCAATGCAGACTGGCATCATGCACATTTCGGTTTGAAGTTTACCGAATATGCTACAGGCGAGCGTTTTTTCGGTATGGACCGGATAGTACTCAAATGGTTCAACAACGACCCTTGCTATTGCCGCGAAGTATTCTGCTACGACCTGTTCCGGCGTTTCGGTGTATGGACGGCTCCCCGTGCTTCTTATTGCAGACTGTACATACAAGTGGAGGGTGACAGTGAGGCTGCTTACTTCGGTGTATATGAAATGGTGGAGGGTGTACGTAAGGGATGGCTTGATGACAGAAGAAAGGAAGGTTTTATTCCGGACAGCAAAGGCAATATGTGGAA
>CAJOPG010000046.1 GCA_905236355.1 Paludibacteraceae bacterium | reverse complement strand
TGAATGGTGGTACATTGATAGTGCAAAATGCAGGCGACGACGGGATTCAGATAGAGAAAACCGATGATGTGACTGATGAGCAAAATGGTCAGGCTGTTATATACGGCGGTACTATCAACGCTACTATCACGGCTAATGCCGCCAAAGGACTCAAAGCTGACAGTGACATAACTGTTACGGGTGGTACTATCACTATCACCACATCCGGAGGAGGGGTCACCGGTACTAATGACACCACTTCTGCCTGTGCCTGCATCAAAGCGGGAGGCAATCTAACTGTCAGTGATGGTACTTTTACACTCAAAAGCACAGGCAGTGGAGGAAAGGGTATCAGTTGTGACGGGGATGTCACTATCAATGGTGGAACCCTCAGCATCACAACTACCGGCACACGCTATTCTTCATCATCTTCCTCTGGAAATAGTGGGTGGGGAGGAGGCGGAAACAACAATAACTCGGCATCCTACAAACGATCTTCGCCTAAAGGTATTAAAGCGGACGGCAATATCACCGTCAATGGCGGTAGCATCAGCGTTAGCACCACCGGACAGGCTGATGGCTCTGAAGGTATCGAAACAAAGAATATCCTGACCATCAATGGGGGTGTGGTGACAGTTTATTCCTATGACGATGCCGTCAACTCGTCTTCACACATGTATATAAAAGGAGGAACAATATCCGTCATCGCTACCAACAACGACGGACTGGATGCCAACGGAAATCTGTATATACAAGGTGGAAGCGTTATGGCATTCGGAGGGGCGGACCCTGAATGTGGCTTGGATGCTGCAGAACAGAAGTATCTGTACATCACAGGCGGCAATGTGTTGGCTGTGGGAGGCGGCAACAATAGTGTTACTTCCACCACAGGTTCGCAGGGAGTGCTAAGCACAAACGGAACAGTCTCTGCCAATACCATACTCAAAGTGACGGCGGCTAACTCATCTACCACGCTTGCCTCCTTCACTATTCCTGCAAACTATTCTACACCTTCACAGGGCGGAGGGCGGTTTATGCCGACTGGACCCGGTGGAGGAGGACCGGGTGGTGGAGGCAGTAGCGGAAGTGGTATGGCTATACTGATTTCTGCCGAAGGTATCACTGCCGGCTCGAAATATGATGTCTATAACAATAGTTCTTCTGCTACTACACTTACTGCATCAAATACCTATTCTGGACGATAAAATCAATTGTTATGCTGAAAAAATATGTATATTGCTTGCTCGTAGCACTTATGTTTACTATGGCTGCCTGTCAGGGCAATGACCCCGAAGAAAGTACATCGGTGGAGACTAACACCGGTGACGATGAAAACGATTTCGTGGAAAAACAGACATGGGATACCACTATCTCTATCACATGGAGCGGGGCTGAAGCAACTGTTACCGGCAGTGCGGAGGGAGTCACAATCTCCAATACTAACGGGTATGTAGCTGTCACATCTACTGCCAAACATGTGGAATATGTGCTCTCTGGAAACGGAGTAGGACAACTGACCATCTATAGCGACTACAAATTACTCCTTTCGCTCAATGGCTTGACGCTTGCCTGCACCGACGGACCTGCTGTCAATAATCAGTGTCACAAAACATGTTATGTGGTGCTTGCTAATGACAATACACTGACTGACGGCACTGCCTATGCCTCTTCTGACGAAGACCGAAAAGCAACTATCTTCTCTGAGGGACAACTCATTTTCTCAGGTACTGGCTCGCTCAATGTAACCGGCAATTATAAACATGCCGTTTGTTCTGACGATTATGTCCGTATTCGCGAAGGGAATCTCACTCTCGCATGTTCGGTATCAGATGCGTTGCATAGCAACGATGGTATTATCATTAATGGCGGTGATATACAACTGACTGCTGCTAATGACGGCATACAGTGCGACACCAGTTCCATTGTTGTCACAGGTGGAAATATAGCCGTCAGTTCGGCAGGAGACAAAGGCATACTCGCCTATGGTAATATCGAGATATCAGGAGGCAATATCAGTATCAATAGTGTCGGTAAAGGTATTAAAACACAAGGCGACTTGCTCGTGTCGGATGGTGTAATCACTGTAACGGCTTCTTCTTCAGCTGCTAATAGAGTGGCAACAGCCGGACCGGGCGGGGGCGGACAACCTGGCGGACCCGGAAGTAACGGCGGGCAAGCAGGAGGAGATATGAATAGTTCCTCAGGACCGGAAGGAATAGAAGCAAAGGGCACTATCACCATTACGGGAGGGCAGGTGTATGCCTGCGCAGAAGACGATGCTGTCAATTCCGGTGGCGATATGACAATTAGCGGAGGATATGTATGTGCCTACAGCACAGGAAACGATGGCCTTGACGCCAACGGCAACTGCTATATCAAAGGAGGGCTGGTCTATGCTATAGGTGCTTCCTCTCCCGAAGTCGGCATTGATGCCAACTCTGAGGAAAGAAAACAACTTTATGTGCAAGGAGGAACAATGGTTGTTATCGGCGGACTCGAATCAGGCGCCTCAATCTCTCAGACATGCTATTCCGCTTCTTCATGGAGCAGTAATACTTGGTATGCACTCTATAATGGTACGAATATTGTAATGGCATTTAAGACTCCGGCAAGCGGAGGTAGCGGGTTAGTAGTGTCAACCGCCTCTACCCCTTCTTTGACCTCGGGGGTAACCTTAAGCGGCGGAACTCCCATATTTAATGGCATGGCATCCGTCAATCCTGCAGTCTCGGGAGGTACAACAGTGTCACTCTCTTCATATTCAGGAGGAAACACTATGGGAGGTGGACCGGGAGGCAGATAAATAAAGATAAACAAGAGTAAATAGAAATTCAGATATACAAAAAAGAAAACTCCCATACGGATAGCAACCTTTTTCATACGAGTAACCATACATCAACGAAGAATCAACCATACATCAAAAGCCCATATAAAGGCTGGCAATAACAGATTAAAGGCATTTGTAATATGAAACGTAGTTTGTTAACCATATCACTTGTCATAATGGCACTGGCGGCAATGGGACAATCGCTCCTCACTCCCGAAACGCTTGCAAAACGGGAAAAACGAAAGAATCTCACCGTCAAAGAATGGAACACCGATAGTAGCACCAAAACGCGCTGGTTGGACCATCTCACTGTCTATGACTCACAAGGACGCAAGATTGAAGAAATAGAGTATGCTACCTATGGGCAGAGACAGAGGGTTACCTATGAATATGACGAGGCTACAGGAAAAGTAACCAAAGAGGTGGTCTACAACGACCGCAACAAACCTGTTCGCATACGACGATATGAGTGGAATGAAAATGGAACTAAAGCCAAACAATATAACTATCTTCCTAACGGGAAACTCTACACCATAAAAGTTTTTGAGTACATCTTCAATGACTGATATACTGTCGCTTCTGCAGCAGTTCGACCCCATCTCGCTGCAACAGATGGAGAGCGTGAAACTTATGAATCGTATTGACACCAAATATGCGATTCCTGTCACAATGCTTCCTGCCATCTTGCATAAAGCACAGGAAGAATATTATGTGCAGGAAATTGACGGCAAACGCCTTGCATCTTATGATACTGTCTATTATGATACGGATACGTTGGATATGTATATCCGTCATCACGATCGTCAGTTAGTCCGGCAGAAAATCCGTGTCAGACAATATGTGGATAGCAATCTAACTTTCCTTGAGATAAAACGTAAAAACAATAAGGGACGCACAAAGAAAAAGCGTATTATTGTCCCCGATTTCGAACTGACGGCGGATGTGATGGGGCATGGAAAGGAAGATATTACCGTGAGCAATTTCATTGCTGAGAAAAGTCGATACACATGGGAGGAAATCACTCCAAAACTCCGCACGCAATTTCAGCGTGTCACCTTGGTTAATAAAGCAAAAACAGAACGCTTGACTATAGACATGCATCTCACTTGGAATAATCTCCTGACTGATATCAACTTCACTTATCCTGCACTTGTTATCATAGAACTCAAGCGGGACGGCAATATGCCTTCACCTATGCTGCGTATCATGCTGTCAGAGAATATACATCCGCTCAAAATAAGCAAATACTGCATCGGAACCGCACTTACATCACCGCATATTAAAAAAAACCGCTTCAAACCTAAAATCCGCAAAATTGAAAAAATGCTACAGGCAAACATTTGTACAAACCAACATACGGACAATAAACAAAACAACTATATACAATGATTCAACCAGATTTAAGCAATCCTACTCTCGAATTTCTTGAGTATGACGCCGATATTGCGGCTCAATTCGGTAAAACCGATAGTATATCCTATCTAATGCACAACATCGCCGATTGGTTGGGTATAGCTGAAGGCATTGTAACACTGCCGATTATGTTCCTCTTCAACTTGCTCATGTCGTGGATACTTATCTATTTTATCTACTACAAAGTGAGCAAGCGCAAGGACTATTATGTCACTTTCATGCTCTTTTCCAATGCCATGTTTCTGCTGCTATGGCTAATGCAGATTCTGGATATTCAGACCGGGTTCGTATTGGGCTTGTTCGCTATCTTCGGAATGATACGCTACCGTACCGAGACGGTACCTATTCGCGAAATGACCTATCTCTTCATTATTATTGCTCAGTCGGTCATCAATTCACTCTCGCTTAAGGCGGATGGCCTCGCATGGCACCAACTCCTCTTTGCCAATATTACACTTATCGTATTGGCCGGGGCATTTGAACTTTGGTCGGCACGCAAACAACGTACATCTACCAAAATCATTTTGTATGAAAAGATAGAGAATATCGTTCCGGAACGCCGGCAAGAACTTATTGCCGACCTTGAACAGCGGACAGGTCTAAAGGTTCTGGACATTGAAATTGGTCATATCGACTTCCTGCGTGATGTCGCCTATATCAAACTCACCTATCCGCTCTCAAAGGGTGAAAACAACTCAATTGACATGATTACTAAATTCAAATAGCAGCAACAAGAGATGAAGCCCTCCCGCTTATTATTACTTGCCTTTTTATTATTCCCGCACTTGCTCTTTGCATGGGACTACTCATCTACCGATGCTACCACTCAGCATAGTGCGCAACTGCGTGTTGGGGCCGATTTTACAAAGAAATTCAATTATGGACTCGCTCTTCATTTGAGCGAGGACCTGCGCTTTGATATGTTTGCTTGGGATTTGGAAAATGCAACACTGACAGAACCCGATTTCAATAAATCATATACTTCTCTCTCTCTCTCTTATAAGCCGGTTCGACATCTTAAAATGGATGCCGGATATACGCTTAAAATTATGGGAAATAAAGATTGGACGGATGTCAACAAGTGGATGCGGCATCGCGTCTTTATGAGTGTTACGGGCAGTTACAAATATGAGCAATGGTCGTTTTCACTTCGTGAGCGTGTCTTCACGGAGATACGCATGGGCGACATCGACCTACACACTGCCACGGGCTACTATGAGCATAATCGGGCAGATTGGTATCTGCGTAGTAAAGTGGAAGTGGCATATCATGTTATGAGTAAACCGCTCAAACCGTATGCATGGGTAGAGGTGGTAAACACACTTAATGTCAATCCCTTGCAACAGAAATATAAAGACAACGACCCGACTAATACAGGACATCAGTATATCCGTCGGGTGCGTACCGCAATCGGAACTACATGGCGTCTTGACAGCCGGAACTCGCTTGATTTCTACTATCGTTTCAACTATGGTTACGACCGTGATATAACTGTAAAGAAAAAAGCACAAACCATTCTGCTTACTGAAGAAATATCCTATCAGCATGCCATTGGCATCTGCTACAACTTTGGTTGGTAAAAAACAGCCGAAGAATAAACGAATGAATTCACCTCATTCTTCTTCGAAATTCTGCCAGCACAATGGCAGTGGCGATGCCGACATTCAGACTCTCTGAAGTGTCGGCGTTTTGTGGATAGGATGGAAAACGCAGTTTGTGAGTCAGCATGGATCGTACAGGTTCTGATAGCCCGTTGCCTTCATTGCCCATCATTATCAATCCTCCTTCCGATAGCTGCTCCTGATAGATGTCGTTCCCGTCTAACAGCGTGCCGTATAGAGGTAGGGTCGGTAGACTGAGAAGTGTGTGTTGTAACCATGGAACAAGGTCGGTGTAAAAAACTCTGACTCTGGCTAATGCACCCATAGTGGCCTGCACTACTTTGGGATTGTAGCAGTCGGCACAATGGGAAGAGCATACTATATTTCTTACCCCAAACCAATCGGCGGTGCGAATGATGGTCCCCATATTACCGGGGTCCTGCACGTCGTCTAACACCACAGTCAACTCCTTTTCTGACGGAATAAAATCATCTTGTGCTACTCGCTGGCGGAACACGCCTATCACTCCTTGTGGCGAACGAAGTCCCGACATCTGCTCTATCTCTTTGGCGGTGGCATTTCCTTCGTCAATCAGCATCGTCAGTTCGAAACCTTTCTGCAACTCGTCCACTGCCTTTCTCCCTTCTGCCACAAATAGTCCCGTCTCATCACGAAACTTCTTTTGCTGCAACTGCCTCACGCGCTTTATGTCATTCTTGCTTATCTGCATGTCTGCCATTTTTGTTTGCAAAGATATAAAAAAATCTATTACGCTGAAACCATAAATTCAAATAGCCGTAATAGCATACCATACAGAGTGGCGGCCGGGCTACCAATGCTACTACTAAAAGGTTTTATATATGACTATTTGGCAGGGTGATTTTTTTTTTTTATTTTTGCAGGCTAATATGCGGCGATAGTGAATAGTGAAAACGGAAAGATAAATGATATGAAACAAAAAGTAGTTTTGCTGCTTTGGGCAGTATGTTTGATGAGCTGCAACACTGAGGTTTGGCAGATGTCAGGTGAGTACTCCTACAAAACTTCAGGTCGTGTTGAGATAGAGAATGCAGACACAACGATACAGAAAAATCTGCCTGATGAGATAGGTGTGTTGCATATATTGTCAACAGATAGGAAGAGCGAAGAAGTGGTTCTGACTATGAATCAGTTGGGTGGTAGCGTGGTGACGACTCACGGTATGGTCGAAGGTAACCGGATAGAGTTGGAAAATTTTGAGCGTACACTGAAGTTGCAAACTACGCTGCAAGAAAAGAATTTTGTGTTGCAGGTGGGCGGATATGGTGAGCGCTATGAGAATACGATAGTGTTTACTTTGGAGTATGACGGCGAAAGTGAAGATGGAGAATATACACTAAGCGGTGAGGATATACGGATGGTGGCAACATGGAATTATTAGAAAGCAAAATGTCTAATATCAGGATTTCTGCAATGAATAAGGGTATTACAATATTATTCTGTGGGGCAGTGTTGTCGGGTTGTGTCAAAATTCGGCAGCAGGAACAGTACGAGGTGAAGCCTGTGAGTGTGGAAGTGAGTGTGTTAGAGGAAATAGCAGGCTTGGACTATCGCACCTATGTAGGGGAGATTGAAACCGAGACAGAAGTGAATGTGAGTTTTGCTTTAGGCGGGAAGTTGACCCGCATAGAAGTAAGCAATGGAAGTAAAGTGAGTGCAGGGAGTGTGATAGCGCATGTGGATGATAAACGGCAGCGTAGTGCTGTGAGGACTGCCAAGGCTCAGTTGGACCAAGCTAAAGACGGCTACGATAGGATGAAAAAAGTCTGGGAGCAAGGAGCTGTGGCAGAAGTGAAATGGATAGAGATGCAATCGAAATTAGAACAGGCCCAAGGGGTGTATGAACTGGCTATGAAAGAGTTGAACGATTGTGTGCTGCGCTCTCCGATAAGTGGTCAGGTGGACCAATTGAATGTATCGGTAGGGCAACAATTGGTGCCCGGTCAGAGGGTGTGTGCTATTGTAGGGCTGAATGATGTGAGTGTGCGTTTCTCTGTGCCTGAAACGGAAGTGAGTCGGCTAAGTTCCGGCCAGATAGTAGAAGTGAAGGTGCCCGCTACAGGCGAAGATATCTTGCAGGGAACAATAACGGAGATAGGGCTAAGTGCAAACAAACTGGCTCATTCGTATGAGGTGATTGCTGTAGTGCAGAACAAAAAGGAGCATCGCCTGCTTCCTGGGATGGTCTGCAAAGTGCGTATCTTGGCTCCTCGTGAATCAGGTGTTGTGATACCGGCAGCTTGTGTGCAGACGCGTCCGGACGGTCAGAGTGTGTGGGTAATAGAGAATGGTGTGGCAACGAGACGGGCGATAGAAGTGAGTGGATATATGCAGAATGGAGTGGAAGTGTCGGCAGGTTTGAACGCTGGTGACACTATAGTAGTGAAAGGCTATCAGAAATTGTTCGCAGGGGCAGAAACGGAGATTGTAAATAAAAAACCGCCGACACTACCATAGAGGAGAGAAAAATCTTGAATTAAAATTATAGCAATGCATCGTAGAGACCACATACAAGGTGCAATGCGCAACCACAATTTGATATTTTGTGCGGTTGCAGCATTGGTCGTATTTGGTATAGTGGCCTTACCTAAACTGAACAAGGATGAGTTCCCGCAGTTTACTATCCGTCAGGGAGTAGTGGCCGCAATCTATCCCGGTGCAACCGCTCAGGAGGTGGAGGAGCAGGTGACAAAGCCATTGGAACGATTTCTGTTTACCTATCAAGAAATAGATAAGGAGAAAACCTATTCGGTGACGGAGGACGGAATAGTGTATGTGTTTGCAGAACTGCGCGTGGAGGTGCAAGACAAGGATGGTGTGTGGGGAAAAATACGAGACGGATTGCAATTGTTTCAGCGTACCGGTCTGCCGCAGGGAGTGGTACAGACAGTTGTCATAGACGATTTCGGAAACACTTCTTCGATAATTCTTGCAGTGGAAAGTGAACAACGCACTCCTCGCGAATTGGAACAATTCGCGAGTAAGTTGTGTGACCGTTTGCGGACAATACCAGAGATGGGGAATTTGCAGATACGCGGAACTCAGCAGGAAGAGATAGCTTTAGAAGTGGATGTGGAGCGTTTGTCAGCCTATGGAATAGATCAGACAATGTTGCTTGCGCAGTTAGCAACACAAGGCTTTCGTACACTGACCGGCAACATAGCCAATAACTTCGGCGATGCTTTGGTTCATATAGACATCCCTTATCAGAGTGAATATGAGTTGGGTGAGCAGATAGTGTATGCTGATCCGCTATCTGGGCATACTATCCGACTGAAAGATATAGCCACTATCAAACGGAGATACAAACATGCCGATAGTTATGTGGATTTCTATGAGGAAAAGAAAGCCTCTTGTGTGATAGTGAATATGGAAATGTATCCGGGCAACAATATTGTGGCATTTGGTAGGAATGTGCAGAAGATATTAGATGAAAACTTATTGCCGCCTGATGTTAGGATACATCGTGTGACTGACCAACCAAAGGTGGTGAACGATTCTGTGATGTCGTTTTTGCGGGATTTGCTGCTATCAATAGTGGTGGTGATATCAGTAATGCTTCTGCTCTTCCCTTTGCGTACAGCATTGGTGGCATCAACAGGCGTGCCGGTATGTATCGCAATATGTATTGGTTTGATGTGGCTGACGGGTATAGAGTTGAATACGGTGACATTAGCGGCGCTGATAGTGGTATTGGGAATGATAGTGGATGACTCGGTGATAGTGATAGACGGCTATATGGCGCAGTTGGAACGGGGGCATTCCCGCTGGTATGCGGCGAGTGTGAGTACAAAGGAGTTGTTTTTACCAATGACATTGGCAACATGCAGTATTTCGGGCATGTTTTTCCCGATGACCAAAATCATTACGGGACCATTAGGTGACTTCGTGCAATTGTTTCCATGGGCAGTGGCCTTTGCTTTGGGTGCGAGTATTTTTTATGCAGTATGGGTGATACCCTATCTGTCGGTCAGTTTCATTAGGCGTCAGGATGACGCTCATCTGAATATGTTTGAGCGCGGTCAGCATTGGTTTTTTGATAAGTTGCAGCGAGGATATCATTGGTTGCTTGAACGGTGCTTCCGACTGCCGATGACGACCATACTCGTATCGGTAGGGTTAGTGCTATTGGGCGTTTTTATTTTTACCCGCTTGAATGTGCAGATGATGCCAAAGGCGGAGCGTGAATGTTTCGCGGTAGAGATACATCTGGCTGCAGGCAGTAGTTTGGAGCAAACTGCACTGGTTGCCGATTCGCTTGCACGAGTGCTTCAGGCGGATGAAAGAGTGAAGAGTGTAACGAGTTTTGTGGGTAGTGGTTCTCCTCGCTTTCATTGCACTTATTCTCCGCACATGGCCAGCAAAAGTTACGCACAGTTTATAGTGAATACCATTTCTCAGTCAGCTACGGCAGAGATACTGCAGGAATATTCTCCACGCTATGAGCATGCCTTTACAAATGCTTATATTCGCTTTAAGCAGATGGATTATCAAGCGGTGAAGAATCCGCTGGAGGTGTATCTAAAAGGCGATGACCTTGAGCAGATGGAAGAGGTGGCGGAGCGCATAAAGGCATATATGAACGAGCAGCCGGAGCTGACATGGGTTCATAGCGATTATGATGAGTCTGCGCAAACGATACGCTTGCAACTGAAAGCGGATGAGGCGAGTCGGCTTGGCGTAAGTCAGAGCTTGTTGTCAATATATCTGAGTAGTGCTCTTGGTGGGCAGACACTGACAAACTTATGGGAAGACGATTATAAGATACCAGTTGTGCTATATACAACAAGTGCAGATAGCGTGAGTTTCCAAGATATAGAGAACCTGCTGATACCCACAGCCTTGCCGGGTGTATGGGTGCCTTTGCGACAAGTGGCGGAAGTGACTCCTGATTGGCATCACACCAGTTTGACACGGCAAAACAGCATCCGTACGATAACAATAGGGGCGGACTTGCGTGGAAAAACGAGTCAGCCTTATATGCAAAGGCGTGTGAACGAATATGTTGAGGCAGAGATACTGCCTACACTTCCTGCCGGAATAGAGTTGAGTTACGGGGGGTTAACCAGTCAGAATAATGCTGTTATTCCTCAATTAGTATGGTCGGTAGTAGCGGCGTTGTTGGTAATGTTTCTGCTGATGATATATCACTTTGGAAAGATGTCAACGGCTGTATTGTCGTTGAGCATGAGTCTATTGTGTATATTCGGTGCTTGTTTGGGCTTATGGCTGTTTGATCTGGATTTCTCTATAACGGCACTATTGGGACTGGTGAGTTTGATAGGGATAGTGGTAAGGAATGCAATAATGATGTATGAGTATGCGGAAATGCTTCGCCGCGAGAAACATAAGAGTGCTCGTGAGGCGGCGTTTGAGGCGGGCTTGCGCCGTATGAGACCCATCTTTCTTACATCTGCTACAACGGCATTAGGCGTGATTCCGATGATAATAGCGCATACGAGTTTGTGGATGCCGATGGGTGTGGTGATATGCTTTGGTACGATATTTACACTCCCATTGGTAGTAACAATGCTGCCGGTTGCCTATTGGAAAGTGTATGCCGGTTCAGAAAAGAAATGAAGTAAAGTTGAATCGTTGTCTGTACATATTGATTTTGTTGACTGCTCCATTGTCGTTATGGGGACAGTTGACGGTGGATGATTGCGTGCGTATGGCACAGACAAACAACATGCAGATGCAGCAATTGGAGTTGGAGGTGGCAATGGCAAGAGAGGTCCAGCAGCAGGCGTTTACTAAGTACTTCCCTCAGGTAGGGATATATGCAATAGGTTATCAGAGCCTTCGCCCGATGTTGGATTTTGGAATAGAGAATATTGACAATAGTGGTTTGCGGGATTTGTTGAGCACCTTGTACGGCAACTATGGCGCAGCATTGGGGATGGATAATCATATTTCTTTGTTACAACACGGTGTGGTGGCCGGTGTTACGGCAGTTCAACCGCTATATGCCGGTGGTCAGATAGTAGCGGGAAATCGTCTTGCCCGATTAGGTGTGGAGGCGGCAGAACTGAAGCGTCAGGTGGGCAATAGAGAAACTGTGTGGCAAGTGGAGCAGTGCTACTGGTTGGTGGTGCAATTGGAAAGCAAGCGTTCAACGATAGCCATTGCAGACTCTATGTTAGAACGAATAGAGGCTGATGTGCAGAGTGCAGTAGATGCCGGACTTGCTATGCCAACCGATTTGCTGCGGGTTCAGATGAAGCGACATGAACTCTCGTCGCAGCGAGAAGATTTAGAGAACGGTATACGACTTGGGCGTGAGGCTTTGGCCCAGAGCATAGGCCTACAGACCGACTCGATAGGTGAGTTGGATTATGAGAGTACACTGCTGCAGACCACCATGGAGACAGATAGTTCCATTGTACGGCATGAAGAGGATTTGCTCAGACTGCAAGTGGAAGCGAAACGCTTGGAGAGGCGTATGGAGATGGGGAAAAGTCTGCCACAGATAGCTGTAGGGGCAGGTTACGGCTATACTAATCTTTTTGATAGGCACTCTACCAATGGAACATTGTTTGTGACGATGCAGATACCTATTTCATCATGGGGTGAGACAGTTCACAAGATGAGGGGGTTGAATTATGCAATAGAGGCAGCTGAACTTCAGCAACGGGACTTGACCGAAAAGATGCGCCTGCAAGAGCGACAATTGTCAGACAAACTGGCAACAGCAAAAAACAAATTGGCGAGTGCGGAAGAGTCATTGAGACTATCAGACGAGAACTATAGACTGGCCAAAGTGGCATACGAAGCAGGATTAGTACCAATGTCAGAACTGCTTCAGGCGCAGACAGAATGGCAACGAATGCATGATGCTCTGACGGATGCCCGAATCGCTTATCGGCTCAGCGTGAGGGAGTATCAACTGCTGAGAGAATAG
>CAJOPG010000045.1 GCA_905236355.1 Paludibacteraceae bacterium | reverse complement strand
GGGTTCCATTGTAACTGAAAATCGGCAAAAAAGATAACAAAAAGAAAGTCGTGTAAGCGTGAAACAGTCTAATGACCGATTGGGGTTGAATGCCGTCCCCGGCATTCTTCACTATTCATTTTTACTTGTTAATTATTCTTTGTACCTTTGCAGGCCGAAAAAAGAGCATTCTTATTATATGACATTACATGAAGAAATAGCGCGCAGACGCACTTTTGCCATCATCTCGCATCCGGATGCAGGAAAAACAACATTGACAGAGAAACTGCTTCTATACGGAGGAGCCATACATGTGGCAGGAGCAGTAAAAAGCAACAAAATCAGAAAAACAGCCACTTCCGACTGGATGGAGATAGAAAAGCAACGCGGCATCAGCGTTGCCACTTCTGTTATGGGGTTTGAATATAGTCCTGACTCCGCTTCGGTCAAAGCGGCACAAGACTACACTTACAAAATAAATATCTTGGACACACCGGGGCACCAAGACTTTGCAGAAGACACTTTCCGCACTCTCACTGCGGTGGACTCTGTCATCATCGTCATTGATGCCGCCAAAGGTGTAGAGACACAAACACGCCGGCTTATGCAGGTGTGCCGTATGCGCAAGACACCTGTCATGGTATTTGTCAACAAAATGGACAGAGAGGGCAAAGACCCCTTTGACCTGTTAGATGAGATTGAGAGTGAACTCGGTATCAGCGTTACTCCGCTCAGTTGGCCTATCAATAGCGGACAACGTTTCAAAGGGGTGTATAACATTTTCCAACACACACTTGACCTTTACACACCCGACAAAACGCATGTCACAGAAAGCAAACGGTATGACAATGTAAATGACCCTGAAATAGACACATTGGTGGGGACACAGGATGCCCTGAAACTCCGACAGGATTTGGAACTCATCACCGAAGTCTATCCGCAATTCACATTGGATGACACTACAGCCTATTTGCAGGGTGACCTCGCCCCGGTATTCTTCGGTTCCGCCCTCAACACATTCGGAGTGAGAGAGTTGTTGGATTGTTTTGTACAGATTGCCCCCTCTCCGAAACCCGTTGTAACGGAAGAGCGTGAAGTTAATCCGGAAGAACCGCAGTTTACCGGCTTTGTGTTCAAGATTCACGCCAACATGGACCCCAATCATCGCTCCTGTATTGCCTTCGTAAAAATCTGCTCTGGCAAGTTCGAGCGCAATGTGTATTACCGCCACATCCGACTCGACCAGAAGATGCGCTTTTCCGCCCCCACAGCCTTTATGGCACAAAAGAAAGAGACTGTCGATGAAGCCTATGCAGGAGATATTGTCGGCCTGCCGGACACCGGCAACTTCAAGATTGGTGATACACTCACCAGTGGCGAAATGCTACATTTCAAAGGACTGCCGAGTTTCTCGCCCGAAATGTTCAAATATATTGAGAATGCCGACCCTATGAAGCAGAAACAACTTGACAAAGGCATCAACCAACTAATGGACGAAGGAGTGGCACAACTTTTTGTCAGTCAGCAGACCGGCAGAAAAATCATCGGAACAGTGGGGCAGTTGCAGTTCGAAGTGATTCAGTATCGGTTGGAGCACGAGTATAATGCCAAGTGCAAATGGGAGCCTATGTCAATGTACAAGGCATGCTGGATAGAGTCGGATGATGAAGAGGAACTTACCCTATTCAAACGCCGCAAGGCGCAATATCTTGCCTATGACAAGGAGGGACGCGATGTATTCCTGGCCGATAGTACTTATGTGTTGCAGATGGCACAAAACGACTACAAGCATATCCGCTTCCACTTCACCAGCGAATTTTAGAGAAGTTTACCTGCTGCCCTGTCAGCGAATATAACTGTCCGTTGCGAAGAATATACAATTGTCCGTTTTGTAATACCACTTCCCCTATGTGCGGTTGCATGTTGCCGCTATTGTCCAATGCTGTAGGAACAGGCTGCGGGCGGACATATTTGTAGATGGGGGGATTGCCGTTGTCATCGCTGGTGGTATAGAATGTGGTAGCATCCAACCAACATACTGCCTCCCCCTGCCATTCATACTCATAGGCGGCTATTTTCTTGGGTTGTCGTTTGAGTGTTTCCCGAAGACTCTCATTACCCTCTCTTTCCCAAATCAGCGACATGGACAATGAGGCCAATCCATCTGTGTTATTATGATTCTTAATAATCACACTACGACCATCAGGCGACACATCGGCAGCAGTAACCAAGTGGAAACCGTGAGAGCCGTCCTCACCAAGATCACTTTTCAACCCCAAATCACATACCTTGGTAAGTGTTTGTGTGGCAGAGCCGTATTCTAAACTCATAGGAAGACTATATACGGAGCACACATCATAATAGACTTTGGTAATGACATACAGCATCTGCTCTATATTGTCATACATCAGTGCCTCGGCATTGTGATTATTCCCGTCAGGATAACGGAAACTGATAGAGTTGGTTGGAATGGTAATAGTTCCGCCACCCGATGCCGGTATAGAGGGCTCTTCAAAATAGTGAATATAGTAGTTCCCCTTAGTAGCATTATTGTCTCCGATAGCCCCAACAAAGATATAGTTGGTTCCGTTATATACGCCTCCGCACATATCTTCCCAATCGTTACGAGAGGGGATACCGCCAAGAATGACGGTAAGGTAGCGTTTGTTACCTTTCTCATCGCCTACCACTACGGCACTGGAATTGTCATCGCTTTCCATCCATATATATCCGGGAGTGACACGCGAGCAGGTGATACCGGATATTTCCGGCAACAGGACCGAAGAGGATGCTGTACCGCACTGCGTACGCGTAAAGGTCTGGTCTAAAACAAGTTCCTCTGCGTTATATATGTTCCCTTGAGGTGTCGGCAATGGTTGGTCGCCGGACACAACAATTTTCACATTACGGAGTTTGAACACACCGCTTGTAGCCGAACCGGGATTGGCGACAAACCCTATCTTGTTGAAAGGTCTGTCACCGCAGGCATAAGCAGGTGCATCCCACGATGCTGCATCAGGCACAAAAGTTTCGGCAGTCCAATCGGTATTTTGTGCATTGGGCCAATACTCGCTTTTGAACCAGCGGTTGCCTTCCGTATCACGCAGATACGGATAGATAACAACATTCTGCCCGTCACCCATATATTCAAAATTGACATTGGTGACTCCTGCAAGATTTTCCAAAGGCATTTCCACTCCCGAGACCTCCCATGCTACAGTTACTTCCCAGTTGACTGTCAGCACCCCGTCTGCAAAAACCGGGGTTGCCGTTCCTGCGGTTGATACGGCACCTGCCTTGCCAAGGTCAACTTCTACAACCTCTGCACACATTGCAGTTGCCACCAAGAAAGCAACTGCTACAAGAATTGATTTTTTCATGATTAATTGATTTTGATTTATGTTAAAAGCATTTTACGCATTCTCCATACAATGAATAATGTCGGTTTTCCTTACGGATATAAGGGCCCCTATTATGCAGGACCAAACAAACATCTGCAAAGGTAAAAATTATATCATACCACAAGAAATTTTGTCGCGGGAAAATGCCTAAATAGACTTTGCTCGAATTGGTTACGCACTACAGGAACACCATACTTGCATGATTCACAACCACATAGAAGCTACATCACTTACTGTTCATTTCGTAACATTTCGCAATTTATTTCCTATCGGTCATTAGCGTTTGGAGGTTATGCGGCTATTGAATGATTGCTGTGTGTGCTTAGTCGAATATGTTCATCTTATGCTTATATTTATCTTATGTTTGCCTATACTGATTTTTACAAGGGTATTTCAAGCGACACAACAAGATAACAGACTGGGAATGACATAATTGACATAGGGGTAGGATTAGAGCAGATTGTAATCATCAATATTCTAATGACCGATTTGGATTTAATATTCCTCTGTCTTTCCCGACAGAGGAGTAATAAATCTACTTTGCAGATTGAGATAATATCAGCGGATATCGAGATAGACGGGGAGGTGGTCGGAGTAGCCATTCTGCCACCGGAGTCCATAATAACAGCGTAGCGGTTCGGTGCCACCGAAGTGCTCATCTTCCCGCAGTAGCCATGGTGCGTCATAAATATGTGCCTTCACTCTTTGATACAAGTTGTCCGACACATAAAACTGGTCAAGACAACTCCACTCTCCTTTCCATTTGTGGGTGCCGCTATCGCCCCCCTCCATTGTTATCATCAGATTATGCATACGCTGCAAGTTATCCTGTGGTTTGGCATTCATATCGCCCATGATGACAATCTGCGCTGCAGGATGCAGATCGAGAATGCTATCCACCGCTTGTTGCAATACAATATATGCAATAGCGCGTTTGTGAGCCGTTGCTGCTATTCCCCCCAATTGTGAGGGCAGATGGCACATCATGACATGCAATGTATCTTGTTTGCCTATTACGCCCTCTGCATACACGATATCGCGAGTTGGGCGCTCTCCTGTTGGCATAGGTACCGACAGAAAGGCTTTGTTGAGCAGATGAAATCTGTTATTGTCATACAATAGCGCACAGTCGATGCCTCGTTCGTCAGGACTCTCCTTGTGTATATAGGAGTAATTCAGGTTGCGCAGCGGGCTTTTTTTCACCAAGTCATTCAGGCAGTTTTCATTTTCCACTTCGCACAGCCCCACCACTACAGGCGGGTTCCACTCCCCTACACTCACCACCACTCGCGACAAATGTTCCAACTTCTGCCGATAGCGACTCCATGTCCAATGATACTTACCATCGGGCGTGAAGTCGGTATCCGACTTCAGCGTATCATGCACCGCATCAAACAGATTCTCCACATTATAGGACATAATTCGCATTTGTGCATGCAAAGAGATGCAGCACAGACAACATATCAAAGCAAGTGGTTTCCTCATGATTTCAGCGAGTTGACCAACATGCCACAAGCAGCTAATATATCCTCTCCCCTTGAGCGGCGTATGGTGGTGGTGATGCCCCGTTGGGTCAGGTAGTCGCGCATCCATTCCATTTGCTTTTCATCGCTACCCTGCAACAATTCGTCAGGATGTTCGGGGTCAGTATGAAAGCGAATCAGGTTTATCCGACATGGCAGGTCCTGCAACAAACGAAGTAGGGCATCAGCATGCCGGCGCGTGTCGTTTTGTCCTCCGAAACAGATATATTCGAATGAGACACGGCGTTGGTGTTGCCAATCGTACTTTTTCAGGAGGTCAATCACTTGAGTTATCGGATAGACCTTTTCTACAGGCATCAGCAATGCCCGCTCTTCGTGAAAGGGATTGTGCAGACTGATTGCCACATGGCACTCGCTTTCATCCAGATAGCGTTTGAGTCCGGGCAGGTAACCGACCGAAGAGACCGTTACTCGATGTGGACTCCATGCACAGCCCCATGATGCTGTCAGTACCTCAATTGAACGCAGCACTTCGTCTATATTGTTGCAGGGTTCCCCCTCCCCCATATAAACGATGTTGGTAAGTTTGTCAGCATCGGGGATAGAGAACACTTGATTCAGGATATCCGATGCCGCCAAATCGCCATGAAAGCCCAAGCGTCCCGTCATACAGAAGCGACAACCCATTTTACATCCCGCCTGTGTGGACACACATAGTGTAGCACGGTCTCCGTCAGGGATATAGACACTTTCCACATACTGTCCGTCAAGCACCGGGAACAGGTATTTCTTCGTTCCGTCTGTTGACACCGCTTCCGCCACAGGGGCACGGAATCCCGTGTCGTACCTTTCTGCCAACTGCTGGCGCCCCTGCAACGAGATATTGGTCATAACATCAAACGAGGTTGCCCTTTTCTGATAGAGCCACTCCGCCAACTGACGCCCCGCAAACTTAGGCAACCCTATTGCCTGTGCCTCAATCTGCAACTCATTCAATGTCCTGCCTAACAGCGTTACCATGCATACAGGGGATATTTCACCATCTCACGGTTCACCTCTTCACGCACACTGCGGATAACATTTTCGTTCTCGGGGTCACGAAGCACCCTATCAATGAGTTCAACTATCCACTGCATACGGTCTTCTTTCAAGCCTCGCGTCGTGATGGCCGGTGTTCCGAAACGGAGTCCGGATGTCTGGAAAGCACTGCGGCTATCGAAGGGGACCATGTTTTTGTTGGATGTGATATCGGCTGCCACCAATGCTTTCTCCGCCACCTTGCCGGTGAGTTCAGGGAACTTGGTTCTCAGGTCCACCAACATACAGTGGTTGTCAGTACCGCCGGATATAATCTTATAACCCTTCTCCTGCAATGCTTCCGCCATCGCAGCCGCATTGCGTTGCACTTGCTGCTGATAGAGTTTAAACTCAGGCAACAGGGCCTCTCCAAATGCCACTGCTTTGGCGGCAATCACATGCTCCAATGGTCCGCCTTGTACACCGGGGAATACCGCAGAATCGAGCAATTGCGACATCATTTTGACTTCACCTTTCGGAGTGGTTTTGCCCCATGGATTTGGGAAATCTTCCCCCATCAGTATCACACCTCCGCGCGGGCCGCGCAGTGTTTTGTGAGTGGTGGAAGTAACGATATGTGCATAACGCACGGGGTTCTTCAAGAGCCCTGCGGCTATCAATCCTGCGGGGTGTGCCATATCCACCATGAAGATAGCCCCTATTTCGTCTGCCACTTTGCGTATGCGTGCATAGTCCCATTCCCGACTATAGGCACTCGCACCG
>CAJOPG010000044.1 GCA_905236355.1 Paludibacteraceae bacterium | reverse complement strand
CGGAAGTCGGATTACACTTAAAAGAGTGCAGAGAGCAAGTGAGTTGCTTTATAAAGAGGAATGGCAGACGGGTCTTCGTTATATTTTTTTTTGATGCAGGCATTCTCTATCAGTGGTCGTAGTTTTTCAACAGCTTTCAGCCATGTCTGTATAGGCTTTTGATGTATCAATAATCTTTCGATGCCGCTACCTGATTCGTATGGTTTGGTATGGTTTGGGTGTCGCTCAGAATAATGGTTTGGAATGTTTAGTTGCAGAAAGAGTTGAATGGGCAGATTTTGCATTTTTTATTAATATCGGGAAGAGGGATAAAGGGAATATCAGGATTAGTGATATCCTTGAGGAGTCTGACAAGCTGGTCGGAGAATGGCTGATGCATGGAAGCATATCCGTTGAAGATTTCGCTTTTTTCGGAGATAGAGACCATCATTTGGTCGGCCGCATTACGCACATAATATATATATGGGAAGAAATCATGTGTTTGAAGGTTGTTTTGAGCCGCCTCTTGTGAGATAGTTCCATTGTAGATATAGCAATAGAAGAGGGTCTGACGGATATGGTCAGCCTCTTTTGCGTCGTTAGGAGAGTATAGTTTTTCTATAGATTTTGGGAATGTGCAATGTTGTGACCCGGTTTTGTAGTCGATGATGCGTATGTTGCCACCAACTTTATCCACGCGGTCAATGATACCTTTCAGCATCAGCGGGTGGCGGGCGATTTGGTGGAATGTCGGAGAATCGGTGATTTGTTCGATAGGCAGGAAAGCCCTGCAGGACTTTTCGGACGCAATATAGGTAAAGGGCGTTAATGTGGCATCGCAGTCAAGAATGCGCAGAGCGTATTGCAGCACAACCTTAAGAGGAAGCCGGTCTTTGCCTTCCAATTCCGTTTGCCGGTTCCGCAAGAAGATACGCCGATAATGTTGTTCAATAATGTCGGACCGAAGCAGTTTGCGCCGCATATCTTCGATGAGAGGTTTTGTGACGACGTTACCGCAGTGTTCATTATATAGTTCGCGCATTGTTTCGTGTAGCACGGTTCCGAGATCGTTAGGTGCAATACTTTCCTCAATCTTATCAGCTTCTCCGAATCGGCAGACATGTTCAAGATAGAAGCGGAGAGGGCAACTGACATAGGTATTGAGCGCAGAGGGAGAAAGTCCTTTCCCTTTTGTATCTTCCGGCGCGGGGCAGAAACGCAGTGCCAATTGCCGGAGAACTTCGGGCGTTTTCTCTACATAAAGCGGCTGTTGGGGAGTGACTTGGGGTACCACAGAGAGCATGTGGCGTGTTATCGGGACATGATATTGATGTTGTAATTGCAGTACAAAACGCGATTCTTCTCCCGAATTGCGTTCATCGGTGATGGTGTTTTGAAGGAGCCACACTTCTTTTGCTTCAGAGAGTAGCCGGTAGAAGTTGTAGGCATAGACGGCATCTTGTCGTTCCGGCGTAGGAAGACCGAATACCTTACGCATATCGTAGGGAATATAACTATGGGTGGCAGGATGTCCGGGCAATATCTCATCGTTTACATCGGTAATGATGAGTGTGTCAAAAGCCATGGAACGACTTTCGAGCATACCCATAATCTGCAAACCGGCAAGCGGTTCTCCCTCAAACGGAACGGAGATGTCGGCAACGATGTTGCAGAGGAGAGCATAGAGGGTTTTGACGGAGGGGCAGATGTTCGGGTGAGAACTCAGCAGCGAGTGCAAACGATTGATGGCTGTGATTGTCTGATAGATGTATTCATTGCGTTGTTTGTCGGCTAAGGTCAGAGGACCGTCTTCTTTTTCTGGCACTACGAGCATCAGCAAGAGCCGGTGTAGAGACGAGAGAGTCTGCATCGCGGAATCTGAGTGGTTGAAGAGCAGACTCAATAGTGGAGATTCAGTAACAAAACTTTGAGGGACATAGGTAAGATTGTCGGAGTGAATTTTCTGCACGAGCGACACCGTTTGCGGCGATTGAAGATAGGGATGAGAAAGAAGAGAAATAACGGGCTTGTGGTAATAAAGAATTTGGTTGTTACGCTGCACTGAAAGTAACTGTAGTTCGCTCAGGTGTTGCAGTAACGAATAAACGGGAGTGGTTTGTAGAGAGAGCCCCATAGTGATATTGACATTCTCTACATTGGCGGGAATATTGCATAGAACCGGTTGCAGCAGTTTTTCGTCAGGCAAAACCACTCCCACTTGTGTCCAGTCAGTTGGTTGCAGGTGTGAGAGGATGGCGGCTGTTTCACGTGCTTGTCCGGTGGATGAGGGAATCTGCAACAGATGCAGTATCGGTGTGTTAGTGCGAGGTTCTTTTTGAGGAGAACAATCAGGGAAGAGCGATAGATTCTCTTGGCAAAAGAGCGAAGCACAATTGTCGGAATCTCTGAGCCATTGGTGCGAATAGTCCCACCAGAATTGTGCTCTTTCTTCTTCCTTTAAGATGAGCATCAGTTGCTTCTCCGCTTCAGTAAGGGCATTGAAGCCGGCGAAGACATATTTCCCTTTGGAGAGGGAACCGATCGACTGCCGTCCTGATTCAACCACTTCGCGGCACAACATTCCCATATAAGCGATGTTGTCTGCTTGTAGTTGTTGCCGGAGGGCATTGTATATGGGAAACATACAGCGCCAGATGTGCATAAATTTCTGTCGTGCAGGTGTTTGTTGTTCTCCGCTGAAACTTTTTAAGAAAGATTGGATAGAAGTCCGTGAGTCGTCACCTAACTGACTGAACCGGATGTCAATGTCTTTGTTGTCCGCAAGATTAGAGAAAAGTTGTTTGGCGTCTACCAAGTGCATGTCCACTTCGTT
>CAJOPG010000043.1 GCA_905236355.1 Paludibacteraceae bacterium | reverse complement strand
GGAGAGATGCTCGAGTGGTTGAAGAGGCACGCCTGGAAAGCGTGTAAACCTCAAAAGGGTTTCCGGGGTTCGAATCCCCGTCTCTCCGCAAAAAGAATCCGACATCTTGTGAGCGAGAATAATTTATAACATCATAATTAAAACACACACAACAATGAAAAAACTTTTTGCTACCCTTACCGTTGTTGCCATGTTGGCCTTTGGTGCTAACGCAACCGTAATGGCTCAAGACGCTGCAGCACCTGCTGCCGAGACAACCGAACAGATTGACGAACAGACTCCTGCCGAAGATTTGGAAGAAGCACCTGCAGAAGAAGCAACCGGACTTGTTGCTCTACACAAAACACTCAAAACCAAATTCATTGAAGGTGGTGCCGGATTTATGGCAGCCACTCTCCTCTGCTTGGTATTCGGTCTTGCTCTCTGCATCGAGCGTATCATCTATCTCAGTCTCTCCAAAACTAACACCAAAGCCCTTCTGAAGAATGTGGAAGACGCACTTGCCAAGGGTGGTATTGAAGCTGCCAAAGAGGTTTGCCGCAACACCCGCGGACCTGTAGCAAGCATCTTCTATCAAGGTCTTGACCGCTATGATGAAGGCGTTGAGGTTGTTGAAAAAACCGTTGCATCCTATGGTGGTGTTCAACTCGGTCTCTTGGAGAAAAACCTCTCTTGGATTACCCTCTTCATCGCTATCGCTCCATCCTTGGGATTCATGGGAACCATTATCGGTATGATTGCAGCCTTCGATAAAATCCAACAAGTAGGCGACATTTCCGCTACCGTTGTTGCCGGTGGTATCAAGGTCGCTTTGTTGACGACATTGCTCGGTCTTGTCATCGCTATTGTACTCCAGATATTCTACAACTACATTCTTTCTCTTGTTGAAGGTCTTGTTAACGAAATGGAAGATGCCAGCATCTCGCTGCTTGACATCGTGGTTGAATACGACAAGAATCAAAAGAAGTAATTGCGGTTGCTTGACAAATGTTAAACATCACACATTAAAAGTTAAACATTAAAAAAGTACTGCAATGAAAAAACTTGATTTAATCCCCAAAATAACTCTCTGGGTGCTGCTTGCACTCGGTATCGTGGCTTCCGTGATGTTTTATGCCGGAGGCAACGAGGCTGTGGGAATGGAGGTCGCAGGTGACATGCTCAATGTGCCTATATTCACCAGTCTCTTCCTCGGATGGAACTATATACTCCTTTTTGTGGCAATTTTGGCTACCTTGTGTGCTGTTGTGGCAAGTTTTGCCCTTAACTTCAAGAAGGACAAAAAGAAGGCAATTTCCACTTTCAGTATCGTTTGCGGCTTTGTGCTTCTGATTGTTGTTTGCTGGTTCCTCGGCAGCCCTGAGAAGGTAAACATCATCGGCTATGAAGGCACCGACAATGTTGGAGCGATGGCTCAGATGACGGATGCCATTATGTATTTAACCTACATCCTGCTCGCCGGTGTTCTCGCCACCATTTGCTGGGGTGCTATTTATACACGTATAAAAAAGTAAACAACTATGGCAGGCGGAAAGAAAAAAGTACCGGCACTGAATGCCAGCTCTATGGCTGACATCTCGTTTCTGTTGCTCATTTTCTTCCTTGTTACCACTTCTATGGATGTGTCACAAGGTCTTGCAAGACGATTGCCAGCCCCTGTGCCACCGGACCAGAAAGTGGAGGACTTTGATATCAAGAAGCGCAATATCTTCGTAGTGAAAATCAACTCTATGAACCAACTTCTTGTGCAAGGCCAGGAAATGAATGTAAAGCAACTCCGCGAGAAGGCCAAAGAGTTCATTCTTAATGCCGATAACGATCCCAACCTTCCCGAACTCTTCACCGAGAACATAGAAGGTTTGGGAGAGGTTACCTATACAAAGGACCATGTTATCTCTGTACAAAACGATGTGGACACACAATATCAGGCCTATCTGGATGTACAGAATGAATTGGTAGCGGCTTATAATGAACTGCGTGAAGAATATGCTCAACTCAAATTCCGCAAATCATACCTTGACCTTGATGAAGATCAACAGAAACTCGTGCAAAAGGTATATCCGCAGAAGATTTCTGAGGCAGAGCCCAAAAACTATGGAGGAAACAAATAATGGCTAAGATTCGTCGTTCAGAAAAGAGAGAAATGCCTGCGTTGAACACTTCTTCGCTGCCGGACATTATTTTCATGCTTCTTTTCTTCTTTATGACCGTTACTTCCATGAAGGAAGTAAGTTATAAAGTGCGTTTCACTGTACCACAGGCTACCGAGCTCACCAAACTGGAAAAGAAATCACTCGTGCGTTATATTTATGTAGGTACTCCCACCGAAGAATTCCGCAAACAATATGGTGCAGAAACCCGTATTCAGTTGGATGATGCCTTTGCCGAGGTCAGCGAATTAGAGAACTATATTGTCAATGAGCGTTCTGCCATGTCGGAGGCCGACCAGGGTCTTATGACCGTCAGCATCAAAGCTGATGCTAATACCCGCATGGGTGTTATTGCGGATATAAAGCAGGCCTTGAGGAGGGCGTATGCTTTGAAAATCAACTATGCAGCCTCGCAGCGTACCTCCTATTGACAAGACTCTTATATAATCAAGAGACGGCGAGGAACCGTCTCTTGTTGTATATAACAGCCATTATCAGACAATCAACGAAACACAAACAATATGTATTGGATTATCTTCGGTGTTATCACCTTTCTCAGTTGGGCAGTTTCTGCCTCACTCAAGCGCAAATTCAAGAAATACAGTCAACAGCCCATTAAACTTACAGGAAGGGAAGTGGCTGAGAAAATGTTATACGAAAACGGCATCACGGATATGAATGTCACTTCAGTAGAAGGACAGCTCACCGACCATTATAATCCCACAAACAGGACTGTCAACCTCTCGGAGAGTGTTTATAATGAGGCAAATGTAGCCGCTGCCGCCGTAGCTGCTCATGAATGCGGGCATGCTTTGCAGCATGCTACGGCATACGCTCCTTTGCGTTTTCGCAGTTGGATGGTACCTGCTCTAAGTTTCACCAACAAATATATGCCGTGGATTATTCTTGCCGGCATGCTTTTGCTTGAATATACCCCTATCCCGCTTGAAGTAGGTATTGCACTCTTTGCTCTTACCACTTTGTTCTCGTTTATTACGCTTCCTGTTGAGATTAATGCCAGCAGACGGGCTATTGCCTGGCTTGAAGAGGCAGGTATCACCGATAGAGAGACCACTCCGATGGCCAAAGACGCGCTCCGTTCGGCGGCATATACCTATGTTGTTGCAGCTTTATCTTCTCTTGCCACTCTTTTGTACTATATTTTTATTCTTGTCGGGCGCCGTAATTAAGGTATCCAGCATAAAGACAAAAAGTAGCAAAAAAAACAAATGGGGTATTGTGTAATCGCAAACACAAAAAACATTGATGCTTATCTTGACAACAATTCTGATGCGGGTTTTGCAATTCATCTTATTGGTGTCGGCACATACATGGGCTATTTAGAATCTTTTGCTTCAAACATTGACAACAACCTTCAGCAGATGGAAGACGAGGGTGTTGCTATCACGATACATAATGTATTCTATAGGTTGCTTGACAAGATTCAGAAGCCGATTATGAAAATCACTAAAGTGTTGGAGATTCTGGTGATTGTATTGTCTTTCATTTTCCTTCTTGTCATACTTATTGTTTACTTTATATTGAAGAAGAATGACGGAGAATTGTCGGATTCTCGTATATTGATTGTGGACCAAGGCGAGCGCATAGAGCGTGCTGCTGACCGCCACAACAGAGGAGAGTAGATACTCTGAGTTTTTCTATAACGAAATTATCGGCACACTTCACACCTTCGGAGTGAGTTTTATATACTTTGTATGGGCTTATGATTCTTCGATGATGTTTCGATGGCGTTACCTAATTGTATGCATACAGATATGTAGATATTATATGAAATTACGAGATAAGTGATGGGGGTATTCCAAAAGATGTTGTGCATATAAAAAAAAAGCAGTACTTTTGTCGGTGCTTTTGAACAAAGCCATTGGCTCCGTAGCTTAGCTGAATAGAGCGTCAGATTCCGGTTCTGAAGGTCCAGGGTTTGAATCCCTGCGGGGTCACAAAATGTAGGGGTGACCAAATATGGTTGCCCCTATATGCAGAATATAAAATATAAGTAGAACAAAATTCTATAAATATGAAACGCTTCAGTTTATTTATTTTTGTATTTGCGGCTATTTTTACGCTGCAGGCACAACAGTTTGAACCACTTCCTATTGACGAGAATGTTCGTATCGGTCAGCTTGACAACGGGCTGACCTACTATATCCGCCATAACGAACTGCCCAAGCAGCGGGCAGAGTTCCATATAGCACAGGCTGTGGGTGCCATATTAGAAGAAGACAATCAGAACGGATTGGCGCACTTTCTTGAGCACATGGCTTTCAATGGTACAGAACATTTCCCGAACAAAGGGATTATCAACTACTTTGAGTCGATAGGTGTCAACTTCGGCGGCAACATCAATGCTTATACCTCGCTTGATGAAACAGTATATCGTCTTTCAGAAGTGCCTACCATCCGCGAGGGTATCATTGATAGCGCACTACTTGTTATGCATGATTGGTCACATTCGTTGTTATTAGAGGGTGACGAGATAGATGCCGAGCGTGGTGTTATCCGCGAAGAGTGGCGGACCCGTGCTTCAGCCGAGCGGCGCATGTGGAGCAAGATGAATCCACTGATATATCCCGGTAGTCAATATGCCAAACGTGATGTTATCGGTGACACTGCGATTATCAACAATTTCTCTTATGACGCATTGCGCAACTATTATCACAAGTGGTATGGTCCGGATTTGCAGGCTATCGTTGTAGTCGGTGATATTGATGTGGACCAAATAGAGCAGAAGATTAAGACATTGTGGTCTGATGTTCCCGCCCGTGTGAACAGAGGTGAGCGCCCCATCTATTCGGTTGATGACAATGCGGAGCCCATTGTAGCGATCGTTACCGACAAAGAGGCCCAATATACCCGGATTCGTATTGATTACAAGAAGAATCCGTTGCCTGAACAATTGAAGGGGACTCAGATTCAATATGTGCAAAGTGTTTGCAACAATCTTATCATCTCCATGATGGACCAGCGTTTCAATGAGTTGTCGCAAGCTCCTGACGCTCCCTTTGTTGGTGGAGGTTGTGCCTACACTAAGTTGGTGAAAGACAAGGATGCATTTCTCGGTATAGTGGTAGCCAAACACGAGCAAGAGTCTCCTGCTCTTCAGTTGTTGCTCACACAGATAGAGAAGATGCGTCGGTATGGTTTCACCGAGGCAGAGTTTGAGCGTGCCAAAACAGAGATGCTTTCTGCTTATGAGCAGTCGTTCAACGAGCGCAACTCTGTGCGCAACATTCAGTACACCCGTGAATATATCCGTCATTTTCTTGACAAAGAACCGATTCCGGGTATTGAATGGGAATATTCCTTTATACAACAGATGCTGCCTTTCCTTACGGTGGACCAACTGAACAAGATGGCAGAGGCATTCATAACCGAAGATAACATTATTGTTGCACTTACGGCTCCGGAACAGTCGGAATCTTCGTTGCCAACGAAAGAAAGCATTCTGGCGATGCTGCACGATGTGCGCAATGCCGACATAGCCGCTCCTGAAGAAGAGACTATCGATTCCACACTGGTAAAGAAGCAGCCTAAGGCAGGAAAAATCAAGAAATCAGTTCAGCAGGAAGCCTTGGGCACTACAGAATGGTTGTTGAGTAACGGAGTGAGGGTTATCTTCAAGCCCACCGAGTACAAGCAAGATGAGATTCTGCTTTCTGCCTACTCAGAGGGCGGGTTGTCGAAAGTGGAGTCTGTTGCCGACCTTCCGTCCGCCGACCTTGCTACCTCCATAGTACAATACAGCGGTTTGGGAGACAAGAATAATATTGAATTACAGAAAGCGCTGACAGGCAAGCAGGTAAATGTTTCTCTTGCTATCAACAACTACACAGAGACTATCAGCGGCAATTCTACGGTCAAAGATTTGGATACAATGCTCCAATTGGTATATTTATATTTCACTGCTCCCAGAATAGATGAGCAGGCTTACCAGGCGCTGCTGCAAATGATGTCCACCTCGCTTCGCAACAAGAGTACAAATCCGAAAGCGTTGTTCCGTGATTCCGTCACATTACTATCCAGCGACAATAATCCTCGCACTATTTTGTGGAATGTAGAGACACTCATGCAAGTAAACAAGGAAAAGGCTTTTGAGATATTCAAGCAACGCTTTGCCGATGCGTCCGACTTTACCTTTATCTTCACCGGCAACATCAACCCGGAAGACAAGCAGACTCGGCAGTTAGTTACCAAATGGTTGGGTGGGCTGAAGACCGGTAAATGCAAGAAACAGAAAGAGCAATTTGTTGACCGTGATATTCGTTCTCCCAAGGGTGTTGTGAAGAACTACTTTGATCAACCGATGCTTGTTCGTCAAACTACCAATCGCATACAATTCACAGCTCCAATGACTTACAATCTCACCAATGACCTCAACTTAGAAGTCATCGGCAGGGTACTTAATATACGTTATTTAGAGTCGGTTCGCGAACGCGAAGGAGGCTCATACGGAGTAGGTGTAGCAGGCAGGATGCAGCGTCGTCCTATAGAGCAGGCTATCTTGCTTGTGCAGTTTGATACTGACCCTGAGAAAGAGGAACGGCTGATGCAAATTATCTATGAAGAGATAGACAATATTATTCAAAATGGTCCTCTCGCAGAAGATTTGCTGAAAGCAAAAGAGTCAATGCTCAAAGATTTTGTGGAGGATTGCGAGAAAAATGACTACTGGGACGACACCGTACTTCCTGAATATTACCTTTGGAATATCAACTACATAAAGGAGTATGAGGATGCGGTAAAGTCGATTACTGCCGAAACGGTGCAGCAGACTCTGCGCAAACTTATAGATGCGGGGAACTGCTTCGAGGTAGTAATGTCACCTGCGGACTAAATTCCGACAATCAGCAGCTCTACGGCAGGTGCGTTCTGTTTTAGCAGATCGCACCTGTCGGTTGTTAATGCCATCAGGGAATTCCTTGAGATAAGCGTAATAGGGAATAAAGATGTGTTTTTTAGCATGTGGTCGTACCCCTGTAAGAGTTTCCAACCAGACACAAGCGGCAAGATAGCGACCATATTGAAAATTGAGATGAAAGCCATCACGGCACAAAGTATCGCCCAAGCGCCCCTGCCTTGCTTTCTGTATTGCCATACCGACAGGAATCAGATAGTCAAATGAATAATGTGCGATAACACTATCAGTACATTGTTCTATCCTCTCATACATCAATTGCTGATTATTGCCATAATTGGCAAAGCCGGGATGCGTGGCATCAGCGGCATACGCCCATGTCTGGTACCATGCGAGCCGTGCATCAGGACGATAGGACTTGACAGTATCTATAAGAATTTGGAGGAATGGTTCATAGGTTTCCCATATACCACTATAGTGACTCGCCTGCTGAAATGTGATAATATCCCACTGGTCCCGCACGAGAGCAGATTGCAGAGAAACGCTATCATAGACATTGCGTACATAGGCATACAATTCCCGATAGGAATATGCGTTTGCCTCTGCTATTGCATTATTAGCATGTTGCTCTAATGAGCATCCCGGAATATAGAGATTGCCTACCCGTAAAGGAACATTATGAGCTTCTGCTAATGGAATCAACTCTTGCTCCACAGCATCAATAGAGAAACTATTGCCTATGCAGAGGATGCGCAGTGTATCCCCTGCTGCAGAGAGCAGCAGGGAATACATGCAGAATATAATAAGAATTCTATTCCTCAACAGGCTTATATTTAGGAACAAGAAGTTTCATTACACTCCAACCGATAAGATATGCTACAGCGCAGATGCAGAACACTATCATATAGCCTGCAGGTTTGCCGGAGAAGCCCATGAAAGTGAAGGCTTCACCTTGGGCGGCAGCGTAGTCGAAGAGAACACCCGAGCCCTTGTTGATGATGAAAGAGCCTATACCTCCCGCCATGGCACCGATACCGGTGATGGTAGCAACAGCATACTTGGGGAACATGTCGCCGGTGGTGGAGAAGATATTAGCGGACCAACTCTGGTGAGCTGCGCCTACTATACCGATAATGATAGCCACAGCCCATGGTCCGAGGATGCCTCCCAACGGTTGGGCAAACAAAGCCAGAATGGGGAAGAAGGCAAAGATAAGCATTGCCAACATTCGTCCCGAATAGGGCTCCATG
>CAJOPG010000042.1 GCA_905236355.1 Paludibacteraceae bacterium | reverse complement strand
TAACTGCATCTTTGCAGAGCCCGAAACGGGCCTTGCCGGTCCTACATATATCTATGGCGGCACAGTTACAAACTGTCTGTCTTTCCAAACCAGTGCACACCGCAGTGGTACAAATCTTGTGTCGGAAATTACCGGTGATCCTCTCTTTGCCGATGCTGACAATGGTGATTACACCCTCGGCGAAGGTTCAGCTGCTCTTGGCGCAGGTACTGACGAAAGCAACCTTGGTGACCCGCGTTGGTGGCCCGCTATTCCTGTAGAGGACATTATGTTGAGCTTCACAACACTTGAGCTGAATGTAGGTATGGAGCAAGAGTTGGAGGCTAACATCACTCCCGATGATGCAACCGACAAAACGGTGACATGGGAGTCTGACAATATAGAGGTTGCCACCGTGGTGGACGGTGTGGTAACTGCTGTCGCTCCCGGTACTGCCAATATCACCGCCAAAGCAGGTGAGAAAGAGGCTGTTTGCGTTGTTACTGTCATACAACCTGTTACTATAGTAACATTATCAGACGAAAATGTAACATTGAAAGTGGGCGATACCAAGCAACTGACGGCTACTGTGGAGCCTGACAATGCCTCATATCCTGAAGTACAATGGGAATCGGATAATACAACTGTGGCTACCGTGGACAATGAGGGCTTAGTAACGGCCCTTACCGTAGGTACGGCAGTGATAAGCGCTACTGCAGATGGTAAAAAGGCTGAATGTACTGTAGTTGTAGAAGATAATGAAACTTCAATAGACGAGTTGTCAGCAAGCGGGGAAGTCCTGAAAGTAATCCGCGGTGGACAAATGCTGATTCTGCACGAAGGTAAACAATTCAATGTTGTCGGTGCTGAAATAAAATAAAAAAGGTATTATTAGTCTGTTAATATCATACCTCTTAGTTTTTATTATGCGGAAAGAGGACTGCGGAAGCGGTCCTCTTTTCTTGTGCGTTTAACCCTTTTCTTAACCAGTTAATCACTCTCAATACTAAAAACCCTTACAATCAAAGAAAAGAAAATTCTAATATCTAAAAGTCAGCCCTTGTAAATCGTTGTATTTCAATAGGGGTCATGAGTTCTTCTCGGGTTGTTATAAGCCTGCACTCTACTCTGATAATGACTACCGGATACTTACTCAAACTTTACAGCAATCTGTCCTGTTTTGAAACATTTGTCTGAAACTCTAACCCCAAATTAGTATAATGACCGATTGGGGGTGAAACCAATTTTAATGAGGGATTCCCTTGTAACAATGAGACTTCTATTTCTCCCTATCTGCGAGAAATAAAAGTCTCAAAATGTTTTTGTGGGGCACTTTTATCAAACTCTAACCCCCATTGTTCTCCGTTTAATCCGCTACTTGACCAAAAATGTTATATACATGTCCGTCATGCAGAATGAATAGTTGGTTGTCGTGGATAAACTTTTTTCCCTCTTTCAAGCGGACTTCCGGTAGTATATCCTCAAATCCGACAGGCACAGTATGCTCCTTGTTACGCACCACTTTCATAGTGTTGAACAAAGTGGCAGTGCTGTCTTCTTCTGCCATATAGGAGTTGAACTCTATACATTCGTCTTTCACGGTAATCTTGGTGAAACTCGGTTTCCCGGGTTGTCCCAACATGCCGGTGAAGAGGTCAAAGTAGTTCTTCACATTGTGGTGGTGACCATCGTAGAGCAGTTTGGAATCTTCGGTGTATTCCGACTCCATCCTTGTGCGGTTGTGCGGATAATAGCGCTTGCGTCCGCAGGTGGCACCGATAAAATATAATGTGCCGTCATCGGTGCAGTAGGTACCATTCTTCTTGCCGGTAACATTGGTATTACCATTTACTTCTACATCCTCTTGATCGGTGATTGCATCTAAGATAGGTGTGCAATTGTCCGGATTAACAGGTCCGATAACTTCGTATGTGTGGTCGTGCCCTTGTAGAGCCACATCTATCTCACACGCCTTCATGGTCGGCAACATGGCATTGCGGAAAAGAGGTGGTTCCTCGTCGGTAGAGTGGTCGGAGTTGGAGAATAAGTTGAAATGCGATAGTGAAATGCGATATTTGGTGTCTGCATTGCGGGCCGTCTGGTCTCTAAACCAACTCCCGATATGATTCAGATATGTTGACCATTGCCGGTTGACTTGGTCATAGTTCTCGCGCCAGAAATCTTGCATTGAGAAAACAAGGAAGAGAGCATCTCCATATACGAAGTCGTACACGATACCCTCAAACTGCGGGGCACTGGTGTAGTTTTTATTGAACGAATTATCGGTATTGAAATGATAGGTATAGTTGATGTTAGGACTGTCGTCGTGATTGCCGTCAGTAGGCACTATCGGCATTTTCATAATCACAGGCTTCAAACTCTCTTCAAACCACCTCTCCCATTCCCATTCAGCGTTGGCGCCGCCCCCGTCTTCTACAAAGTCGCCCGGGAAAACACAAAATCGTGCGTCAGGCACAGTAGCAGCCGCAACAGTCGCACAAAGCTTTGCCTCGTTGATATATTCCAAGTTCATAATGTGGCTGTCACTCATGTATAGAAAAGAGAATTCTCCCTGCTCGGCATCTTCGGTGCGGAACTGACCTATTTCGCTCCAATGACCCGCATAACCTGCCCGCCAACTGTAAATAGTTCCTGGAGTAAGATTTTCAGCCACTGCCTTATGAGAAACATAACTATAACGCGTACTCCCCTTAATACCGGAAGCCTTCAAGATATACGGCACAGAACCGGCATAACGCAACTTCTTGGTAGTAATGGTGTCATGAGGAACTACCGTTATTACATCCGCTCCGTCAAAATCCGCTGCAACGGCATCCGCTTTTGCTACCAATTGCACATGACCTTCTCTGATGCCGTCGTTGGTGAACCAACAAAAAGCCATCCGGGTCTTTGGGTCGCCATTGATGTTCGCTACCATGCAATACGGATTCTCCTTAGGCTGCAGTGCTGACATCTTGTCAAGCAATGCCTGCAAGTTTGACTCGGAAGGATTCGCTTTGGCGGTTTCTTTGGCAATTAAAAATTCTGTATAACTGGGTATAGTATAGTCCGCAACCTGATATTTGGCGGTGTCTGCCAGTACCTTGGCTGGGTCTAACGCCTGCGTAGCGGCAGAGACATACATCATCCCGCCGCACAAAACAAAAAAGGAGAATAGTTTCTTCATGGTAATTTTCAATCAAAATAATAATATATTTACTTCCACCCGAAACGCTCTTTCCCTATTCGCTCTACATCCTCTCGGCAGGTGAAGGCAGTAGTGCCTCCGGCTGCGGTGGTGTTCACTGCACCGGTCATGTTGCCGTACTGCTGACACTCCTCCAATGGCCTTCCTTCAGTCAGTTTGGTGATAAAGCCGGAGTTGAACGAGTCACCGGCACCGATGCAGTCCACTACATTTTTGTTGAGCAGCGCAGGCTGCTGACGGTCTGACTTGCCCTTCTGCAGAAGCAACGAACCACGGCTGCCGCACTTGATAACCGCCGCATTCAGGTACGGACGAATCTTCTCGATGGCTTCATCCAAAGTCTCACTCTTGGTAAGAAACTTCAGTTCCGTCTCATTCGGCATGAATATGGTGAGCAAAGGCAACACCTCCTTATAGTTGAGGTCCCATTGTTCCACAGGGTCCCACTGCGTGTCAAGCGATGTGGTCACACCGTTCTCTTTGCATAGTTTCAGTATCTTCAGCAAATCACGGCGTATGCCGCTCTGCATAAAAATGGAGGAGATATGTATGTGCTTGGCGGTTTTGAATACCTCCGGATTGATATCCTGAAGCGACATGTAGTCCATTGCACCCTGATAGGTGAGGTTGGCACGGTCTTCGTCATAACTCATGCAGATGGTGGCACCTGTGGCATACGTGTGCTGACGAATCAAATAGCGTGTGTCTACATGTTTCGCCTGCAGACTGGTCTCCACCAGATTGCCGAAGCTGTCGTCACCTATCATTCCGCAAAATGCTACTCTCGCTCCTAAGGCTGCGGCATTGGCGGCAAAAATGGCGGTACTGCTGCCCAGTGTCAGCGTCATTTGTTTGGCAAACTTTTCCTTGCCCAATTCGGGATAGCCCTCTATCTGATTAAGAATAAGATCCACATTGAGTTCGCCTAAGGCGATGATATCAAATTGTTTCATGGCTTTTCGTTGTTTTGTCGGGATATAAAAGTTATAAGTATGATTTGAAGAACGCTGTCGGATTCCAACCTTTGGGGTAGTCGTGCCCCATCTCCGGCCCGAACACATATTTCTTCTGCTCCTCAGGCGTCTGCAGGTTGTTGAATGGCACCATATTGGTGCGTGGAGGACACACATTGTCCTGCAAACCGCTACTGCCCATCACTGCACAGAAAATGCGGGGTGTCAGATTCTTCGTATCAAAATAGGATAGGAAGGTCAGCATTTGCTCCTTGGTCATAGAACCCTGACTGCGCTTGGATATCTCTGCCGCCAAACCTCCTATATCCATTGCATCGGCATAATCACCCAGAAATGCTACATTGGCGGCTATGGCGGTAAACGGATAGTCGCTCAGTGCCGCAGTTGCATAGGTGAGTGCTCCGCCTTGGCTGGACCCTTCGGCAAAGAGCTTGCTCATGTCGCTCGTCTCGCGCGTTGCTATAAAACGAACAGCTTGCACGCAGTCCATAAAGGCACCGCGATAGTAATAACTGTCCTTGTCACCGAAGTTGTAGGCAAACCAGTCGGAGTTATATACATTGATGCAATCTTCCGTTACGCCCGGATTCTGAGTGGAAGCAGGGCGGTTGTTCAGATATTGTCCCCGATGAGAAAGATAGAATTCTGCGAACTGATCCGACGAACCGCCGTTGGGACATTCGCATTTGGCGGTGCTTCCGGCTGTGTCATATCCATAGAAATGGAAGATAACCGGATGTTTAGCCCCGTCCTGAGGCTCACAATAGTAGCCCCTTATCTTCACGGGTTCACCGCTCAGACCATCTGGCACTGACATCATCTCCACTAAATACACCTTGCGTGTAGTCGTACTGTGCGAAGCAATTTCTGTCAAAGTGGCATTCATGTCAATAGTTGCCAACTGGTCTTTGGCGGCCTGCCAGAAGGCATCAAAGTCCGGCTGTTTGTCGGGTGCTGACACAATTTCAAAGGGGTCGATGGCAAAATTGAAGTGCCTTGCCACTTTGTCGTTTACAAAACAATTGGCACGATAGAACCCCGGTTCAAGATTGTCAGGTGTTGTAAACACAAAATCCTGTGCTCCCTCACCATCCACCCTTATGCTGTCCGTAATAGTGGTCACGGCCTTTTTTGTGTCGGTGCTGATTTTTACCTCTGCTTTCACCTTCACCGCCGACTTGTTCGGGTTCTCTACATGAATGCTGATGGCGGGTTTGCCGCTCCATACCCAGTCATTGGTCACAGACACCGACTGCTTGAGTAGCGACAAGTCGACCTCTTCTGCCGGGTTGTCCGGAGGCGTGGCGGATTTGCATCCGCCACATGCCGCCAGCACAACCGTTAATAATGTAAATAAATAGGAGCGGAATTTCATAATCAGTATCTCTCCCCTATGGGGGGATCTGGGGAAAAAGGTTATTTCAGATAGTCGTTGAGGTTGACAATGTTGAAGGCATTGTAGTACTTGTCCATATTATGCTCAATACGCATCAGCACCACTTCTTCGGCATTGATTCCGAGACGGGAGAGATTGTCATACAGCGTCTGGCGGGCAACTAAGGCCTCCGGTTTCTGCCAGATATAGCGGCAACCGGTCATCACAAGCCAGAGCTGGCGCTCGGGCGTACATTCTTTCAGGTCCTTTCCTACCTCGTCGCCATGCAGCCATTTCTTCCAGCGGTTACTCTCATAAACGAGTTTCCACAGCACATCGGTCATGTGGCTGAGTTGGGCCACCTTGCCCTCTGCAAACTGCTTCTTCTCTTCCTCTTCCAGTTCGGCAAGTGCCTCATACTCGTTCATCGTGAACTCCGGTCCTACATTGGCTGCACCCATGCCGGCCTTCGGGTAATCCTCCGGATTGTCCACATCGTCAGAATAGTGACCTTTGATATAACTGCCGTAAGGACGCACTTTGGCAGTCAACTTGCGAGCTACATCAGCATCAAAGAAGGTGGTGTGAAGGTCAGTTCCTACCTTGCCTACAATAAAGCAGGGCCAGATGTTGTCTAAACCTACTTCATGCAAGCCTTGCTTGAGTTCGGTGAGGAATGTGTCAAAAGTCTTGTCGTCTGCCAATCCTCCGTGTACCTCTTCGGTGCCCACCTCATAGGAGATTGGAGCTATGCCGTGAGACTTGCGGAAGTTCTCGGCATGAAGAATCAGTTCCACGGTGCGTTTTACCACTACATGAATGTCAATTATCTGTCCTTTGGGCAGAAAAATGTCCACTGTCGGGTCCACATGTATCAGATCGTAGCCCGCCAGAATGGCGGCTTCATAACTCTCTTTTACTCCTTGCATGGCACGCTCGGTATCCCAACGCTCTATCGACTGCTTGTCTTTGAGCCAGGGACCGCCGTGATCAATGGCCACTACGTATGGTCCCGTATAATGCACAGCTGCGGCTTCACGCGCAAGAATCTTCGTGAATTCGGATTGTGTCATGCCGGTATAACCACCATCGCAGTCCACCTGATTTAGCGTGGTGGCGAAATAGATAGGCGAGTTGTTGCGTTTCGCTGCACGGAACGACGCCTTGATTACTGACAGCGAGTTGGGACACGCCGCAAACAAAGTGCGCGGCACACCGGTCTTTTCTTTCAGCTCCTCCATTACGCGGAGGATGTTTTCTGTTTTTGCCATAATTGTGATATAATGTTAAATTCTTTATAGTTAAAATAGTTAAAGCTTGAAACCATTGTTATCGTAAATGGTAACACCCTCTACCACGCGATGGATATTCCCGCTTACCGACGGAGCATCCGGATTGAGAGAATGAGCCAACGAAGCATAATAACCGAGCAACTGACCAACAAGCACATAGGGAGCGACTCCGTAGAAGTTGGTCTCCTTCGCCCCGTTAGGCATCTTCACAACAAGGTCGGCTTTCACCTCAGGCAGCTCGGGCTCTTGACCCGCAATCACAATCACCTGGGCCACAGGCTTGTTGTTGCTGTCCACCTGACGGACAAGGTCACGCTCGTAGCGCAACACATCTTCATCGTCTGTCATCAGATAAACCACTATCGACTTGTTGTTTACCACTGCCTTCGGACCATGGCGGAAACCTAAAAAACTGTCAAACTTGCAGACAACGGCACCATCCGTCAACTCCTGTAACTTCAAATGACACTCTTCGGCTATGCCCTTCAAGGCTCCGGAGCCGAGAAAAACACCACGCTCAAACTTGCGCTCTCCGATGCTTCGTAACTTGTTTTCGTAGTCCCGCAATACCACTTCTGCATTCTCTATGGTCTTCTCTATCTTTAACTTGTCCTGCTCAAGAGTGTCTATATGACTCAGCATCAGGCAAGTCATCAGCATAGTAGAAAAACTGCTTGTCATAGCCAAACTCTTGTCGTCGGTCTCTTCCGGAAGCAAAAGAAGCAATATGTTGTCTTTACCGCTTTCTGCTGCTAATTTGCCGTTCTTGTTGCAGGTGATATAGATATGCGCTACATTCTTACAAATGCGGTTGGCGATGTTTACGGCCCCTACACTCTCTGGACTGTTGCCGGAACGGGCAAAACTGATGAGCAACAACGGACGCTCTTTGTCAAGAAAATACTCGGCATGCGTAATCAAATCGGTGGTAGGAACGGCACGCACATTTCTCCATACACCGCGGCAGATAGGCTCTATTGTATCACCGATAAAAGCGGAAGTACCTGCTCCGGTCAGAACAATATCCGTGTCAGAAGTCAAATACTTCCCCATGAAGTTTGCTATATCTTCTTTCTTGTTCAGCAACATCTCATACTCTTTGCGCCACATGGCCGGTTGCTGCAAAATCTCTTTGTGTGTAAATGAATTCATATTATTTTTATTTATTTGTATTTATAGTTTACATTGGTCCCTTTTCTTGCTCTTTGCGCACACAAAAATACATTTTTCGCAACATCCGCACCAATAAATAAAGTATGCTATATAGCATAAAAATATTTCGAAATATGTATCTTGCTGTCTTCTTTGAAAATACATAGGGTAAATGCGTTTAATCATTCATTTCGTAATATTTCGGAAAAAAGAAATGAAACATTTCTCTTTTTCATTTGCTTTTTTCTTTGTAACTTTGCCGCATAAACAATCAACAACCTTAATTTAGTACCTCATGAATTCTCTCTCCTCATCATCCGCAAAAGAGCGACGGGCTCTTATCCTTCAACTTCTTGCCACCAACGAAGAAGTGTCTGTTACAGAACTCTCCCGTCAAATGGGAATATCAGAAGTTACCATCCGTAAAGACCTTACTCTTCTGCAGCAACGGAATCTGCTGATCCGAACACGCGGCGGTGCCATCCGAAAACCGATGGAGAACCTGAGCGAAGATACTGCCATACAACGCAAACGGATGTTCTATTTCAAAGAAAAAGCACGCATCGGGGCTGAGGCGGTGAAGATGATAAAAGAAGGTGACTTTATTATGCTGGATAGCGGAACCACCACCATGGAGATTGCTAAACAACTAAACCGATTCCAACACCTTGATATCATTACCAACTCTATCAGTATCGCTACGGAACTGCTTAACTACAAACGCTTCAATGTGGTACTGCTCGGCGGAAATGTGCGAATCAACTCACACTCCGTGGTAGGACCGCTCGCCTTCTCCGTGCTACGCAATTTCAACGGATACAAACTGTTCCTCGGGGTCGACTCCTTCTCTATGGAGGAGGGTATCTCCACTCCTAATATGGAAGAAGCCCTGCTTAACCAACTCATGATTCAGCAGGCCGCTAAAGTAATTGCGGTGTTCGACTCTTCCAAATTCAACAAACGCAGTTTCGTGCATATAGCCCGACCGGAACAGTTGGATTGCGTCATCACCGATGTCGATATTCCATCCGGCATGAAAACCAAACTCAAGTCGGCAGGTATTGATGTGAAGATAGTATAATCTTTACAGGAAATATATCATCGGCAATAATCATGGATATACTCCGTGGTTATTGCTTTTTTTACCCAAATCGGTCATTAGCGTTTTGATGATTATGGCTTTATTTTTGATTGATTAGATTTTTTGTTGGTTTGAAGGCGCAATGGGGTTC
>CAJOPG010000041.1 GCA_905236355.1 Paludibacteraceae bacterium | reverse complement strand
GTTGCTGGTAGGGCAGTCGCAGTTTCTCAACGCAGTTGACCGTTATCAGCAGCATGTGAAAAAAGCGGCCATGGAAAGAAGATATAACGACTTGATGACTATACCTAAGGCAGTGGATGCGCATTTGCAGAGACAGATTCTCAACCATCGTATGGACGAACTGTTGCTTAGTGTTTATCCTTCTTTTGTTGATAATTTTAATGCCCTTTTACGCCCTGAAGAGCGCTTTGTATTGAAGACAGATGAACAGCTAAACACCCCAATGCGTATTTTTGCCCTTATGCGTCTGGGTATTATTCATAACGAAGTGATTGCAGAAATTTTGGACTATAGCGTCAACACCATCTATACCTATAAAACGCGCACAATAGCCCGGTCTGATATGGATAACGATGCTTTCTATGACGCTTTGATGAAAATACCATCTTTCAAAGGCGATATGAACGAACAGATGCTCTCATAGCAGACTTACTTACTGGCGGCAAGAGACCTAAAGCCTTACAGCGTGACTTTCACGGTGACAAGATTACGCCTTTTGTTTTTTACATCTACATATTTTCGACATTTTTAGGGCATTTGAGGTTTGCTATATGTCTGCGGGATGTGCTTAGTGAAATATGTTGATGTTATGTTCATCTTATGTTGATCTTATGTTCATCTTATGTTTGCCTATACTGATTTATAGGAAGTTACAACGGTTTTTTGCATTGATAGTGAGTGTAATTGTTTGAATTTGTGTATATTGAATTAGCAAGGCAGAAACGGAAATTAGCGGGTTGATTGTGTTTTTCGGACTTAATTTTTGTATATGAAAATTATTCAGTACCTTTGTGCCAATCTAATGATTGGAGTTTTTGATAGCGGATTGGGCGGATTGACCATTTTAAAATCTATTCGCCGCAAGTTGCCCCAATATGATTACTTGTTTGTAGGGGACAACGCTCGTGCGCCATACGGTACCCGCTCGTTTGAGGTAGTATATGAATACACACTGCAAGCCGTGAAATATTTGTTTGCACAGGGTTGTCCGTTGGTGATCTTAGCCTGTAACACGGCTTCTGCGAAGGCTTTGCGTACTATTCAGCAAAATGATCTTCCCTTGTTATGGAAAGAAAGGAGTTGTGATACTATGCCTTCGCCTCAGTTGCGCCGCGTATTAGGGATTATCCGTCCCACAGCAGAAAAGACAGGTGATTTCACACTCACAAGACATGTGGGCATTTTGGCCACCCCGGGTACTATTACTTCTTGTTCTTATCCTATTGAAATAAATAAGCTCTATCCAGACATTTCAGTAGTCCAACAAGCCTGTCCTATGTGGGTACCATTAGTGGAAAACGGCGAGCACAACCAAAGCGGTGCTGACTATTTTGTGGATAAGTATGTACAAGAAATTTTGCGTGCCGATTCATTGATAGACACTTTGCTGTTAGGGTGTACTCACTACCCGCTGCTTCAAGCCAAAATAGAGGCATCTGTTGCCAGATATGCGACCCGCCCTGTCCGGGTGATTGCCCAAGGCGACATCATTGCCGATTCATTGGCCGATTATCTTCAGCGGCATACAGATTTAGCCGCTCTTTGTACAAAGGGCGGTGAACTCACTTGTCAGACGACAGAATCAGCCGAGAAATTTTCTCAAGCCGCCGGTTTGTTTATGAAAGAGCCGGTGGTTGCCCAACATATCAACTTATAGAAACTTACGCTTCTCTTATGACAGACAAAAAAGACATGCGGAGTTTGGCAAAGGACACTGCCATATACGGAATGAGCAGTATTATCGGCAAATTTCTTAATTGGCTGTTAGTTCCGCTCTATACCTATGTACTCAAACAGCAGGCAGACTATGGTATTGTAACGAACCTATATGCCTGGACGGCATTTTTGCTTGTTATTCTTACCTATGGGATGGAGACGGGTTTTTTCCGTTTTGCCAACCGAGAAGACAAGAGTCCGTCACAAGTATATTCCACCATTCTCACCTGCATCGGCTCCACTTCGCTTTTGTTTGCTATTCTTTGTTGTGTGTTTGCCCAACCCATTGCCAGTTGGTTGGGTTATGCTGATCACAAAGAGTTTATCTCTCTGCTTGCCGTGGTTGTTTCCATGGACGCTTTTGCCAGTATTCCTTTTGCTTATCTTCGCTACAAGAAGCGTCCCATTCGGTTTGCTGCACTCAAACTGCTATTTGTATTCCTCAACATTTTGCTCAACCTGTTCTTCTTGGTTATCTGCCCCAAAATACAGGATTGGAGAATCATCATCGGATGGTACAATCCGGACTATGGTGTGGGTTATGTGTTTGTGGCCAATATCATAGCCACCGCTATTCAAACCCTTTGTCTGCTTCCTGCCGTCTTTGCAGAGAAGTATAGTTTCAGTTGGTCTCTGCTGAAAGAGTTGCTCCGCTACTCTCTGCCTTTACTTGTGTTGGGTGTTGCCGGCATTATGAACCAGACGCTTGACCGCATTTTGTTTCCGTTTCTTTACACAGGAGCAGATGCTCAGACCCAACTCGGTATTTATGGTGCTTGCTTTAAGGTGGCGATGGTGATGATGATGTTCACCCAAGCTTTCCGTTATGCCTATGAGCCCTATGTTTTTTCCAAACATAAAGACAAACAGTCGGTTGAGGCGTATGCTGATGCTATGAAGTATTACATTATCTTTTCTTATCTTATTCTTTTGGGGATGGTATTCTATCTTGACATTCTCAAATTCATTATTGCTGAGAGTTATTGGAGTGGTTTGAAGATAGTGCCGATTGTATTGTGGACATACATTTTCCAAGGTGTTTATTTCAACCTGTCTTTCTGGTATAAACTGACTGACAAGACTCAATGGGGGGCATGGTTTTCACTCATAGGTGTGGGTATCACCTTTGTTCTTCAACTTATCTTTGTTCCCCGCATCGGCTATATTGCCTCCGCAGCCAGCAGTACGGTATGCTACTTTGTGATTATGCTACTTTCTTACTTTGTAGGAAAAAAATATTTGGTTATCCCCTATGACCTGAAATCGATTGGCGGTTATACCCTGCTTACAATTGTTTTGTTGGCAGTTTTCTATACTGTCCGCTACCTTGTTCCCGTTCATGCAATGACAATATCGATGATAGTGGGCACTCTTCTTCTTCTTGTTTATATTATGATTCTTATCAAAAAAGATTTCCCGTTGTCAGGCCTCCCCGTCATCGGCAGATACTTCACACATAAATAAGCGACAATCAGTAATTTTCAATTCATTATAAGAGTATGTTTAGCGGAATAGTAGAAACCATGGCGCGTGTGGTGGCCATTGAGCACGACCACACCAATATTCATTTCACTTTCACTTGCTCTTTTGCCCACGAGCTGAATATCGACCAGAGTATTGCGCACAATGGTGTGTGCCTAACCGTAGTCCGATTAGACAAGGCGGCGAAAGAATATGTAGTCACCGTAATGGAAGAGAGCCTTCGCCGCAGTAATCTCGGTTTGCTGCAGGTGGGTGATTATGTTAATGTGGAGCGTTCTATGCCTCTCAACGATCGTTTGGACGGTCATATTGTGCAAGGGCATGTAGATCAAACCGCCCGTTGTATTGAGGCACGTGAGACCGACGGCAGTTGGTACTATCGTTTTCAGTATGATTCGTCGAAAGACATGATTCGTCGCGGCTATTTCTGCGTGGACAAGGGAAGTGTTTCTATCAATGGTGTCAGCCTTACCGTCTGCGAACCGGATGTGCAGGGCGACCAAGGGTTTGTAAGCGTCTGCATCATTCCCTATACGCAGGCTAACACGAACTTTAAGTACATTCAAGTGGGAACAGTTGTCAATCTTGAGTTTGACATTATCGGCAAATACCTGAGCAGGTTGGCCGAACTCACCCAATAAGAGTTTTTACAAGAAAGAAAAATAGAGCGGACCTGGGTCCGCTCTATTTTTAGTTGCGGAGATAGGGATCGAACCTATGACCTTCAGGTTATGAGCCTGACGAGCTACCACTGCTCTACTCCGCGATATAATCTCACACTATTTCATGTAAGCGAGTGCAAAAGTACAACAAATAATTGATATATGCAAATATTTATTCCACTTTTTTAGCCGACACTTCCTTCCAGGCTCACTTGCAGTAACTTCTGCGCCTCTACAGCAAATTCCATAGGCAACTTGTTGAGCACGTCTTTAGCATAACCATTTACAATAAGTCCCACAGCATCTTCTGTTCCAATACCTCTTTGTTGACAATAGAACAACTGATTTTCGCTGATTTTGCTTGTGGTGGCCTCATGCTCTACAACTGCTGTTTTATTTCCAATCTGCATATCAGGGAACGTATGCGCTCCGCATTTATCTCCCAGTAGTAACGAGTCGCACTGACTATAGTTGCGCGCTCCTTCTGCATTAGGGACAACCTTCACCAAGCCGCGATAGGAATTTTGGCTTCGTCCGGCACTGATACCTTTTGATATTATTCTGGAGGTAGTATTTCTTCCAATATGTATCATTTTCGTGCCAGTGTCCGCCTGTTGATAGTTGTTGGTAACTGCCACCGAATAGAATTCTGCGCTTGAGTTATCGCCTTGCAAGATGCAAGACGGATATTTCCATGTAATTGCGCTTCCCGTTTCTACTTGAGTCCAACTCAGTCTGGCATTTTCATGGCACAATCCCCGCTTTGTCACAAAATTATAGATTCCCCCCCATCCTTCTTTATCGCCCGGATACCAGTTTTGAACCGTTGAGTATTTTACCTCAGCATCCTTATGTACTATTATCTCCACTATGGCAGCATGCAACTGATTCTCATCACGCATCGGGGCGGTGCACCCTTCCAAGTAACTCAAGTAAGCTCCTTCGTCGGCAATCAGAAGAGTACGCTCGAACTGCCCTGTTCTTGCAGCATTAATGCGGAAATAGGTGCTCAACTCCATCGGGCATCGCACTCCCTTTGGAATATATACAAAAGAGCCATCGCTGAATACGGCAGAATTTAGGGCCGCATAGAAATTGTCGCCAATAGGGACCACCGAGCCTAAATACTGTTTTACCAAATCCGGGTATTCTCTAACAGCCTCACTGATAGAGCAGAATATAATTCCCTTTTCTGCCAAGGTTTTCCTAAATGTGGTTTTCACGCTTACCGAGTCCATAACAGCATCCACCGCCATATTTCCTGCCAATGCCTCACGCTCCTCTAATGGAATGCCCAACTTGTCGAAAGTTTTCATCAACTCGGGATCAATTTCTGTATTTTCCTTCCGAGTTGTTTTTGGTGCGGCATAGTATGAGATAGCCTGAAAGTCAATATCCGGTATGGTCAGGTGTCCCCAGGTCGGAACTTTCATTGTTTGCCATTTGCGGAAAGCATGTAGTCTGAAGTCTAACAGCCACTCCGGTTCTTGTTTTTTTTCAGAAATCAAACGGACGATTTTCTCGTTCAGTCCATGGGTAATAATGTCCGTTTCTATATCCGTAGTGAAGCCGTACTTGTAGTCTCCGGAAGTTACACTATCTATAATATCTTCAGCCATAGCAAATGAAGTTCTCCTGACTATTTTTTTAGCAAAGGAACAAAACTTTATTATATATAAGAAGGCTGCCCATTCCGACAGCCTTCTTCGCAGAGGTACCTAGCAGATTCGAACCGCTGTCCCCGGTTTTGCAGACCGGTCCCTAACCACTCGGGCAAGGTACCTTGTTTGCACTCCTTGCAAATGCGACCGCAAAAGTAGTGTTTTTTTTTTATATACGCAAATATAAAATATTATTATCAAAAAAATAAGGTGCAACACCCGTTACACCTTATTATTATAAAATAGCATCTTGCTTATCTTCCCCTTCCTCCCAATTCGTCGCCGATAACGGTCATGGCACAGCGGAATCCTATAGAGGAGGAACTTTGGTTTTCGTCCAGATAGCGCCGCGATGTCGGGTTCAGCCAATATACACGGTCTTTCCATGATCCTCCTTTATACAAGCGACTTTCATCATTGATTCGCGGTGCTAACACATCGGTCGGGTCAAGTTTGAACTTGCCATCCATCTCCGGATAAAGTTTCAAGATGGAAGCAATAGTAGTTGAGTCCATGTGAAGCGGATATTCCGTTTTGATAATGGAAGAAGCGTCACCATCGCGGAAATTACGCTTGTCAGCAAGAGTATCCTTAACTTCAGGAATAAGACATCCTACGGAGTCAAGCAGCAATCCGCCGTCAGCATCCATTTTCCAATTGGTATGATAGATATTACCACGGAAGGAGTTGTACTCAGTAGCCTCTTCGTTGGTTGTCTCTCTATATACATCCATTACCCATTCGTTCACATTACCTGCCATGTTGTACAAGCCAAAATCGTTGGGTGCGAAAGCATTGACAGGAGCTGTAATCAGATAACCGTCGTTCAGAGCTCCACTGACACCCATATAGTCACCTTTTCCGCGAACGAAGTTGGCCTGCATCTGCCCCTTCTGCTTGTCAGACACATTCCGCGGATGATAGCCACTCCAAGGATATATTTTTCCTTCAGTGACAAAATCGCCGCCATCGTTTTTAACCACAGGAGCATAAGCAGCAAATATCCACTCTGCTTCTGTCGGCAGACGATAGCCTACAACCAAGATACCGTCCTTTTTCTGGATTTTACGCATCTCTCCGTTGTAGTTCTCGTAGTAATTTTGTTGCGGGTGCTTCCCATATACGGGAACATAGGTTTTATCATACAAATATTTCTCGCTATTGAATACAAACTGATCGCGAATATATTCGTAGCTCGGTCGATACTCCATGTGATATTCATACATCGGATTTCCTTCGTCATCTATTTCGCCTGTTTCTTCTCTTATCTCAGCAGAGTCTAACTCATAATGTTTATGCGTCAGGTTGAACACTTCTGCCTGCCATGCACGGATTTGTTCCTTCACATCCACACTTGCTTCTTCCCTGGCTTCATCGGTATCCTCTTCGTATATTTCACTTTCAAACACCATACCCAATACATCTTGGAAAGGAGTAGGAATAATAGCACCGGCGTCTACCAAGAACTTTTCATTTACACGGTCAGTACGCCAGCGGCAATAATCAGTAGCCTGCTTCCAACTAACGCCAACTACGGGATAGAGTGCAAAAGCCGGGTGCTGATAATACTCCTGCACATAGGGTTCATTATATGCCAACTCTTCACGCCATACGGTGGAGTCAGGCAATATGTTGCGCACCAAGTTAGGAGCCACCCGCCCAAAGACTATATCCGTCCAGTTTTGATACTCACGCCAGTTGATGTTTGTGATTTCATACTTGTCCATATAGAACGACCCTACAGAGATAGACCGCGGAGCAGCATCGCGCGGAGCCGTGATAAACTCATCGGTCTGTCCAATTTCCAACTTACCGCCTTCAATCAGCACCATTCCGATAGGTGTTCCGTTTACACCGCCTATCTTAGCCTCCATTTTTGTAGTGTTCTGGTTGTTGTAAGTCCAACCCGTCGTATTTGAATACTTAGTATTCAAGTCCTTCGTGTCTGACGACTTGCATGCACACAGCAGTGCTGCTACACAAAGAAATCCAACTTTTACTACATTCTTCATAGGTATATATTTTATGTAATTATCATTCAGCTCGCAAAGATACAATTTTTTTATGATTGCAACAAGTTTTGACATGAAAAACTTGAAAAAAGTCGATTTTTCTGCATTTTCAGACCAATTTTATGTGGCTTTTGCGTCCGGACATATATTTTTTGCGTAAATTTTACTATCTTTGTGCCCTAATTAATATTACCGTGCATACTTTAAAACTCAACGATCAGCTCTACCCTATCAAAAGGCCGTGGATAATGGGAATAGTTAATATTACTCCCGATAGTTTCTACGCACCTTCGCGTACCCCGCAACCGAAAGATGCTCTCAAAATCATAGAACGGCACATAGCAGAAGGTGCCAATATTATTGATATTGGTGCATGCTCCACTCGCCCCGGGTCGCAAGTAGTGGGAGAAGTTGAAGAATGGGAACGCTTGGAACCCATTTTAGAGTTAGTACGCACCCTTGATAGTAACATTATTCTTTCTGTTGACACATTTCGTTCTTCCGTTGCCTGCAAAGCTGTTGAACAGTATGGAGTGCAAATTATCAATGATATTTCAGGAGGAGATTTAGACAATCTAATGTTTCAGACCATTGCTAATCTCGGCTGTGCTTATGTGCTTACGCATACACGCTCCACTCCGCGAGAGATGCTCAATCACACCCGATACGCTCACCTGCTTTCAGATGTCACGGTGTCTCTCAATCAAAAACTGGAGCGCCTTACTCAATTAGGAGTGAAAGATGTCATAATAGACCCCGGATTCGGCTTTGCAAAAACCACTCAACAAAATTGGCAACTTCTTCGCCAACTCTCCTCGTTTCACCTCTTTTCGCGCCCGCTTTTGATAGGTATTTCACGCAAGACTATGCTTCAGCAGCCTCTCTCTCTTGATTCTAACGAGACTCTTAATGCCACCTCTATAGCGCATACTATCGCCCTCTTGCACAATGCTGATATTGTACGCACACACAATGTCAAGGAAACGGAAGAAGTTATAAAACTACTAACTGCATATCACAACCCTTGATTAATCTTATACCCTATGAATATCGGATTCCAAATAGGTTTCAAAGACATCATTGATATCCTTTTTGTGGCTATCATTCTTTACGAGATGTTCCGCCTGCTCAAACGGTCCGGCGCAGTAAATGTTTTTTGGGGGATTTTAGCATTCCTTCTTGTTTGGTTCCTTGTTTCCTATGTCCTTGCCCTTGAACTTACAGGTGCTTTTTTTGATCGCATCATCTCTGTCGGGGCAATCGCACTGATAGTCATTTTTCAAGATGAAATTCGCTCCTTCTTTTCCCGCATCGGCGAACGCTTCAGTTTTGCCACACTCCACCGCAATCTACACACCGACAAGCAACAACAACAGAATGAACACAATGCTATGCAGATAGTGCTCGCTTGCAAGAATATGGCACAGACAAAAACCGGTGCTCTCATCGTTATCTCCCGCCAACAAGAACTTAGAGAATATATAGAAAGCGGAGAGCGGATAAATGCAGAAATCAGTGCACGACTCATTGAAAACATATTTTCAAAGAATACCCCTTTACACGACGGAGCACTTATTATCAACAAAGGTGTTCTGAAAAGTGCCGCCTGCATTCTCCCCGTCAGCAAGAATCAAAAAATCCCCAAACACTACGGATTGCGACACCGTGCGGCATTAGGAATTGCCGAAAAATCGGACGCATTAGCCGTTGTCGTTTCTGAAGAGACAGGAGAAATATCGGTTGCACGAAATGCCACACTTAAACCTGTCAAAATTAACGAATTGGAGCAGATTCTTTCGCAGGAAAATCTCTAATAGAGTTGCTAAAAAACAATCATGGGAACCTTATGCAGATTCCCATGATTTATTTTGCCGGGTGTAAATTTACCATACAAGTGGCGGATCGTACTCACATATTACACACTTCTCATGATCGGGCAGTTTGAATAATACGGTGAACTTAACACCTACAAGCAGATTATGTACTTCTTTTGTCGATTGGGTGGTAGACAATATGTTATTCACCGTTATTCCCTCTGACATTTTGCTTGCATCCAATTTCGTGGGTAAGGTGATGCTCTCCAACCTGCCGGGATTATGTTTGTCCAACAACCCATAATCAGCAAACAACGCCAAGCGGAATATCTGCTTCTTCTTCGGAACATCAAATCCCATTTCTTTTGTCACCAAACCGAAATTCACACCTAATTCTGCTGATGCCATTACATCCGGACGGAACTTAAAGTCCGCCTTCTGGTCGAAAGTTACATCATCAAAATATCCATGCTCCGGCATACCCGTGAACGGATCTATCAAATCATAATAATCACCAGATGACGACAAACGAGTCTTCACCCTGCTGCGACCAAGCATACTTACATCCACTTTCACACCGGCAAGAAAATATATCCGACCGAAATCTGCGCCCACCATCACCGGCACTTGCAATGATAATCCTGTATAATTATCCCGCCTATTATTTTGTGTATAAGTATATAACAAAGCGTCACCCTCATCATCCACTGCATCAAAACTATCGTTTATATTACCCAACTTGAAAGATGTATGCATAATCCCGATGTGCAAACCGGCGGTCCAAACAAAATTACTGAGATGCATCTCATAACCTCCACCTATGCCACCGCCTACACCAAAACTCGATTTCGTATCAATATTGGTCAAAGTGGTCAAAAGGGACGATTCTCCTGCTTCGCCCCAAACGCTAATGTAACTCTTCGGCTGACCAAAGACAAGCAATATACAGCATAAACCGACTAATAAGACACCTGATCTTTTCATGACAAAATAGTTCTGTTTGATTTGTGCATTTCTAAAACTTGCCGTATCTTTGCACAAAATTTTAGGTCTGCAAAATTAAACAAACATATCGAATTACGCAAACTTATGACTAAATCTTTGCATTTCCGTCAATTTTTCACCCACAAAATGAGTAATTATTTAACATTAGCATACTAATCTTATGAATTTCAAAAGAACTCTTATTACCTCCGCACTTCCTTATGCCAACGGCCCCGTTCACATCGGTCACCTCGCAGGAGTCTATGTGCCGGCCGACATCTATGCACGCTATCTTAGGCTTAAAGGCCAACCCGTCCTCTTCGTTGGGGGAAGCGACGAACACGGAGTGCCCGTCACTATCAGAGCACGCAAAGAAGGCATCACCGTGCAACAGGTGGTTGACCGCTACCACGACCTTATTAAAGATAGTTTTGCTAAATTCGGTATCTCCTTCGATGTATATAGCCGCACCACCTCTGCTGTACATCACAAATTTGCATCTGACTTTTTCCGCACATTATATGACAATGGAAAATTTACAGAACAAACTACGGAACAGTTCTACGATGAAGAGACTCACGAGTTCTTAACCGACCGCAACATCAAGGGCGAATGTCCGCATTGCCATTCTGCCGGCGCCTATGGCGACCAATGTGAAAAATGCGGACGCACACTATCACCGGATGAACTTATCAATCCTTATAATGCCGTCAATGGCAATACCCTAACAAAACGCACCACCTCGCATTGGTATCTCCCTCTTGACCGGTATCAACAATGGCTCGAACAATGGATTCTTGAAGAGCATAAAGAATGGCGACCCAATGTTTACGGACAATGCAAAAGTTGGCTTGACGGAGGTCTCAAACCACGGGCCGTAACCCGCGACCTTAGTTGGGGCATCCCCGTGCCCGTAGAAGGAGCCGAAGGAAAAGTCCTATATGTATGGTTTGATGCACCCATCGGCTACATCAGCAACACCAAAGAACTTTGCGATAGTCAACCCGATAAATACGGACAATGGGAAACTTGGTGGAAAGACCCGTCCACCCGGCTTATTCATTTCATCGGTAAAGATAACATCGTATTCCATTGCATCGTCTTCCCGGCAATGCTCAAAGCCGAAGGTTCATATATCCTCCCTGATAATGTTCCATCTAACGAGTTCCTCAATCTTGAGGGCGACAAAATCAGTACATCACGCAATTGGGCGGTGTGGCTCAACGAATATCTTGAAGACTTTCCGGGTAAACAAGATGTATTGCGGTATGTGCTTACTGCAAATGCCCCCGAAACTAAGGACAACGACTTCACATGGGCAGATTTTCAAGCGCGCAATAACAACGAATTAGTTGCCATCTATGGCAATTTCATCAACCGCGCCCTTGTCCTCACACACAAATATTTCGAAGGGAAAGTACCTGTACAAGGAATCCTGACAGATTATGACCAACAAACTATTCGTGAATTCACTGACATCAAACAACGGATAGAAGAACTGCTTGACAACTTCCACTTCCGCGACGCACAAAAAGAGGCAATGAACCTTGCCCGCATTGGCAATAAGTATCTTGCGGAAACAGAACCGTGGAAATTGGCTAAAACCGACCTCGCACGCACTGCCACCATCCTCAATCTTTCACTCCAAATTGCTGCCAATCTCTCCATCGCTTTTGAGCCGTTTCTGCCGTTTTCATCAGAAAAATTGCGCTCACTCCTTAATCTTGAACAAATAGGATGGGATGCCCTCGGAAAAACTGACATTCTGACAGAGGGGCACATACTAAAACCGGCAGAACTATTGTTCGAAAAAATCGATGATGCCGACATCCAAGCACAACTCGAACGCCTCAAACGCATAAAAAAGGAAAACCAGGAAGCAGCTTGGCAACCGGAATCTGCTAAAAACACGGCGACCATCGAAGATTTTGAAAAAATGGACATCCGGGTCGGTACTATCCTTGATTGCCAAAAAGTAAAGAAATCAGACAAACTCTTGCAGTTCCAAATAGACGATGGAATGGGAGGCAGAACCATTCTTTCCGGTATTGCTCAATCATATCCTGACCCACAAGAACTTATAGGAAAACAAGTCCTCTTCATAGCCAACTTCCCGCCAAGAAAAATGATGGGTATTGAAAGTCAGGGAATGATTCTTTCAGCCGTCAATGCTGATGCAAAATTGGTACTTGCTTCCGTTTCCAAGCCCGTTAAAAATGGTGCTCAAGTAGGATAAAAAGCACATGCCGCAAAAAAAGATTTGCGTATATCATTTTTTTGAATTACTTTTGCACCCGCTTTCAAAAGAAATTTCTTTGAAATAGAAAGAAGAGAGGAGAAACCGCGAAGGAACTTAAGGACTGCAAAACAAAAGTTGTAAGTTCGGGTTTAGGCGCGTTTCGACGAGGCGAGGTAGCTCAGCTGGTTAGAGCGCATGATTCATAATCATGAGGTCCCCGGTTCAATCCCGGGCCTCGCTACTTAAAGGCTGTTTGAGCAATCAACAGCCTTTCTCTTTTATCACTATCCTGCCGACAATACACATCTAATCTAACTCTCTCTATGCAAAAACACTTATTATGAAGCAAACCTATTCTCTTTCTGAATTATGCAACCTTATCAGCAGTACACTGCAGGATGGAATGCCTAATACCTACTGGGTAACTGCCGAGATTGTAAGCATGGCGATGAAAGGAGGACATTGCTATCTTGAACTGGCAGAGAAAAATGAAGGGAACGGGCTCTTTGCCGCTAAAATAAGAGCTACCTGCTGGCAGAATGTTTTCTCCATGCTATCCTCATTTTTTTCGACGGAAACGGGCGAAACACTACATGTCGGATTACGCATTCTGGCTGAAACAGAAGTCCGTTTTCATGCAGCATACGGACTCAGCCTCAATATAGTCGGCATTGACCCCACCTATACAGTCGGCAGCCTGCACAAACAAAAAGAAGAAACTCTCCGGCGTCTTCAAAAAGAAGGAATACTACAAATGCAACAACTTCTCCCGCTACCGTCGCTCCTGAAACGAATAGCGGTCATCTCGGCTCCAGATGCTGCAGGATATGGTGATTTTTGCGACCAACTAACGACCAATCAATTGGGCTTTCAGTTTACAACATCCTTATTCCCGGCCCTTATGCAGGGTGAAAAGGCCCCGGAATCCATCATTAATGCTTTAGACGCTGTCTATAACAGCCGGCAAGACTTTGACACTGTGGTCATCATTCGTGGCGGCGGTGCCAATACTGACCTCAGTTGCTTCGATGACTATCTGCTCGCTGCCACCTGCGCACAATTTCCATTACCCGTTCTTACCGGAATAGGACACCAACGAGATGTTTCTGTATTGGACCAAGTTGCCCATACCGCACTAAAAACACCTACAGCTGTAGCAGAGTTTTTAATTGACCAGCTCGCCGCACAAGCAGACAAAATCAACAATCTGCAACTCCGTCTCCGGCAAAGCTTGGAACGAACCATAGTTGTCCAACAACATCAACTGCAACAAATTCAACTGACTCTATATGCCAATATAAAAGGTCAAATCAATCAATATAAAGACCAGCTGAATTCTTACGAAAAAATCATTCGCCTGCTCTCTCCTGAAAGTCTGTATAAAAAAGGCTATACGCTAACTCTTGTACAAGGCAAACGCATCAACTCGGTCAAAAACATCAGAAAAGGAGATGTTCTGCTCACTGAATTCACCGACGGAAAAATAGAATCGCGCGTACTATAGAAAATGGAACAACCCGACAAAAAGCAAAGCAGTAAAGCTCCGCTAATGAAAAGTCAGTGGATAGGCGTTGGTGTGCTCTTATTGGTTTTATGCTTTCTTGTTATAGGATTCTATGTTGCAGACAAACTAACATGTACAAAACCATCAGCCACCACTCTGATTATTGCCACTGAAACTGCCAAACAATTGGAACAATCCCTTGCAGAAAAACCCAAACGCACCTACTATAAGCATATCCCCACAGATACGATTCCCTTGTATCTACACCCCTTTGACCCTAATACTGCAGACAGTATCGAATTGCTGCAACTGGGATTCCGTCCATGGATGGCACGCAATCTGATGAAATACAGGCAAAAAGGAGGATGGTTCCGGACCAAAGAATCACTGCAAAAAATCTATGGTATGAACGATGAACTCTATGCACAAATGGAACCCTATATAGTCATCGTTCCTCAACAAGCTGATTCCATACAAGCTGACTCCGTCGCTCCTCCAAAATATCCCGTTAAGAAAGACACCATTCTTGAACTAAACACCACAGATACCGCACAACTTCAAATGATTCGGGGAGTAGGCCGCTACACCGCCGTACAAATAGTTCGCTACCGACAACTGTTAGGCGGATACCGTTCGCCACAACAATTGCTCGAAATAGAAGAACTCAAAGAAAGGGCCGATTCTTTACTAAGCTCTTTTATTGCTGACTCTGCACTCATAACTCCCATACCCGTCAACCATGCCTCTGTGGACCGACTCTATAGACATCCTTATCTCACATTCACACAAGCGGAAGCGCTCTACCAACTCCGCCGACGCCACTTCCGTCTGCATAACCTGCAAGAATTGCAGGATTTGGAAGAATTTTCAGAAGCAGACCTAAAAAAACTCTCTCCTTATCTCAGTTTTGAAGATTAACCGGCAGAATAGCAGCCGCGTAATCTCTACGAAGAGACCATATGTAATGCTTTATAAATCAATTGGGTTCCTCTCGGGTTCTTCTAAACCTATTTAGTACTTAAATAATGACCATCAGATATTTATTGGCATTTACAGACGCCTGTTATGTTTTGCTGTAGTCGATTTGTAATCACCATCCGCAATTTGCATAATTGGCAAAAAAGCAATATCTTTGTCAGCATTTTGATAAAATTCACTTTTTGACTCATTATCAACAACAATAATATGAAAGCAAAACATTTATTTTTAATTGCATTGACCATTATGGCAGCATCATGCAAAAAACAACAAACAACAGGTATCAACCTCTGCAATCTTGACACCACCGTGGTGGCTCAAAACGACTTTTACCAGTACGCATGCGGCGGCTGGATGGAAAACAACCCCCTTACAGGCGAATATAGTCGTTTTGGCAGTTTTGACAAATTGGCGGAAAACAACCGCAAACAACTCAACGAACTGATTGAGGAAATCGCCTCTAAATCGCAAAAAAAAGGCAGTGTCGGGCAGAAGATAGGCGACATATACAATCTTGCCATGGACACTGCCCGGCGCAATCAAGAAGGTATAGAAACACTGCGTCCTTACCTGGAGGCTATCGCTGCTATTAACGACCGCAACCAATTGTCAGAGGATTTGGGGAAAAGTATGGACTACGCCCTATGGGGCATGTATGTAGATGCTGACGAACTGAATAGTAGCATGAACATCCTGAAAACCTATCAAGCAGGCTTTGGACTAGGCGAAAAAGAGTATTACTTTGACCAGGATGAAAACACCACCAAAATCCGCAATGCCTACCAAGAACATATAGCCCGCATGTTCGGTCTATTCGGGTTCACTGACGGAAAAGAACGCGCTAAAACCGTGATGCGCTTAGAGACCCGTCTGGCAGGCGCTGCTAAAAACAATGTAGAATTGCGCGACCCAATGGCAAACTACAACAAGATGTCAATTGCTGACCTTAAAACTTTAGTTCCACAAGTGGATTGGGATGTATTCCTCGGTGCTATGAACATTCATACCGACAGTATATCTGTCGGTCAGATACAACACTTGCAAGAAGCCGGAAAAATGCTTGCCGAAGAGCCGCTTGAAGACCTCAAAACATTGTTCATATGGCAAACTATAGAAGGAGCTGCTTCCTATCTGAGTGATGAGATATACATGGCCAACTTCGAATTTTATGGAAAGATTCTGTCAGGAAAGGAAGAACCGAGTCCGCTTTGGAAACGTGCCGTCGGCATTGTAAACGGCACATTAGGAGAGGCTGTCGGACAATTGTATGTACAGAAATACTTCCCGCCCGAAGCAAAGGCACGCATGGTGCAATTGGTGAAAAATCTGCAGATTGCATTAGGCGAACGTATCGACGAGCAGGAATGGATGTCTGATGCGACCAAGCAGAAAGCACATGAAAAACTGGATGCTTTTTATGTTAAAATCGGTTACCCTGACAAGTGGCGCGATTATTCTGACCTTGACATTGACCCGTCGCTCTCTTACTATGAGAATCTTAAACGAGCCGCAAAGTTCGAACAAGACTATAGTTTGAGTTTCTTGGACAAACCTGTTGACCGCGACAAGTGGTACATGACACCGCAAACTGTCAATGCTTACTACAACCCGTCCACCAATGAGATTTGCTTCCCCGCAGGCATTCTGCAATACCCCTTCTTCGACATGAATGCCGACGATGCCTTCAACTATGGTGCTATCGGCGTGGTTATAGGTCATGAGATGACCCATGGTTTTGACGACCAAGGCGCTCAGTTTGACAAAGACGGCAACCTGAACAACTGGTGGACTGCCGAAGACAGAGAGAAGTTTGAAGCCCGCACCAAAGTAATGGCGGAGTTCTTCAACAAAATAGAAGTGGCCCCAGGCATATTTGGCAATGGTTATCTGACACTGGGTGAGAACATCGCTGACCATGGTGGTTTGAATGTAGCCTTCCAAGCCTTCAAAAATGCCACTAAAAATGCTCCTTTGGCAGAGCAAGACGGCTTTACGCCCGAACAGCGCTTCTTCCTCGCTTACGCCAATGTATGGGCAGGCAATATCCGTCCGGAACAGATATTGGTACAAACCAAGTCCGACCCTCACTCGCTGGGCCGCTGGAGAGTAAACGGCGCACTGCCGCACATCAACGCCTGGTATGAGGCATGGAACGTGACCGAAGAAAGTCCGCTGTATGTGGCACCAGAAGAGCGTGTAAGTATCTGGTAATAAAAGACATTGACAGATGAAAGCAATTGTATTGCATAGCGTAGTGCCTGTACGCTCCAAACCTGACGAGGCAGCCGAACAACTGACCCAACTCTTGTTTGGTGAAACTTGTGAGATTACAGATGAAGTACCCCGTTGGTATAATATCCGTAATGACTATGATGGACAAGAGGGATGGGTTGATTTCAAAATGATTAGCAAGATGTCGAATGAAGAGTATGAACGATACACCTCATCAAACCTTACTGCTATGGTGAAGATGCCCATGGCATACGCTGTGAGTGAAGCCAATCAGCAGACTTTCCCGCTTACTGCAGGTACACACCTTAGTAACTACAAAGACGGACAATTTGAAATATTGGGCAGCAAGTTTGTTATTGACCCTCAAATGGTGGCACCGCAACCTTTGGAGTTCAACGAGACCAACTTCATGCAGACGGTGCGCTTCTTCCTTAACATCCCCTACTTGTGGGGCGGAAAAAACTGCATGGGCTTGGACTGCTCCGGCTTCAGCGGGATAGTGCTCTCGCTCTTCGGAGTGCGGCTGCTGAGGAATGCTCGCGAGCAGGTACATCAAGGTAAAGAGATAGGCTTCTTGAGTGAGGCCCAATGTGGCGACCTTGTGTTCTTCGACCATCAGAGCCGCAACCCCGAAAGCACCAACATCTCACATGTGGGCATACTGCTTTCTCCTAACACCGTTGTTCACTGCTCTGGCAGGGTAAAGGTGGAGCGTATTGACAGCAACGGCATCATCTCCGCAGAAACAGGCGAATACACCCATGACTTGAGAGCAATACGTAGGTACTTCTAATAGTAAATCCGAATAGTAATTGTTTTCTGTGCGTTTTACGGATTTATAGAGGTTTCGAAGCCGTCTCAAGTAAAAAGTGCGGACTGATGGTATGTAATAGAATGGAGTAAGAGCGGAACAATAGACATCAGCAACTGTCAAATACTTTGTCTAATGCATAACGGGGTAACAGACAGGTTTTATAATTGCGTTTGTAGAAAAAGCATGGATTAAGTAATATTGTTATCATTCACCATGACATGCATATTGAGAAAATTTTCAGTTTTGCTTTTCTGTCATATATCTCCAATATCGTCGCGGCATATCGCTGAGTTGCTTTCGCGGGTTGATGTGCTCCCGAATACAGATTGCCTTGAAATAAGTGCGCCAGAGATCTTGAAAGAGCATGTCATCTTCGCTCAGCAGGTCGTTATTCATCTTGCCGTTTCGTAGATTGAACTGTTCATCGCTCTCGAAGGTTACACGCGTCAATATTTGTTTGTCATAGTAGAATCCATACCGGCGTTTGGCATCATATAGTAACCATGGTTGATCTCCAAAGCGGTCACGAAAATGGTCAGTAACAAGCGGCAACACATTATGGTCAGGGGATACGACACCAAGATAGGTTCCGTCCTTTGCCTTCTGAAATCGAACAAACTGCATCATTCGCAACCTTTCGTGCATCACTTGACGAGCGATGTGAGTGACCTGTAGCACATCTGCGTCTGCAAAATTCTGCGTAATGCTTCTTACATTATCTTCACTTGTATGGAACACTTTGCATATATAATGAAAGAGCGGGGTATTCAACTTGCTGTCTTCAGCTAACCAGCTGACGGTTATCAGTCTTAGTTCTGCAGGTTGCAAGCGCTGTTCTAAGCCGTTCCACACCCTTTGAGCCTTGTGTCCTGTTGTTTGAACTTCATAGACTATATCCACAAATAAAGGCAGCGCATCACCAGCAGAAAGCAATTGTTCAGGTTGTTCTCGGCGAAAGAAAGCATCAAAGACCGCCGTCAGCAAGCCGTCAAAGGTATTATCAAAGCGGTAGATTAACATATTGAGGTGTCATAGATTGAACATCCCAAGGATGCGACGAAGGTAGTTAGGGTCAGCAAAGTCACGAAAACCGGCATCTTGTTGATTGAGTGTTGCAATGAGTTGCATATCAGTGTTAGAGAGCATAAAGTTAAATATATCAAAGTTATCTGTCATTCGTTCTTTATGGGTTGTTTTGGGTATTGCTACAATGCCTTGTTGGGTCAACCATCGTAATGCCACTTGTGCAGCAGATTTGCCATATTGCTTGCCGATATTGGTCAATATAGGGTTTTTGAGCAGGCTATCACTTCCTTGTCCGAGAGGTCCCCATGCCATCATTTTGGTGTTGTAAGTTTCCATTTCCGGTAAAATTTCACGCTGTTGTGAGAGTACGCAACATTGCAGTTGATTGACCATCGGTTTGATATCTACTACTCGAGCAAAATCATAGAACCGGCATGCTTGAAAGTTACTAACACCAATAGCATGCACTTTACCTGCACGATAGGCCGCTTCCATTGCTCTCCACGAACCGAATACATCGCCATACGCTTGATGAATAAGCAAAAGGTCGATATAGTTGGTTTGAAGTTTTTCAAGGCTTTCGTCAATACTTTGCGCCGCTCTTTCTTCACCTGCATTGGTTATCCAGATTTTAGTTACGATGAAAACATCTTTTCTTGGAATGCCGGATTTGGCAATGGCGGTACCGACACCTGTTTCATTTCCATAGGCTTGTGCGGTGTCAATAAGTCGATATCCCACTTCCAATGCTTCGGTTGTACAGCGTTCAGCATCTTCTGGCAGAACTTGGAATAGCCCGTAGCCTAATACCGGCATTTCAATGCCGTTGAGAAGTCGAATGGTTTGCATAGTTAATTTAATAGATATATGGTTGATGATTTACTTTTTTAGTCGCCAAAGTAAAATGTAGTTTGTTGTTCCGCAGCAAGTTGTTGTTGAATAGATGGAGATAGGAGACGCCGGCGCAGTATGGGAGCTGGAATTTCGTTGATGCCGGTGATACGGTCGTTGAAACCCGCATTAAGTTCACGGCAAGTGATGAAATATTTCGCCTTCTTCATTACCACTCCCATTTTCTTGAGATGTGCCGAAGTCACCATGCCGAAGCGCCTCGAACTGACAATCAATGCCGCCGACTTGGTGCCGATGCCGGGTACACGCAGTATCTGCTCATAAGCGGCTGTGTTGATATCCACAGGAAAATACTCGGGATGGCGCAATGCCCATGCGAGTTTTGGATCAATGTCAAGGTCAAGCTGCTCGTGAGTTTCGTCCACAATTTCGTTCACTCCAAAGCCATAGAAACGCATCAGCCAGTCAGCTTGATAGAGCCGGTTCTCGCGCACAAGTGGCGGTTGTTTCAGAACAGGCAGGCGTTTATCGTAGGTATTGACGCTGACATAGCCGGAATAATAGACCCTGCGCATGGTGGGCTGTGAATAAAGGGATGAGGACATAAGGAGTATATCCTTATCAGTTTCTGCGGTAGCCCCGACAATCATCTGCGTACTCTGCCCCGCCGGCACAAAACGCGGTACATATTTTAGGCGGGAGCGGTCTTCTTTATTTTCAAGAACGCCTTGCTGTATAAGCGTCATCGGTCGGAACACACTCTTATGGTCTTTCTCAGGTGCGAGTGCTTTCAAAGACTCCTCCTTGGGGATTTCAATGTTCACGCTCATGCGGTCGGCATATTTGCCTGCTTCTTGCAATAGTTCCTGTGAGGCTCCCGGGATAGCTTTGAGATGGATATATCCGTTGAAGCGATGGATAGTGCGGAGGTCGCGCACAATGGCAGTAAGACGCTCCATAGTGTAGTCAGGATTGCGCACCACACCGGAGGAGAGAAAGAGCCCTTCAATGTAGTTGCGGCGATAGAATTCCATCACTATCTCTTCGAGTTCATGCACTGCTAATGTGGCACGACGAATGTCGTTGCTACGGCGGTTGATGCAGTAGGCACAATCGTACATACAAAAGTTAGTGAGCATTATTTTCAGCAGCGAGATGCAGCGGCCATCGTCTGCAAAACTGTGGCATATACCCACTCCACCGACGGTGTTACCCACCATGTCGGGTTTCCCTTTGCGGACAGTTCCCGAAGAGGAACACGACACATCGTACTTCGCCGATTCGGTGAGTATACGGAGTTTTTCTATGACGGATTCGGAGAGCATTGTATAGTACTTCGGTTTTAATGCCTTGGTTTTGATCAAAGTTTGTAGGGACTTTTGATGTACCGATACCGCAACCTTCTTTGTATGATATTGGATAGGTTAGATGGTTCAGAGTGGTTAAGTTTTCAAAGTAGACCTTTCAGTTCCTCTATGCTTGCGCAGGTGCGCCAGCCAATGGTTTGCTCGGCTATACGGCGATTGGCTTCAAGGTCATCTATAAAGATGGTAGCTTGTGGATCCGATTTGATTATCTTAGTTACTTCGCAAAATATCTTTTTGTCCGGTTTACAGCAATGTAGTTCATGGGAAGCAAACATTCCATCGAAAATCTCAGCCAGAGGGTATGTGGATAATACATCTCTCCAATGCAGTTCGTTGTTGTTTGATAGCAGATACATCCGAAAACCATTTTGCTTTAATTGTTTCAGATAATCTATTCTCTGCTGTGGAATGCCGGCATGCATAGTTATCCATGCGCTTCGTATCTCTTGTGGTGTAGTACCCGGACGGCTATGTTTTAGTATAGTGTCAATGAAATACTTTGTTGTGATATCACCTTTTTCGTATTTCTCCATCAGCGTTCCTGTCTGTCCTTCTCCATCTGTTCTCAAACCGAGAATGGTCTGCATAGCTTCTTCTCCCATCAATGTCAAAAAGGCATCCACACTGCCCTGTATATTATGCTGCATGAGGACGCCGCCAAGGTCGAAAATTAAAGTATCTATTTTCATAAAGGTTTTTCAATTTTGTTTTTTATCATTTTTATTTTGGGAAGCCAAAATTATTTTCAGTTCTTCTATGCTTGCACAAGTGCGCCAACCGACCGTATCTTCTGCCGCTCGGCGATTTTGAGAGATGTCATCAACATAGATAGTGCGTCCGGCACAGAGTGGAATGACATCTTCTACTTGACGGAATATTTCCGGTTCAGGTTTGGCAAGATGCAGTTCATGCGAGGCGAAAACTTGCTCGAAACATTCAGTTAATGGATATTGTCGGAAGATTGTGTTCCAATGCAGTTCGTTGCTGTTGGAGAGCATAAAGAGACGATAGCCCTGTCTTTTCAGATGTTTGAGATATGCTATTCTCCAAGCGGGTACTTCGCCAAGCATTCCAAGCCATGCGTTTTGCAGTTGATTGATGGTTGTACCCTGTCGGCTATAACACTGCAACTCGCAGAAGAACTGCTCTGTGGTGATGTTGCCGCGCTCGTAGTCATACATCAGTTGACGGGTGGCCACACTGACGGCCTCTGCACCTTTGCCTTCGGCATTCATTCCTAACGCTTTCTTAAGGTTTTCTTCACCCATTAACTCTTTGAAGGCCTGTGTACAACGAGGAATATCAAGGTCGATAAGCACTCCTCCAAGATCGAAGACAATCGCTTGTTGAGCATTAAACGGTAAATGCGGAACAGGTGGTCCGTAAACTACTTCAATAGTCATGGTTGTATATAGTTGTGATTGATAATCTCATTAAGAATTTGGTAGTTGCTTTCATTATCGGGACGACAATACACAGCGAATTCTATTATAGCGCGTAAACAATTGATAACACAATCCCGACTGATTTTGGTCGGGATTGAATTGTTTGTATCCGTATTATTATTCAGTTTCTCTATCTAAATACCTAATGAGTTGTATTCGTGGCTATGGCAAATGATAATGAATAGATTCAAGTATTCATATATTTATATCATAAGTGCCGCAAATTTACAAAATAAAAATGAATGAACAATTACTGCATGATATTTTTATGTCTTTGGTTGGGAGGTATTATTGTGTTTTTATTCACTTCAGCAATAAATCAAGTTAGTTCTCTTAGATAAAGGATGTCTTGGCAATATCATATTATACTTCTGCCTGGGCTTTTATTATTAAGGAATAGATATAGTGTTTGCTTGGCTTGGTACTCCCTTCTTCTATTTCAATTAACCCCATATTTTTCTTTCACTTGCTCGCAAATTTCTTTGATTGCTTCAAAATCGGTCATTAGACTATTCTTATTTATTTTCTAAAACATTCACCCGTATCTGCACTTGCTGATTGGGGTGCATTTCTTTGTCAATATTGGTGACGACGCACTCATAGATAGCCGCATAGCCCATATCAAACATCGAGGCAAGTTGATTATTGTTGCTTGCAGGAATATAGCCTACATGCAGTGCCTCTCTGATTTCTTTATTGCGTTGGACCTTTCCCTTTTTGCTTAGAGCAGTGATATCTGATTCAACATCAACTTCCAATGCAACATATCTTTTTCCGTCAAAACGAATAAGATGCGTTTGCACATCTTCTGGTAACTTGTGTTTAGACACATAAAACAATGCTATCGCATCATTGTCATGTTTGTTCTCGTCTTCACGAACCATCAGAAGTTTATCACCCGGACGCATCTCGTCCAAAACCAAATAACCTTCGGTGTGACCAAAACCTGCCAGATTGCAGTTGAGAAACTCTGCCTTGTTTTTCTTTAGTAACATAGTAGTAATTGTTTTAAGGATTTATACTTGAGATATGATGAGCGAAATAACTATCGGTGTTGCAACAAGCAAACCTATCAGCACTTCCTGTGTGTAGAGAATGCACTTTTTGTCAGCGTAAATGTTTTCATTAAGGTAACTTCGTTTTATAAGTTTGACATCTTTTTCTTTTCGCTGCAAAATTATATGTTTAAACTGCCAAAAGCTGTCAGTGATAATAAAAAATGCAATTTTCTTTGAGAAAACTGCATTTTTTGTAAAAGATATGTTTCTTAACTACTTTCTCCTATGGGAAAGGTTATTGCGTTTAATACATCCTTGATAGACGCATTGCCTCTTCCGCAAACTCATCACGGAGCGATTCGGGCGCCAGCACTTCAAGGTCGCTGCCGAAAGTGCGAAGTTGCTGAACAAAGTCGAATGTGGGGGCCACATACCAAGTGAAGACACATGGTTCGGACTCTCGTTGTGAAACATGCAAGGGTAGAGAACGCAGGAAAGGAGCTGCTGCATCAGTCACACGCACTCGGATATGTTCGGGCTTGAACTGCTCACCACGGAACACCCCGTAGAAACCGCGAAAATACGACTGCACATCAAAATTACGAGGCAATGAAAAAGTCTTATCAGTTGTTTCTAAGGCTATTATTCTATCAAGCGCATAGAGACGCACATCCTTGTGTTCGCTATTCTTCCCAAGAATATACCAGCGTTGTTTGAAGACCTTGAGACAATACGGCGCAAGCATAAAGACACTTTCTTCGTGGCTGTCAAAACGGCAATGACGAACTTGCAGCCACAGATTATTACGCATTGCATCCACTATTATCGACAAATACTGCGTTCCGGACGGAATGTCCTCATATAAAATACGCCCTTGTAGTTGCCGACCTTCCTGCAATGAGTTCTGAATGGAAAACTGCGACAATAGCCATTGACGGGTACGATTCTCAAACCCGTTATCAACAATATAGTACATCCCACCGGCGGCACGGTCGCATCCTATCTCTATCTCGAAAAGTTCTTCTATTGCAGATTTATACCGGAAGAAAGTACGCTCGGGTATTGCTTTTTCATGATTTTCATTAAGCGATGAATTAGCCCAGCGGCGGTCAATATCCTGACGGGAAATACGGCCGGCACTACGGATAGTGTCCACCAACCATATGTAGCGTTTGAATTGTGAAGCTGCCATAAATAGTCTGTGTTTATGATATTATGGAATATGGCGCAAAGATAATAACAATAATTAGAAACTGAAAATTTGTCGTTGAATTCAAAAAAAGGCAGAGCTTATTTGTAAGTATTGCCCTTTATTTGTACTTTTGCGACAAAATAGAAATCCTGTTGTCAAACCTGATGGAACTGCGCATAAAAACTTTTGAACAGTTGTCCGCAACAGAACTGTATGAACTGTTGAAGGCACGGGCACAAGTGTTCGTTATGGAACAGCAGATTCTCTATGTTGATATGGATGATATTGACTACAAAAGTATACATGTATTCTTATGGAACAACAACAAGGTAATAGCTTGTGCCCGTCTGTTTCAGGAGGATAATCCGGCAATATGGCATGTGGGCCGTATGTTAACAATAGAGCGCGGCAAAGGCTATGGAAAATGGGTTATGCAGGAAGTAATACAGCAAGCATGGCAACAAGGAGCCATCATTCTGAGAATGGAGGCCCAAACCCATGCTATAGGTTTTTATGAACAATTGGGTTTCCGTTGCATTGGGGAAAAGTTTGAAGAAGAAGGTATTCTTCATATCCGCATGGAGATGAGTCGTCCAAACGGACAACTATAGTTTACTGGAAGCAGATTATGCTTTTAGCAAACAAGTCAGCAGTTGAAAAGAAAATCAAGCGCCTCTTTTATCTGAGTTTCTGAACAAACGCAACCCGTTTGATAATTACCTATACTGCGAAGCAATGTGAAGGTGATATCATTGACTGATTGGTTCTTTTTGTCGTGATGCATGAGCGCTATAAGTTTATCATAATCAGAACAAGCGCAATCAGGTTTTCCATAGAACTCTTTCATGCAGGCAATGACAATCTGAATATCCTTTTCGGAAAAGCCAAAGAGAAGATGACTGAGATAGAGTTCCGCCACCATACCATAAAGAACAGCATATCCATGCAACAATACATGTCCTTTTTCAAGTGCAAAAGCCTCTAAAGCATGACCTATAGTATGTCCGAAATTGAGCGTCTGCCTCATATCTTGTTCTTGCGGATCTAATTCCACAATATATCTTTTTATTTCAATGCTTCTGTCAACCAACTCTGTGAGTTGCTCAAGTTGTTCGTCATTAGGGTTAACAAACCAGTTGTGTAAATCAAAGGCTTGTAATGCTGCCAACTGCAGCGGAGATGAAATAAGTGTATGCTTGAGCATCTCAGCCCACCCGGAAAGAAACTGCTGCGCAGGCAGTGAAGTCAGAAAAGGCGTATAGACTATTATGCTTTCCGGCATACTGAATGCACCTATCAGATTTTTCACCCCGTTATAATTGATGCCTGTCTTTCCGCCTACAGAAGCATCCACCATACCCAAAAGTGTGGTCGGAATATTGACATAGGGCATACCGCGCATAAATGTGGTTGCAGCAAAACCACCTATATCGGTGAGCGTCCCCCCTCCTAAAATCAGAAGAATACTTGCACGGGTAGCACCTTTCTCCAACAAAAAATTCCAAATGTGCTGCAAAGTTTCAATATTCTTCTTTTCCTCTCCCTGAGGAAGGCAAAGAATGTGCGATTCCATAATATTGAGTGTCTGCAGCAACACCGGCAGACAATGAATCTGGGTGTTTGTGTCAGTCAATACAAACAATTGTTCCGGACCATGAAGACCTACTGCTTCACGAAGTGACAAATCAATATCATTAGTTACCATATATTTTTATTGGGCTGAATACGATATTTTGAACATAACTATATTAACAAAACAAATATTTGATTCTCATGACACCATATCTGGGTGAAAATGATGATAAATAATTGTGGCTCTTGTAGTTGGTATAATTTGTGAAATCTCTTCCAATGAGGCCTCAGAAAGTCGCTTCACACTCTTGAAATGTTTAAGCAAAAGTTGCTTCGACTTTTCTCCTATTCCTTGAATATCATCCAATTGACTATGTGTCTGCCCGCTACTTCGCTTCTGTCTGTGAAAAGAGATGGCATAGCGGTGCACTTCATCTTGTATGCGCGTTAAGAAGTGAAACAATTCATCCGTCGGCTTTAACCCGATTTCCTGTGGCGGAAAACCATAGAGCAGCGATGAGGTTCGATGACGGTCATCTTTCACCAGACCGGCTATTGGAATAGAAAGATTGAGTTGGTCTTCTACCGCCTCTCTAATAGCATGCATCTGACCTATACCTCCATCGGCGATAATCAGGTCGGGCAAAGGTGAGTGTTCATCTAATAAACGTTTATATCGCCTGTAAACCACTTCTCGCATCGAGGCATAATCGTCAGCACCCTCAACCGTTTTGATTGTGAATCTACGGTAATCCGTCTTACTTGGTTTACCCATTTTGAATACTACACATCCCGCTACCGCATCGGTTCCCTGAATATTTGAATTATCAAAACTCTCGATTGTTATCGGCAAACTTGGAAGCGAAAGTTTGGCTTGAAGTGCATGTAATACTCTGGTATTTCGCTGCTCAGGATTTAATCTATCTGCTTGCTTGCGTTTATCAATTTGGTACTGCTTCACATTTTGCAGTGCCAAATCAAGCAACTTTTTTCTGTCACCCTGAGTAGGTAAACTCACATGTATGTTTTCATCGATGAAATCAGGTTCAAACGGCACAATAATATCTTGCGTATGACTGTCTAACTGCTCGCGCAATTCAACTATTGCCCTACCCAATATCTCTGACTCGTCATCGTCAATAATACGTTTATATTCGACTGTTTTACCCTGAACAATGCTACCTTTATGCAAATGAAGTATAGATACGTATATTGTATCATCATCCTCCAAATATCCGAATACATCCGTATCACGGATAGTCGTGTTGGTAATTATTGTCTTGCTCTTAAAACGCTCAATAAGATTATATTTCTCTTTCAATTGTTGCGCCTCTTCAAAGCGCAACTGTGCAGACAATTGAGCCATCTGCTGAAACAGCATCTCACTTATTTCATGGGCATCACCACGAATTATTTTTCTTATTTGCTCTATATAAGCAAAATATTGCTCTTGTGATACATAATTTTCACATACACCACAACAATGATGTATGTGATATTTCAGGCATACTTTCCATTTACCGTTTTTAATTCCCTCAGGTGATAGCGGAAGACGACATGTTCGGATAGGATAAAGATTATGTATCAGCTCAAGTACAAGATCTACAGTATTGCCGAAACTGTAAGGACCATAGTATTCACCTATGTTTTTAACTATTTTCCGCGTCTTGAATACACGCGGATAAGGTTCGTTTGTTATACAAATACTTGGATAAGTTTTCCCGTCTTTCAGTAGAATATTATAGTGCGGCTGAAGTGTTTTAATCAAATTATTCTCTAATAAAAAAGCATCTTGTTCAGTGTTCACTACAATATAATGTATGTCCGCTATATTTCTAACCAATCGTGATGTTTTTAAAGAGGTATGCTCCTTCTGAAAATAACTACTGACCCGACGCTTCAGATTTTTGGCCTTTCCAACATAAATTATCTCTCCATCCTTGTTCAGATGCTGATACACACCAGGCTTTTCCGGCAAAGAAGCAAGAATCTGTTGTATGTGCGCCGATATAGGCATAACAATACATTATAAATTTTCAATAGTATAGTATATATTAATAATGTATCAATGATATAACCTCTATATCATCATCCAAAACTTCCCTGCCCTTCAGGTCGTCCAATTCTACAAGAAAGTTAACATAGATTTTCTTTACACCTAATTTTTTAACCAATTTAATAGCGGCAGCCATACTCCCACCTGTTGCAAGCAAATCATCATGCAACAATACAACATCATCAGCCGACAAAGCATCACGATGAATTTCTATTGTGTCCACTCCGTATTCCTTGGTGTAACTCTCTTTTTCAACTTCAGCCGGCAATTTTCCTTTTTTCCTTATAGGCACAAAACCTGCACCTATTTCGTTTGCAAAAATAGAGGCAATAATAAATCCACGACTTTCTATACCTATAACCTTTGTAAAACCTTTGTCTTTATAGATACTTATCAATTGCTGTTTAAACCACTCTATACAATCAGGATTGATAAATGCAGTGGTTAAATCTTTAAAAAGAATTCCTTTTTTAGGAAAATCCGGCACATCACGAATGATGTTCTTTACTTGCTCTTGAGTCATAATTTTATAATTGTTTCACGTGGAACATTTATCTTCCAAATAATACTAAGAGTACACTTATATCATTAGGTGACACTCCGGGTATCCTGCTTGCCTGCCCTATTGTTGCAGGCCTTATTCTGCTAAGTTTTTGTCTGGCCTCTGTTGATAATGACTGCAGTTGAAAATAGTCAAATTGATTCGGTATCGATATTTTGTCAAGTCGCTGCAACTTCTCAGCTGCCATATCTTCTCGCTGAATATAACCCTTATATTTGATATTTATCTCTGTACTTTCAATAATTTCATTGCGTAATAAACTGGGTAAACCAACACACAATTCATTTAACGACGGAACTATATCTATCAATTCCGTTAAAGCTACTTGCGGACGAAGCAGTATATCCACTAATTTAACCGGTTGCTTTATCGGTTGAGTATTACGATTCTCTAAATAACTATTTATTTGATTAGGCTTTATCGTATAACTACTAATAAAATCCACTAATATTTTTTCTGATTGTTGCTTGCTATTTAAAAGTTGAAGTCTGTCCGTACTCGCAAGTCCTATATCCACAGTTTTTTTTGTAAGCCGTTGGTCTGCATTGTCTTGCCTAAGTAGAATACGATATTCAGCACGCGAAGTAAACATCCTGTAAGGTTCATCCACTCCTTTATTAACCAAGTCATCTATCAATACCCCTATATACGCCTCATTCCTATTCAATATAAAATCAAGTCCTCCATGGCAATGAATATGGGCATTTATACCTGCTATTATTCCTTGACCGGCTGCCTCCTCATATCCTGTAGTTCCATTAATCTGACCGGCAAAAAACAAATTCTTTACCAACTTGGTTTCAAGTGTATGATACAATTGCGTGGGGTCGAAAAAGTCATATTCTATTGCGTAACCAGGTCTGTAAAACACTACATTTTCAAGACCACTCACTGTTTTAAGCGCATTAAGTTGTATCTGTAACGGAAGTGAGGAGGAAAAACCATTTATGTAATACTCATTACTATCCACACCTTCCGGCTCTATAAACAACTGATGTGCCTCTTTATCTGCAAAAGTAACTATTTTTGTTTCTATACTCGGACAATAACGCGGACCAATACTTCTAATTTGACCATTATACAAGGGACTTTCAGAAAGTCCCTTCCGTAATTCTTGATGAGTTAAATCATTAGTATAGGTTATCCAACACGGCATTTGTTTCAGTTGCCTCGATACTTCAGGTAAATAACTAAACTTATGATCATCTTCATCTCCGGGTTGTATTGTCATCTTCGAGAAATCTATACTCCTCGCATCCACTCTGCAAGGAGTACCTGTCTTCATCCTGTCTGCCTTAAAACCTAAACTCGTCAACTGTTCTGTTATACCCGTACAAGCAGGCTCTGAAATACGCCCGCCATTCATTTTAACCGACCCAAAATGCAACAAACCATTCAAAAAAGTACCATTGGTTAATACTACCGCACCCGCCTTTATGTCAACACCAAGCGCTGTATGCACACCATATATCCTGTTGTCCTTAATCAACAACGAAGTAACTATATCTTGCCAAATAAATAAATTATCTATACCGGAAAGTACTTTTATCCACTCATTTATAAACTGTTTTCTATCAGATTGACTACGCGGACTCCACATAGCAGGACCCTTCGACCTGTTCAACATCCTGAATTGGATAGCTGACCTATCTGTTACAATTCCCATCTGACCACCAAGTGCATCTATCTCTCTCACTATTTGACCTTTTGCTATACCACCAACAGCAGGATTGCAACTCATCTGTGCAATCTTGTTCATATCCATTGTTATCAGCAGTGTCCTACTACCCATGTTCGCCGCTGCACACGCTGCCTCACAACCTGCATGACCACCACCTACTACTATTACATCATACAAAAAGTCCATAATACAACGCAAAGATACTATAAAATATTTAATCAATAAAATTATTTTTCACACCTATATATGTAATATCTTGCAATAATCATAAATTTAAACTAATTTTGCACCTACGTTTTAGTTATAAGGAAAATTCCGATAAAAAACAGATAATGTCATATCAAAAAAAATACTACCTGTTATTTAACCAAACTCACACCTACTGTCAACACTTGTTAACAACATTGTTTATAAACTATAAAATAACTCCATTTTGTATGTAAAACTAAAAATCATACACAAATATTTCAACTCTTAACAAATCTTTTATAAAAATTAACTATCAGATAAATAATTATTTAATGCATTTATTAACAATACTGACATTATATAATCAATAAGTAAAATCTTTAGAAAATCTATTATATAACATTAATTGAAAATAACTGATGAGTATGACTAAACTTGAAATTATCGAATCTATAAATAGTTTGCGCCTGAAGAAAAAGGCTGTAATAATGGCGCACTATTATCAAATACCTGAAATTCAAGATATAGCCGATTTTGTGGGTGATAGCTTAGCTCTTGCACAACAAGCTGCCAAAACTGATGCTGATATTATTATCCTTTGTGGTGTTCATTTTATGGGGGAAACAGCCAAAATCATTTGTCCGGATAAAAAAGTGTTGGTCCCGGATAGCTCTGCAGGATGTTCACTGGCGGATTCCTGTAATGCAGATGATTTATACAAATGGAAACTCGCACATCCCGATTATAAAGTTGTCAGTTATGTAAATACAAGTGCTGCAGTAAAAGCGTTAACAGATGTTGTCGTAACTTCAAGTAATGCACTGAAAATTGTCGGAAAATTCCGGGATAATGAGAAAATTTTGTTCTGTCCTGACCAAAATCTTGGTAACTATATCAATAGTGTCACCGGCAGAAATATGGAACTTTGGAATGGTGCATGCCATGTCCATAGTCGGTTTTCTGTTACCGAACTGATTGAGTTGAAACAACGTTATCCATCGGCAAAAGTGTTGGCTCATCCGGAATGTAAAAAAATAATTCTTGAACTTGCAGATGTGGTCGGATCCACACAGGCATTGCTTAATTATGTCAAAAACGCTGAAAATGAAAAAGAGTTTATTGTAGTTACTGAATCCGGCATACTTCACAAAATGCAGCAGGCTTGTCCCGACAAAACATTCATTCCCGTCCCGCCTGAGGCTACTGAGTTGTTGGTTGATGGCAAACTCACTCCCTGTTCTTGCAATGAATGTGAGTATATGAGACTTAATACACTTGAAAAAGTGTATCAGTGTCTGTGTGACGAAAGTAACGAAATTTTTGTTGATAGTGCAATTGCGGAGAAGGCAATTAAACCAATCGAAAAAATGTTAGAATGGAGTAAGTAACAAAAAAATAAGATGCCACGGCATCTTATTTTTTTATTCCCTTTATAACTTCTTGTCTTATTTGTTCTATTACCTCCGCTTGATTCTCTTCTTCTACTGATGCATAGTCAAACGGCTTTCCTATATGCATATACACTTTTTGCCGTTTGGCATAGAAAACGCCTTTAGGCATCAATTCATAACATCCCGTGAGCGAAATAGGTACTATCGGTAGATTCAAGTCTTTCGCTATAGCAAAGGCACCACGCTTAAACCGCTGTACTGTTCCGTCCGGAGTCCTTGTGCCCTCAGGAAATATAACCACACAAACGCCGTCATGCAATATTTTTTCGGCATCTTTCATCGTATTAAATGCCGACTTTTTATGAGAACGGTCTATATAGATATGTCCTGCTGCTGCACAGGCAGAACCTACAAAAGGTATCTTTCGCAACTCTTTCTTCATTATCCACTTGAAGACTACCGGTAGCCAGCCATACACTGCAAACACATCTGCCATCGACTGATGATTACATACAAACACATAAGATGTGTGCAGGTCAATATTCTCTATTCCATCCACTTTTACATCCATAAACAGCAACCAGAAAAAACTTCTTGACCAAAACTGCTGAATACGGTGTAGCCACTCTGCATTTCTCCAATGCATAAAAATCATAGTGACAATCGCGGTAAAAAGTGTGATTGCTGCAAAAATAGGCAGCGCAATCAAATATTGATAAATAATGTAGATAACTTGCAGTAATTTTTTCATATAATCTTTATTAGTTATTTTGTTGCATCATAAAGCCCCTGTAAAGTGCACACAGACGCCTTATTTCTTCCCATGTCTCTTCAGACAGTTTGGTGCCTACTATCTCCACCACCCGACCGGCGGACAGAGTGCCTATTTCAGCACACCGACGTATGTCAAAACCGTCAGACAGACCATGCAAAAATCCTGCAGCGTATAAGTCGCCGGCACCGGTTGAATCCAAACATTGTGATGTAATGGCACCTATATGATACCGCTCTTGGCCCTGTTGTACATACGACCCTTTTCTGCCTACTTTCACTATTGCTATCTCACATTGTTTTGATATATAGTCTACCGCTTCTTCAGGTTGCAGATGAGTATAGGCATAACTCTCGTCTTCATTGGCAAATACAATGTCAACATATTGTTCTATAAGCGAAGTCAGAAATTCCAGGTTTTCGTTTACCACGTTGTAACTTGCAAGGTCGATACTTACTTTTAATCCCCCTTCTTTGGCCAATTTTATTGCCTTTTCAATTAACTCATGGTTTTGAAGCATATAGCCTTCTATATGGAAAATGTCATAACCGAGGAAGTTTTCGGGGTGGATGTCTTCAGGTAAAAGGTCGGCACTTGCCCCAAGATAAGTGCAAAAAGTTCGTTCACCGTCCGGAGTAATAAGCACCGTACAACAACCTGACATCAGCGACGAAGGAAGCAAAATGGGCTGCACTCCGTTCTTTTCAAGGTCGGCACGATAAAATTCACCAACTTCGTCATTGCCCAGTTTGCCGAAAAAGGCGGCCTTTCCACCAAGGCGCGCTATGCCGTTCACGGTGTTCGAGGCACTACCCCCTGCCACCATCGTCTTCCTGACACTCGCAAAACGGCTTTGTATTTCCATTGCCGTGTCAAAATTGATAAGATTCATACTGCCTTTCGGGAGACCAAGTTCCCGAACATCATCTTCAGAAACCTGCAAAAGAATGTCTGTCAGCGCATTGCCAAGACCAAGTACCTTTTTCATAAACAGATTTTTATTTACTATTGTATAACACCGATATGTTACTGTATAGCTTTCCTCTATAGCAGATTATCAAATAATGATACCTGCTGTTCAAGTATGCTGCAAAGATACAAATAATAATGAAAAATTGAAAATGAAAAATGAAAAAGAAGTGCCGGATATGTTAAAATATTAAGTCCGCGGCGTGTAATGACATCCTTTTATCAAAATATCATTAACCCGCCATAAAATATATCTTCGTAAATTATAATAGTAATGCAATAATCTATAAATCAAACATCTATAAATATTTTGTACATCAAAATTCATCGTAACTTCTTCAAAATCAGTATAGGCAAACATAAGATGAACATAAGATGAACATAACATCAACATAACAGATAGTACCTGAATAGCATTCAAAAGGACAATGCACATGTTGTATGATATAGTCCGTATGGAAAATAAAAAATATGCTGAAAATTCATTCCTCCTTATTTGTGAAGAATAAAAGTAACAAATATTTGGTGGTAAACTTTAAATAATTTTATATTCCTAAAAAAATGTGTATTTTTGCAGCGGCTGAAAGTGGGCATACTGCGTAATAAAGCGTTGCTCATTTCAAATACGCAAAAAAATAATCTGCGCAAAGCGTTGCGCAACAATATAACAT
>CAJOPG010000040.1 GCA_905236355.1 Paludibacteraceae bacterium | reverse complement strand
GGGAACCGGTTACAACATGGAAATTGTGAAGGGCGAAGCCGCAGGCGAGCAGGTGCAGGCCATATCCGGTGCCACTATCACCTCAAAAGGTGTGGAGACGATGATTAACACCACACTCGCAGAATATAACGAGTTCCTCGGCGGAGAACCCGAAGTATATGAAACAACTGAACAAATCGAACCTTTAGAAGAGGAGGTACAACAATGAAACTCAGTGATAAAACAAAAGAAGTGTTGCTCGGCCCGCTTAGTGCCAACAACCCTGTCATCGTGCAGATTCTTGGTATCTGCTCTGCCTTGGCAGTAACAGTACAACTCAAGCCCGCCCTCGTCATGGGCATCGCCGTAACCATCATCGTGGCAATGTCCAATGTGGTTATCTCACTGCTCCGCAACACCATCCCGACGCGTATCCGCATCATTGTGCAACTGGTGGTAGTTGCAGCCTTGGTTACCCTTGTGAGCGAAGTACTGAAAGCCTTTGCATACGACGTGGCCGTACAACTGAGCGTATACATCGGTCTTATCATCACCAACTGTATTCTGATGGGGCGTCTCGAAGCATTCGCCATGTCAAACGGTCCTTGGGACAGTCTGCTTGACGGACTCGGCAACGGACTCGGCTATGCCATCATCCTTGTCATTGTGGCATTCTTCCGCGAACTGCTTGGCAGTGGCTCTTTGCTTGGTTTCCAAGTTATTCCTCAATGGTGCTACGAGCACGGCTATGTAAACAACGGTATGATGATGATGCCTGCCATGGCACTTATTCTGGTAGGCTGTATTATATGGGTACACAGAAGTATTAACAAAGAAGAAAAGAAGTAAATTATGGAACACGCAATCAGTTTATTCGTCCGTTCTATATTTGCGGACAACATGATATTCGCCTACTTCCTCGGTATGTGCTCTTATCTTGCTGTATCGAAGGATGTAAAAACCAGTGCCGGCTTGGGCGTAGCAGTTACATTTGTGCTGCTTGTCACCCTGCCCGTCAACTACCTGTTGCAGGTCTATGTATTAGGCCCCAACTGCCTTATCGAGGGTGTTGACCTGAGTTACCTCAGTTTTATTCTCTTTATTGCCGTCATCGCCGCTATCGTGCAGATTGTGGAAATGGTGGTGGAAAAATACTCTCCGTCGCTCTATGCCTCACTCGGTATCTTCCTACCTCTGATTGCCGTCAACTGCGCTATTATGGGTTGCTCGCTCTTTATGCAGCAACGCGTAGGTCTTGATGCACTTGACCCTAAAGCTATTACCAACATCGGCGATGCTTTCATGTATGCACTCGGTAGTGGTATCGGATGGTTTCTTGCTATTGTCTGTCTTGCCGGCATCCGCGAGAAAATGGAGTATAACGACGTACCCAAGCCCTTGCAAGGACTCGGCATCACCTTTATCACCGTAGGTCTGATGGCTATGGCATTCATGTGCTTCAGCGGCATCAATATAGGTTAATCAAATTTTAGAACTTGATGAAAAAAACATTATTCTTACTCACTATGGCACTAACACTATTCTCCTGTGCGAAACAAGAGAAAGAACAAGCACACCAGCAGACAGCACTTGATATAATCAACACCCGCGTTTCCGTACGCCAGTTTACAGGAGAAAAGCTCTCTCAAGAACAGATATCCATCATTCTCAAGGCAGGTATGTCGGCTCCTACAGCAGCCAACAAACAACCTTGGGCGTTTGTTGTGGTTGACGATGAAGCCAGTCTGGAAGCACTGGCAGAAGCTGTAAAGAGTTCACGCCTCGAAAACGGAGCCTCGCATGCAATCGTTGTTTGTGGCGACATGACCAAAACATTGGAAGGAGAAGGACAAGGATACTGGGTGGAAGACACTTCTGCCGCTACAGAAAACATGCTTCTTGCCGCTCATGCACTTGGACTTGGCTCTCTATGGGTAGGAGTGTATCCTATTGCAGAGCGGGTTAAAACGGTTGGTGAAGTTATCGGTGTACCCGAACATATCATTCCCATGTGCATCATCACCCTTGGCTATCCTGCTGAGCAGCCGACTGTAAAGGATAAGTATAAAGAGGAGAACATCCATTATAACAAATGGTGATAACCTGACCCTTAACAGTGCGACAAAACTCTTGAGAACAAAAACAACATAGCGTTGAAATCAGAAATCAATTATAGAACATAAAAATCACAATGAACACAACAGCAATTCTTTTGAGCATCGGAGTATTCTTGGCAGTGATACTCTTGCTCGTGATTGTGCTGCTCGTTGCAAAACGTTATCTTGTGGCAAGCGGCAATGTGAAAGTGACCATCAACGGGGACAAGGATTTCGATGTTCCCGCCGGAGGCACTCTTCTGTCTACAATGGCTAACGCCGGTGTGTTTCTGCCCTCCGCTTGTGGAGGGAAGGGGTCATGCGGTCAGTGCAAATGTCAGGTACTGAACGGTGGCGGAGAAATTCTGCCTACAGAAACCGTGCATTTCACCCGTAAACAGCAGAAAGACCATTGGCGGTTAGGCTGCCAAGTGAAAGTAAAACAAGACATGGAACTCAAAGTGCCCGAATCCGTTCTCGGTGTGAAAGAATGGGAGTGCACCGTCATCAGCAACCGCAATGTAGCCTCTTTCATCAAAGAGTTCAAGGTTCAGTTGCCTCCGGGTGAGCACATGGACTTCGTCCCCGGTTCATACGCCCAAATCAAAATCCCGACATACGACATCAACTACAATGATTTCGACCGGGGACTGATAGGGGATTTGTATGTGCCCACTTGGGAAAAGTTCGGAATCTTCGGCTTGCACCAGAAAAACGACACACCTACCATCCGTGCCTACTCCATGGCCAACTATCCCGACGAGGGCGACATCATCACACTTACTGTCCGTATCGCCACCCCACCTTTCAAACCGAAAGAACAAGGCCCCGGCTTTATGGATGTTCCTTGTGGTATTGCTTCAACATATATCTTCTCTCTCAAACCCGGCGACAAAGTGACTATGAGCGGTCCTTATGGCGAGTTCCACCCTGTGTTTGACTCTAAAAAAGAGATGATCTGGGTAGGTGGTGGCGCCGGAATGGCTCCGCTTCGTGCACAGATTATGCACATGCTCAAAACATTGCATACACGCGATCGTGAAATGCACTATTTCTATGGAGCACGCGGCATTGATGAGGTGTTCTTCCTTGAAGATTTCCTCGAACTGGAAAAAGAATATCCTAACTTCCATTTCCACCTGGCTCTTGACCGCCCCGACCCCAAAGCCGACTCCCTTGGCGTCAAATACACTCCGGGCTTCATTGCTCCTGTAATGGGGGACACCTACCTCAAGCAGCATGAGGCCCCCGAAGATGTAGAATACTATCTGTGCGGACCTCCTATGATGGCAAAGACCGTTATTGACCTTCTCCACTCACTCGGTGTGGAAGATCAAGATATACGCTTCGACAACTTCGGAGGTTAAGACAAATACTACTATTTGAAGATTTGAGGACATGAAAGCAATACTTGACATCAAGTTCTCAAATCTTCAAATTTTCAGAACATCTATGCGTTGCTCAATTATAATATTAAACTGGAACGGCGAAGATATGCTCCGGCAGTATCTTCCATCCGTTCTTGAACATACTACCCTGCCTGATTGCGAAGTAGTGGTGGCTGACAATGGTTCCACCGACGGATCACTGCAACTGCTGGAGAAATATCCGCAAGTACGCCTTATCCGCTTCGAACACAACTACGGCTTTGCAGAAGGATATAATAAAGCACTCGCAGAAACAAATGCCAAATACACTGTACTGCTCAATAGTGATGTAGAGGTGACGAAGGAATGGCTCGCCCCCATGCTTGACTATCTTGACCTCCATCCACAGGTAGCAGCCGTGCAACCCAAAATCCTTTCTTGGAATAGCAAGGAGGAACTGCAATCTAAAATAAAAAAGCAGGAATCAGGAATCTCCATACGCTTTGAACATGCGGGAGCGGCAGGAGGCTATCTTGACCGCTACGGCTACCCCTACTGCCGCGGGCGACTCCTCTCACAAGTGGAAGAAGACCGCGGACAATACGACACCGAAGCACAAGTATTCTGGACCAGCGGAGCATGCATGTGCGTGCGAACCAATATATTTAAGGAATGTGGAGGATTGGATGCCGCCTTCTTCGCCCACATGGAAGAAATAGACCTTTGCTGGCGGTTGAATAGTCGCGGCTGGCTATTGATGTGCTTGCCACAATCGGTGGTCTATCATCTGGGAGGAGGAGCATTGGGCTATGAGAATCCCCGAAAAACCTATCTCAACTTCCGGAACAATCTACTGATGCTATATAAGAACCTGCCAAGTGCACGACTTCCGTGGGTAATGATGATGCGGACACTGTTGGATTATGTGGCTTGCATGCAAGCACTGCTGACAGGTAACACACAAAATGCAAAAGCCATTCTGCAGGCGCGGCTGGACTATCACCGGATGAAAAAACAATATGCCTCCGTCCGACAGGAGAATCTGCACCTCACCACCGTTCCCTACCCTGCAACCATCTCACCACGCTCCATCATCTTCGACCACTATATTCTCAAAAAGTGTTAAGTAGCAACCGACAGGTAGGAATCTAACACAAAGTAGGTAGAAGTACGCTACCAATTAGGTAGCGGCATCGAAACATCAAAAACCTATACAAGCCCTAAACAGGACCTAAATAGTTTTCATATAGGCAGTCTCACACGCGCTTCCCTTTCGCGGCACGGGCAAGTTGCCATGAGTTGAACATATTCTGCCAAACTATATATGCCGCAGCACCCATAGCGGCAATGGGATTGAGATATGTCTGCGCCATCCATACTCCGAGAGTGGTGTTTTTCTGCCCTAATGCCTGCCCTGCCGATATCCGGGTCTGCAAAGACATGTCTTCCCTATTGATAGAATCTGACACCAGAACATCCTGATAATCTTCACCATGCGGAGCCGATGGGAAACGCTCTCCTATCTTTTTACCTACAAAAAACTGTACTATGCATGCCACAAGTGCACCTACTGCTTGCGCAAGTGCCACCCAAAGATCGTAATCATCATACACAAGCGACCATGTTACCTGCGCCATCAGCACCACAAGCGACAATGCCCATAGATAGAAAGGCATCTGTGCCCAACCTCTACTAAGGTGAAATGTCTTACCCGTCTTCTTCCACTTTTGCAAAACATTATAGAAAAAACGCAACGCCCAAGCCGCCAGGAAAGGCCCCACCAACAACGATGCCACCTTGCGCAGAATGATTAGGAAGGAACTGAGAAAGGCTATGTCAGTATCAGGGTTGACAATAGGAAAAAAGAGCGGCACCACTATTGCCGTTATAATATTACTGAGGATGGTGAAAGAAGTGAGCGACTGAATACTTCCGCCTAACTTGCCTGCGATGATTGGACTTGCCGCTGCTGCCGGCATAATGAAACACAGCATTATCCCCTGCGCCAACACATTATTAAGCGGACGCAAAGCAAAATACACCCCCACTGTACAGACCATCTGAAAAAGCAATACAAACCAATGCCAGCGATGCAACCTCAGGTCTATTGGATTCACTTTGCAGAAAGTAAAGAAAAGCATCAAAAAAATAAGTGGCGAAAGCATCCATGACAGATGTCTTAACCACGGGAAACCCAAAACGCCAATGACCATGGATATAGGCAATGTATAATCTTTCAGAAAACGGAGCACGGAGAAACAGATTGTGTAATTGATCAGAAATTAAAACTAAGCCCTGCCATAAAGGTCAGATTTTTGCCCTGCCAATAGAAAGGTGCATAGCAATTAAGATAGTATTGTTCCAACTCTTCGCCTGTCAGTACAATAGCATTGCCAGCCGCATCATAACCTCCACGATTCTCACCTTCGATACGGGCAGAAGAGGGAGCATAACCACGAGCGTTGTTGTATGAAAGATTCACTACGGCATAGCACCCACTGAATACTTCATACACAGCATCAAAAGCAAAAGTATCATTGCGGAAGTTCTTTTCCGAGAAAGGCTTCTGAGCAATGATGGCAGATATATTTCCTCTTACATAATCATATGTATTATATTTAATTTCATTGGTGTAAGAGAATCGCAAATCTAATCCTCGCACAGGCTTGTAAGCTATCTCTGCAAAAATACTCTGCGCATTGTCACCCATATAATGCCCCATAGTATAGGAGTTGGATGTATATGACAGCACATCTATGGAGTGAGTGTAGCAGGCTATGTTAGAGCGAGAGAACTCTGCCTTTGCCGACAGGTTTTTTACCGGCCAGTTGCTCAAACTCGCCCCCACAACATAGGAGATTAGGTTATGTTCAGGATTGCTCTTCTTCAGGCGCTTGAAATTAAACTCGTCCACAAAGACGGAGGCATAGAAGTTGGTGTGCTTAAGATTGCGCGTATTGATGGTGAAGAACATCTGCGAATTCTGATTCTCCACGCCCAAGCCCTTCGTATTGAGATGGTCCAAGGACTTGAAGAAAGCGATAGGAATAAAGTATAGCGCCTGCGGATTACGCTCGGCATAGACTACAGAATTTCCGAAAGAGAAAGAAAATTTCGGTATAGGAGAGAATGTAAACATATTCGCTGCCATATACTTAGCTGCAGGACGGTAGTGTTTCTTTATGCTTCCCTCATGATAGTTCTCTGTATAGAAATAAGTACTGTCTATCACGTTGCTGTTGAGCCATGCGTGAAAATAGTTGAACTCAAACCACCGTATAGGGCGTAAGTTAAGGGTCAGCATAGGCACTGCCGGATTGTGTCCGGAGAGAATATTGGAACAGTGATAGGCATCACCCCACTGAATAGTTTCCCGCTGCACACCAATGCTCCCCCACCATGTGTAGAGCGATATCCCGCCTTTTGAATCAGAGAAGTCGCCACCATACGATGCTTCCTTATATTGCACACCCGGCAGGTTGTTCAAATATCCCGAACGCGTCAGTTTGGCACCGCCTTGCTTACTCAGCGGGTCGTCATACCTGCTGCTCGTGTAATAACCGTCCTTCAATAAATTGCCATTCCACGAATTGTCACGCAGACTTCCCCAGATAGAGAGATGAGAGGCAATGTCCATATTGATTTCTGCCCCATACCAACGCTTGATGACAGCCCCCTTTTTAGAAGCATATATATCCATTCCGAGTATAGGCTTAATGCTCATCTTGAAAGTCTTCTTCGGAGCTATATAATGAAAGGAAGGTTGTGCTAACGACAAATTGAAGGTTTGACGGTTGGTCCACTCAACCCAGTTGTCAGGAACGGTGTCACGCTCTAAAGAAAACTCATTCAGATAGAACGCCAACTCTTGCTGTTGTCGCTTGCTCAAAAGCGAATCCTTCTCCTGAGCCTGCATAAGTTTCTCGGCTATCAAATCACGAGGATAAGGTTTGACCGCTGCATTGACATGAATAATGCCTTCGTTAGCCAACTCGTCAAGAAAACTATATATCTGTGTATAACTGAGACTCTCAGGTATATTTTGCGCCACGGCACCGGCAGTTGTCAGCACTACCGACAGGAGTATAAATAAGGATTTTTTCATATCAATGCTGTTTAATGACTCCGTGCACGACGGAAAATAATGGTATATAATATCTTCCAGAAATAGATGAAGTCCGTACAGAATGTACCCTTCTCTTCGCAATGCACCAGATAGCGCATCTCCGAAGCCTGAATCTCATCCAATGTCTTGGGCATGTCGGCATAGAATGGTGGCAGCAAACCGGGCTTGTGATGAATGCGTTTCTCCCGCAACTCCTGGCTATAAAGCGAAAAATATTGCTTGCTCAGCGGGCGCACACCCACAAACTTCATATCCCCCCGTAGCAGATTGAGCAGCATCGGCCATTCGTCTATCCAACACTTGCGCATAAACCGACCTAATGTGGTAACACGAATGTCATGATTAAACTTGCCACCCTCTTGCAAATGATAATGCAAATACATATACTCCTGCAAGAACTCCGAATAGGGATGCATTGTTCGGAATTTATATACCTTGAACATCTTTCCATTCTTCCCTACTCTATTGAGCCTCACAAACATACCATATAAACGACGCTGCACTGTCTGCGGACGGAAAGAGCGACGGGCAAGCACATATATCAGGTTATTGCGTTTCTGCTCATCCACTATCTCAAAACCGCAATAGCAAAGCCTGCCCAACACTTCCGCCTTGGAAAGCACGCGGTCCTTGCCCTCTGTAATGTCATAATAGAGCCGGGAAGTCATGAAAAGTTTCGGCAATATCCGCTTATAAAAAAATATAACGGCATATACCAACCTATTGATAATCGGCGGATAAGTACGGAGAATGCATTGTTTCAGTACACTTTGAGGCTCAAAGCAACATACAAACAATCCATCGTCAGGCAATTGGTCGTTCACTACACCAAACATCTTATTGATACCGCGAATCTGATTCAAAGGCATCAGATTGACGATAACATCAAAGCGGAATGGCTTGAGTTTACGCAAATTAAAAAGTTCCGCTGTACGAAGTACAAAAGTGTTCGACGAATAAAGAGGCACACTCTTTTCCATCCATACCAATGCCTTCTCAGAAGTATTTTCCAATATACTCTCCCGTAAGTTTCTGCGCTGCAACTCATCCAACGGTACTGCCGCCTTCAGAACTTTCTGACTTCCCCGTTCCGGTGCCCTCTCCACTTCGTCCTCCTCATTAAGTGCATAGCGATATGCATGAGAGAACAACAAGAAGATGAAACTAAAAGTCAGCATCACACCCCAGATAGTAAGCAGCACATAAATAGAATAGTTCATGCCGTCCGCCAATACATACATATATGCTGACATAATGGCAAAAGTGAACGCTGCCGCCACTACAAGACGAAGCAGATTGACACCTATCTGCATATACTTCACGCGAACATAACGGTGAGTCAGATAGTTCGTCAACAACCACACACCCGAAAACACAAGCGCATAGATGTCATACTTCTGGAATGGAATTTGTGTGGTAAGCGGGAACCAAACCAACACCACAACAAAACTCACTGCCAGCATCAACACATCTGCCAGCAGATAGACCCAATAGGGCTTATAGAATAATATCCGAAGATAGCGATTTATTTCTGAGAGTATCTTTGATTTAGAGCACTCACCACCTCGTCTGTCACATCATAACCGGGCTGTGCGAGCAACACATTATCGCTCTGTGTGTTAGCAAAAATGATTTGGTAGCGCCCATCCGAGTTAAACTCTTTGAGGAAATTGTCCAAAGTATCACGCATCTGCATATTCAGCCTCTGATTCTCCTCCAAAATCTCATTCGTCAACTTCGCCTCCAAATCCTCCAGTTCTTGTTGCTTCTTCAACAGACGCTTCTGCTCATTCTCGGCACGCTCACGACTCAGAAAAGCATTATTCTCCAACTTGCGTTGAAAATCGGCCATCTCATTTTGAAGTGTACGAGCACGCTTGTTCAATGTCAAACGGGCATCCTCTTGCTTCGTCATCAAACGCTCTTGTGCTTCCTGCGCAAAAGTGTAGTTGGCAAGTAGCGAGTCCAAGTTCAAGTATGCAATCGGCAACTCCGACACCTCTGCTACCACCACCTCACCTGATGACTGACGCGAAGTAGGTTTTACTGTAAAAAATACGACAAACAATGCCACTATTGCAGCAGCAAATACGGAATCAATAAT
>CAJOPG010000039.1 GCA_905236355.1 Paludibacteraceae bacterium | reverse complement strand
TTGCTGCACTCCTCTTTCTCCGCAATGTGCCCGGTGTCCTGTCAATACCCTATGTAAGGCGCACTTGCACAATACGGTCAGGCTGCTGCCAGTGAAACAGAGAACTACTTTGATGCGTGACCGCTATTTTAATCACCTTATATATATATACAATGGTCAGACTCTTTTGCAGCGCAGAGAAGGGGAGGATATTTGGAAACATCTGTATGAGTTCCCACTAATAGAAAGTGCTTCGCTTCTGGATAGTTCTGCCGCGCTTGAGGCTTTTGAGGCGGAGCAGGCTAGAGTGGTGCGTTTCTTGGATTTGACTCATGTTCTTTCTCATCAGCGTATTCATGCACGCTTTTTTGTGTTGAATGTGAAGGCGTTGCCGATGATAGAGGGGACACAGAAAGTATCGGTTGATACTTTGTCGGATTATCCGTTGTCACGACTGACAATGCGCGCATTGGAACAACTGCTGATAGACTGAAATATTGATATGATGGGCAACATAACTCAAATATTGTTTGTGTGTCACGGCAACATCTGTCGTTCGCCGATGGCAGAGTTTGTAATGAAGGACTTATTGCAAAAAGCAGGCTGTAACGATGACTTTCTTGTTTCATCAGTTGCTGTATCAACAGAAGAAATCGGAAATGACATCTATCCGCCGGCGAAGAAGAAGTTGTGTGAGAAAAATATCCCATTCGCAACAAGAAGGGCACGGCAAATTAGTCGGGAAGATTTTAGAGCAAGCGATTATGTAATACTCATGGATAAAAGCAATTATCGTCTATTGCGTTATATTGTAGGGGAGGATGTCTTGGATAGAGAGGTAGGCAAAGTGTCAATGTTGATGGAATGGGCAGGAGAGAATAGAGATGTGGCAGACCCATGGTACACGGGGGATTTTGAAAAGGCCTATCAAGATATTCTGAAAGGCTGCCAAGCATTCTTGAAAAAAATAATGAAAGAATAGGGGAAAAGAATACGAACAGATTAAATAGTAATAATAGAAAGGAAACTACAATGCAAAAGCCTGTTAATAAACCATGGACAGTGCTGAAGAGTGAGTATATTGCACAGAATCTGCCATGGCTCAATCTTCGTCAGGAATTAGTGGAATTGCCTAATGGTGCTCAAATACCTACTTGGTATGTATATGATTTTCCTGATTGGATAAATGTAATAGCCATTACAAAGGATGGTAAGTTTGTGATGGAAAGCCAGTATCGGCATGGCATCAGGCAGACACATTATGAAATATGTGCCGGAGTGATAGATCCGGGAGAGACTCCTTTGCAGGCGGCAAAGCGTGAACTATTGGAGGAGACAGGCTTCGGCGGAGGCGAATGGACTCCCTTTATGCGGCTATGTCCGAATCCCACCAATCATAGCAATTGGTCGCACACCTTTCTTGCTGTCGGCGTTGAACCACAAAGACAAAGACAGCAGGAACGCACAGAGGATATTGATGTATATTTGTTTGAGCGTGAAGAGGTTTTGGAAATATTGCGCGATGGGGAGATGGTGCAGGCGCTTCATGCCGCTCCTTTGTGGAAATATTTTGCCACTCATCCATAATGTAGTAATCACCCAAAACTGACATTGATAATTCCTTATAAATTAATAGCAGTTTTGGGTGATTATTGGGTGATTATTGGGTGATTATTGGGTGATTCCAAGCCTATGTAGTACTTATGCAATGGCTGGCAACTACTTGTTCAGACTCTTGTGCCCATTATTGGCATCCCGCATAGGGGTCGAACCACTTGGGAATATCGAATTGTTCATCGTCGCTATAACCCAATTCGCTATCGGCCATTACTTTTTGCAGATAGAGTGCCACTATCGGAAGGGAAGTGTTAGCGCCTTGACCGTCCGCCATATTGTCGAAGTGAATTGCACGGTCTTCACCTCCGACCCAACAGCCGCTTACAAGAGAGGGTGTGAAACTCATAAACCAGCCATCAGAGTTATTCTGGCTGGTACCGGTTTTGCCGCCCATCGGCATTTTGAGACCATATTTGATACGGCTACGAACGCCGGTTCCATGGTCAACCACATTTCGGAGCATGTATATCATCTTATAGGCAGTTTGTTCACTAATGATTTCATGAGTCTGAGGGGTGAAAGTAGCAAGCACATTCCCGCTATTGTTCTCGATTCGTGTTACATAGAGTGGCTCTACTCGGATGCCCTTGTTGGCGAAGGTGGTGTAGGCTTCTACCATCTCCGCTACGGACACTTCACAAGGGCCAAGACACAAACTGACAACGGGGTCCAACTGACCTTTGATACCGAATGAACGCATTGTTTTTACTAATTGCTCCGGTGTGAACATTGACATCAAGTAGGCCGATATCCAGTTGCTGGATTGAGCAAGTCCCCATGTCAGGTTTACTGTCTTTCCTATATCCTCTTCCGCCACTTTATGACTTTCTTTCGGAGTCCATTCTACACCATTTCCGTCGATTAAAGTAACAGGAACATAGGAAGTTGTATCGCATGGCCACATACCTTCGTCCATCGCCAGTGTGTAGATATATGGTTTTACGGTAGAGCCCACTTGTCGCCGACCGACATTGACCATATCATATTGGAAATTAGCAAAGTTAGGACCTCCTACATAGGCTTTTACATGTCCGGAATGAGGATCCATCGACATAAAACCACAGCGCAGAAAATATTTCTGCCAACGAATGGAATCTAATGGAGTTAGTATAGTGTCAATTATCCCCTTGTATGAGAAAATCTGCATTTCTTGTGGAGTGTTGAATGCCTCCATTATCTCCTCTTCTGTCTTTCCCGCTTTTTTCATTAGACGATATCGCTCGGTTTGTTTGATGCTTCTCTGCATAATGGCATCAATATCTTTTTGTTTTATCTGGCGTGAGAACGGTGCCGTCTTACTTTTGGCTTTTTCTTTGAAAAATCGCTCTTGCAGATATTGAATATGTTCGCTGACAGCCTCTTCTGCATATTGTTGCATACGCGAGTCTATGGTGGTGTAGATACGCAAACCGTCGTTATACAAATCGTAGGGCGTCCCGTCCGGTTTGCGATACTTCTGGCAGAAACCATAGAGTGGATTCTCATCCCACATCTGTTTGTCTATCTTGTATTGTTGTTTGTTCCACTGACTATAGTTCTCTTCTTTGGGTTCGGTGGCAGTCAGAATAAGACGGAGATACTCACGCAGATAGGGTGCTAAACCTTGTTTATGGTCAACAGAGTGATAGTCCAGTTCCAATGGCAACTGTTGTAGTGAGTCTCTTTCCTGCTTGGTGATACAATGGTTTTTCTCCATTTGTGAGAGTACGGTATTCCTCCTGTTAAGAGCTCTTTCCGGGCGCCGGATAGGGTTGTAGAGGGCCGGGTTTTTACACATGCCGACAAGCATTGCAGCTTGTTCTATCTTCAAATCTGCCGGAGTGGTGTTGAAATAAACTTGTGCTGCTTGCTTTATACCTACTGCATTATAAAGGAAGTCAAACTGGTTCAGATACATCAATATGATTTCTTCTTTCGAATAGAGTCGCTCTAATTGAACAGCAATCACCCATTCAATAGGTTTCTGGAGAGCCCGCTCAAAAATATTGTTGGCCTTAGGTGAATAGAGTTGTTTGGAGAGTTGCTGCGTCAGTGTGGAGCCGCCCCCCGCTTGCCCGAGCATTATGATGGCACGGAATAGAGCTTTAGAATCAACACCTGAGTGTTTATAGAAACGGACATCCTCGGTTGATATCAATGCATCAATCATGTAGGGGGATATATCGGTATATTGAACACCAACCCGGTTCTCTGTCCTGTAGTAACTTCCTAATACCTGCATGTCACTACTATATACCTCGGTTGCATATTTGTTTTTCGGATTCTGCAACTCGTCAAGGGGAGGTAAATAGCCCAACCATCCCTTTGTAATCATCCAGAATATGAGAAGGATGGCTACTACACCGATGGCGAATATTATCCAAAACCATTTTAGAAATTGTTTTTTGAAGTTACTCATAATAAGTTATCTCATTAAGTGTTCTGTTATATGATTCAATATGTTAATGCCCATGGCTGACGCAATGAGCCTATTGTCTGTATGCACAAGTTTGCCGGTTGTGATGTAAGGCCGGGCCTGTTCTATGCAATATGTTTGTTCTTGCGTGGTTAGTTGGTTGAGTTGTATTCCTTCTGCTGTTCGTAGCGAGAGCATTATGCGCTCATTGTATCTGTCAGTATCGGATAATGTCTCTATCTCCGCTACTTGCTTGTGGTTAGTTATCTGGTATATGTATTCTTCCATGTTAGATGGATTCCATTGTCTGCTCTTCTGATTGTAGGAATGTGCCGCTGCTCCAATGCCCAAGTAGGGAGTGTCGTTCCAGTAGGCTGAGTTGTGTTGCGAACGATATCCTTTTCGGGCAAAGTTGGAGACCTCGTAATGTTCGAAGTCTGCCTCCTTTAGCCGTCTACAAATTGTTTCATACATACTGTTTAGAGTGTCATCATTTGTTTCTTGTATCTTGCCTGCATCTCTAAGTTGTGTCAATCGCGTTCCGGATTCGTAGGTTAAGCAATAGGTGCTGAGGTGTTGTATGTTTAACGCCAATGCATTGTCTATGTCTCTTTCCAATTCACTCAGAGTTTGCGCTGGTAGTCCGTATATCAAGTCAATACTGATATTTTCAAATCCTGCATTTTGTGCTTGCTGAATAGCAGCTAATGCATCAGCGGCAGTATGTCTTCTTCCAAGTCTTAGTAGTTGTTTGTTGTCAAACGATTGGATACCTATACTCAAACGGTTGATTCCTATTCGTTTTAACTGATGTAGATACTCTTTTGTCAAGTCATTGGGATTGCCTTCTAATGTTATTTCTGCCTGTTTGTCAACATCGTAGTTCTCTCGAATTGTATTCAGTAAAAATGCAATGGATGTTGAATCTAATAGCGAGGGTGTTCCTCCTCCAAAATATATAGTCTTAATATGTTTGTCAGGCAAGTAGTCTGTCCGCATTCCTATTTCTGCAGCGGCAGCCTTTACATATTGCTCTCGTTCGGGAAGCCGGGTTGTGGAAAAAAAATCGCAATACAGGCAACGCGACTTGCAAAAAGGAATATGGATGTAAATGCCTGCCATTGACTATTGGTCAGTTTTTTTCTCATCTTCCCACAGATGGCGCATCCATTCGGCGGTGCGTTGCTCTGCAGGGTTGCCTTGTGCTTGCCAGAAATGCCTTCCTTGTAGTTCGTCTGGCAGATATTGCTGCTTCACAAAGTGGTTGGCATAGTCATGTGCATATTTATATTCCTCACCATATCCCAGTTCCTGTAGCAACTCGGTTGGGGCATTTCGCAAATGCAGTGGAACGGGCAGATTGCCGCTATTGCGAACTTCCGCCAATGCATTGTCAATGCCGAGATAAGCAGAATTGGACTTCTGCGAAGTAGCCAGATAGACAGTGGCTTCTGCAAGCGGAATACGCCCTTCGGGCCAACCTATCTTATTCACCACATCGAAGGCAGCATTGGCAATAAGCAGAGCGTTAGGGTTGGCAAGACCAATATCTTCTGCAGCCGAGATGACAAGCCGGCGGGCAATAAACTTAGGGTCTTCTCCCGCCTCTACCATCCGTGCCAACCAATATAGTGCGGCATCAGGGTCACTGCCGCGAATCGACTTGATGAAGGCGGAGATGATATCGTAGTGCATCTCGCCGTCTTTGTCGTAAGCAACCGGATTCTGTTGCAGA
>CAJOPG010000038.1 GCA_905236355.1 Paludibacteraceae bacterium | reverse complement strand
CTCAATTCCTCAAAGATGAATATAAAGCCTGATATTATCCTGTTGCGTGTTTTCTACTGCCGTGTTCAGTATCTCCGTATCTTTCACAAGTTTGCCTTCAGTATAGGCAGTGTCAATATCATGATACACAAAGCATCCGCATGCTAACGAGATGAAATAGTCACGATTACGGTGTCTGACAACAAGCACATCCTGCCGGCCATTCACGGTGAGATTGAAGCGTGTCTCCTCCGCATTTTTGCGGAGCGGAAGAGCAATGGCGGTGACAGATTTCTGATTGTCATACAGCACAGAATCGTTGTCAACACCTGTCAGGGTCAGGGAATCTATAGTATTGAAGGTGACAGAATAGGTAGTATCTGATGTAGTTACCGTTGAATCGCACTGAAAAACGACACCGCAATGTACTGTTTCTTCGGTGCGGCATTCGGTGTCGGGTGTACATGCGGCAACGGCGAACAGCACACATACCGGCAACAGCGTATATTTGTAGCAATTCTTCATTTTTCTTCTCTTTCGCTCTCCTGTAGCAGGCGCAGGGTGAGGGTTACAGCATCTCGCGCGCTTCGTCTTTGAGCAGTTGCAGTGCTCGCTGCGTGGGAGTCTCCCCGTTCGTATTGTAGGCCGTAATAAGGAATTGGGCATATTGCAACGAATTGCTGTCCGGCGGCAATTGGGCCACAGCAGCATTGATAAAACGGAGAGTCTCCTCTTTAGCCAACACGATGGCAGCCCAGGTCTCATCGCTGACATAGACTTGCTGAGACAGGTTATGGTCAAACTCAAGGCGGACCGTCTGAAGAAGTTGGCGCTGCAACTGAGGTACGGTAAGACTACTGATATCCGTATTCATCAGCAGGTGTTCGGGGCTGATGCGCTCCAACAGGAGAGCGAGCCGCTCGCAGCCGCGCAGACGGATAGGGGTGGTGACACTGCGATCCTTCTTGCGGAGCTCGAAACTGCGGCGTTCGCGTTCTTCTTTCAAAAGCATCCAAATCGCAACTACGGAAGCTATCAGCACCAGCAAAGCGGGCAATGTGTATTTCAGTATTTCCATCTTTTTTTATGTTTCGTTTTATGCGGCAAAGATACAAACTTTTTTGCATCCTTGCAACATGAAACAAATAGAGCACTGCCACCCTGCCAATATATCATTCAAGAAACTGCACATATCTGTCTCTATCTGCCGGCCACCTGTTCCGATAGTATGCAGAAATATATTCTTGCGACCCGGCTATCAGTATGCATACAATTAGGTAGCGGCATCAAAACATCATCAAAGGATCAACCATACATCAAAAGCCCCTATAACCTATGAATAAAGGCCGCAGGAAACACTCGACAATGAATGCAAAAAAACTTGCTTTTGACGCATTCACCCCGACCCATTCATTCTTCACTTTCCACTTTTCACTATTTATTGTATCTTTGCAGACTGAATCAAGAGCACCTAACATTATGCCATTATTCGGATTGACAGGAGGAATAGGTAGCGGCAAATCAGTGATAGCAGAGGGGCTGCGCCGGTTGGGATATGCCGTGTATGACAGCGACCGTGAAGCGCAACGCATCATGGTGGAAAACCCGTGTGTACGCAGCCGGATAGAACTGCTGTTTGGCAGTGATATATATACCGGCAACTGCCTCAATCGGAAAGAAGTGGCACGACAGGTGTTCACTGAGGCAGATCTTCTGGAACGCTTGAACAATATTGTACACCCTGCAGTAGGTTTTGACCTGTCGGAATGGGCTAAGCGTCAAACCGGCATCTGTTTCGTAGAGTCGGCCATCCTGTTTGAGAGCGGATTGGACAGGATGTGCACAACTGTGGTGTGTGTAAGTGCTCCCCTGCCGGTGCGTATCGCCCGTGTGGTGAAACGCGACCATACTACAGAGGCACAGGTGCGGGCACGGATAAAAAGTCAAATGTCGGAAGATGAATGTGTAAGACGAAGCGGACTGACGGTTATTAACGATGGTCAGACAGAAATCAGCAATTTGTGCTTGCAAATTCAGAATTTTTGTAGTACTTTTGCAGGTTGATTGAGGCGGATTAAAGATAAGTGTTATGTCGGAGTTGATATTCAGGTGTTTTGCGTCAGGAAGTAGTGGCAACTGCTACTATCTGGGATCGCGTCGGGAAGGCATCCTCATCGACGCGGGCATTTCTGCGCGAACCATCCGAAGCAACTTGATGCAGATGGGATTAGACTTCCGCAACATTATGGGGGTACTCATCACGCACGACCATGCCGACCACATTCGAGCCGTAGGCACTATCGGAGAGCGGTTTCATGTGCCCATCTATGCTACACCGAAGATACATGAGGGCATCGATCACAACTATGGTCTAATAGAAAAACTGCGCACAAGTCGCAAGTTTTATGAACAGGGAGTGCCGTTTGAACTGTGCGGCATGACAATCAACACCTTTCCTATCAGCCATGACTCCACTGCATGCGTTAGTTATATCATAGATTTTGAGGGTATCAGGTTTATGCTGGCCACGGACGTAGGATGTGTGGATGAAACATTAGAACATTATGTGGAAACGGCAGATTATCTGGTGATAGAAGCAAATCATGATGAGCAACTGCTCCTAAACGGACCTTATCCGAGTTATCTGAAGGCAAGAATATTGTCTGACAAAGGACACATGAGCAATCTAACCTGCGGACAATTGTTGGCAGAACATCACTCTCCACACCTGAAAAATATATGGCTATGCCACTTGAGCAAAGAAAACAACGACCCGGAAGTGGCATACAATACAGTGGCTGAGAGCCTGAAACAAATAGGTGTGGAACCGGGCAGAGATGTGCAACTGACCACCCTCGAGCGACTGACACCCTCACCTATATACGAACTGAAAACCATACAAAACAATACCCAATAACCCTAACCCCCGCCACATCCCATGGACCGACTTGTTATCATCCCGACCTACAACGAAAAAGAGAACATTGAGAACATCATCAATGTTGTGTTCAACCTGCCTATAGAGTTTCATGTGCTCGTAATTGACGATGGTTCGCCGGACGGCACAGCAGAAATAGTGAAACGCATGCAGGGACAGCATGCAAAACGACTGTTCTTAGTGGAGCGAAGCGGCAAATTGGGATTAGGAACAGCCTATATATGCGGGTTCCGTTGGGCTATAGAGCATAACTATGACTACATTTTTGAGATGGATGCCGACTTCTCTCACAACCCGCAGGACCTGCTCAAACTCTATTCCGCTTGTGCCAATGAGGGTGCTGATGTGGCTATAGGAAGCAGATATATTACAGGTGTAAATGTAGTCAACTGGCCAATGGGCAGAGTGCTGATGTCTTATTATGCAAGTGCGTATGTGAGGACAGTGCTGGGCATCAGTATCCGTGACACAACTGCCGGCTTTGTATGCTATAGACGGCAAGTGTTGGAAACAATGGAACTTGACAAAATACATTTCAAAGGCTATGCGTTCCAGATAGAGATGAAGTTCACTGCACTTAAATGCGGTTTTGTAGTAAAAGAGGTGCCTATCATTTTCATCAACCGCGTACTGGGTACAAGCAAAATGTCGGGGGGCATCTTCTCAGAAGCATTGTTGGGCGTCATACGGCTAAAGATAAGTTCATGGTTCAGAAAATATCCACAAAAAAAGTAACCCGGTAATAATCTTAATAGACATAACCTCTTCTTAATAGACATAACCTCTGAAATCAGGAAGCAGAAATATCATTGCATTGTTGTTCATTGCCATAATCATTGCCGGTTGCAACAAGCAGATTGGCGGCGGGCAGAACACCGATGAACAGACCGTTCGTGAAATACATTACGAATATGGTATTGCAGTCGATTCGTTCCGCGTAGAAAATGGTCGTGTGCAGACAGGACAGACGCTGAGCGGCATTCTGCGTGACATGGGCGCACCCGCTGAACGCATCCGGGAACTGGCAAACATTCCGCGTGACACTTTTGATGTGCGTACCATCCGGCAGGGTAACGAATATTTAGCATTCTATCAAGCCGATAGTACGTTGGAATATTTTGTGTACAAACAAAACAGAGTGCAATCTGTAGTGTTTCACTTGCGCGACTCACTTCATGTGGAACGACAACAGAAAAAGATACAAATTATCCGGCAAAAAGCCGATATCACCATTGAAAGTTCGCTATGGAATGCCTGCGTGACAGCAGGAGTGAGTCCGACACTCGCCATTGAGTTGTCAGAAGTGTATCAGTGGACTGTTGACTTCTTCGGGCTGCAACGGGGCGACCGTTTTCAGGCTCTGTATGACGGACAGTATATCGATTCTTCTTTCATCGGCATCGACCGTGTGTATGCCGCTGCCTACACGCATGCCGGCAAGACGCAGTATGCCTACTATTTTGAAGAAGGCGATACGCATGGCTATTTCGAAGCGACCGGTGCAAGTATGCGTAAGGCTTTTCTGAAAGCACCGCTGAACTATAAACGCATCTCTTCTCATTTTACCTATGCACGCAAACATCCCATCTACAAGACGGTCAGACCGCATACAGGCGTGGACTACGCAGCCCCGATGGGAACACCCGTAGTAGCATTAGGCGATGGCACCGTAATAGAAAAAGGCTATAAGGGGGGAGGCGGCAATACTGTGAAGATACGCCACAATTCGGTCTATACCACAGCATATCTGCATTTGTCAAAATACGGCAAGGAGGTGGAGGTAGGCAAACGCGTGCAACAGGGGCAGGTGATTGGTTATGTAGGCAGCACGGGGGCCAGTACGGGACCGCACCTTGACTTCCGCGTATGGAAAAACGGGCAACCCGTCAACCCGCTAACACTGGAGAGTCCGTCGGTTGACCCCATACCCGCTTCACTAAAAGCACGCTTCGACTCTGTGGTGGCAATCTATAACGAAACTCTGTTTGGCAAGCAGAATATCCTTGATAAATAGTTTTTTTTGACGCAGTTGCACAAAAATACAGAAAAACTGTTTTCCCATTCCAATTTATTTTCGTACCTTTGCAGGCTGCATTATTGAGAATGCAGACTAACTACAAGTTTAACCCTAATTAATGTGTTTGATGTTAGATAGTTAATACTTAACAACACACATTTAACATTAAACATCTTTTATCTACCATTATGGCAGAAAACATTTCTCTCCAGAACTTCGACTGGGATGCCTTTGAAGCAGAAGCAAAAGGCGGCAAAAACGAAGAACTTATCAGCAAGTACGATCAAACCCTCAATGCCATCAAGACCGGCGAAGTGGTTGAAGGTACTGTAAAAGCTATCAACAAACGCGATGTAGTCGTAAGCGTGGGTTACAAATCTGATGGTATCGTCCCCGCTGCTGAATTCCGCTACAACCCTGACCTCAAAGTAGGCGACAAAGTGGAAGTCTATATCGAAAATCAAGAAGATCTCAAAGGGCAACTCGTTCTCTCACACAAGCAGGCACGCGCCGCTCGTAGTTGGGAACGCGTTAAAGAAGCACTTGAGAAAGAAGAAATCGTACAAGGATACATCAAGTGCAAAACCAAAGGCGGCATGATCGTTGATGTTTTAGGCATGGAAGCCTTCCTGCCCGGATCACAAATCGATGTCAAGCCCATCCGTGACTACGATGTATTTGTTGGCAAAACCATGGAATTCCGCATCGTTAAAATCAACGAAGAATTCCGCAATGTAGTCGTTTCGCACAAAGCACTCATCGAGGCTGAACTCGAAGCCCAAAAGCGGGAAATCGTCAGCCATCTTGAGAAAGGACAAGTGCTCGAAGGTACAGTTAAGAACATCACCAACTATGGTGTATTCATCGACCTGGGTGGAGTGGATGGCCTCATTCATATCACCGACCTCAGCTGGGGACGCGTCAACGACCCCAAAGAGATTGTCAGTCTCGACCAGAAAATCAATGTCGTTATCCTCGATTTCGACGAAGAAAAGAAGCGTATCGCTCTCGGCTTGAAGCAGCTCACTCCGCATCCATGGGATGCTCTGCCGGCTGACCTCAAAGTGGGTGACCATATCAACGGAAAGGTGGTCGTTATTGCTGACTACGGAGCTTTCGTAGAAGTAGCACCGGGCGTAGAAGGACTTATCCATGTCAGCGAAATGTCATGGAGCCAGCATCTGCGCAGTGCACACGACTTCCTCAAAGTAGGACAAGAAGTGGAAGCTGTCATCCTCACTCTTGACCGCGATGAGCGCAAGATGTCTCTCGGTCTCAAACAACTCAAAGCCGACCCATGGGAGAATATCGAAGAAAAATATGCCGTTGGTACCAAACACGAAGCAAAAGTACGTAACTTCACCACCTTCGGTGTATTCGTAGAATTGGAAGAAGGTGTTGAAGGACTCATTCACATCAGCGACCTCAGTTGGACCAAGAAAATCAAACACCCCAACGAGTTCACTCAGATTGGTGCTCCGATGGAAGTGGTTGTATTGGAAATCGACAAAGAGAATCGTCGCCTGTCCCTGGGTCACAAACAACTGGAAGACAATCCATGGGACGCATTGGAGGCTACTTTCGCCCTCGACTCTGTGCATGAAGGCACCATCGCCGAACTCTCTGACAAAGGTGCTGTCATCACTCTGCCTTACGGCGTAGAAGGTTTCTGCACCGCACGCCATCTGCAGAAAGAAGACAAAACACCTGCAGCTGTAGGCGAAACCCTTCAGTTCAAAGTGATTGAGTTCAGCAAAGATGCCAAACGTATTCTTCTCAGCCATATCCGTACATGGGAAGCTCCTAAGGAAGAAGAGGCACCTAAGGCTAAAAAGACAGCCAAGAAAGAAGCTGCCCCTGCACAAGCCGCTATCGAGAAAACCACTCTCGGTGACATCTCTGCATTGGCTGACTTGAAGGCGGAAATGGATGCTGCCGTTCTGGAAAAACTCGAAGAGAAGGCTGCCAAAAAGACAACCACCAAAAAGGCTGCTGCAAAGAAGACCACTAAGAAAGAAGAAGCACCTGCCGAAGAAGTAACTCCCGCTGATGCTGAGACGAAAGAGGCTGAATAAGAAAACTCATTCATATCGTAGTCAAAAAAGGAAGATTCTAAATGGATTCTTCCTTTTTTGTTGTGGTAGGGTGCTGAAAACTAAATGTTCCCACGAGCGGAGAAAAAACAACGGACACAAACGGCTATTATTTAGATAGATAACTTTCACCGAATCCAAAAACTCACCGGTCTCCTTCGGGAGAAAAACTGATAATAATTGTTGAGATATCCTGACAACCACTTCATAAATCGCTATTACAACTCCTTGTAACTTAATAGCAACTTTGGGTGATTATTGGGTGATTATTGGGTGATT
>CAJOPG010000037.1 GCA_905236355.1 Paludibacteraceae bacterium | reverse complement strand
GCGCAAGTTCTTTGGCATAGGAGTTCCGGAGATGACATTGGAAGAAATTGGCGAGGAGTTCGGATTGACGCGTGAGCGTGTGCGCCAAATAAAAGAGAAAGCTATTCGGCGTTTGCGCAATAACTCCCGGAGTAAACTGCTGAAAACCTATTTGGGCTGATGTGGTAGTTATCAGTATATTAAAGACTCGCTTTGCAGCGAGTCTTTTTTTACATACATAAGAAAAAATAAATTTGTAGGTAAGAAAAAAAAGTGTTACCTTTGCGCGTCTAATATTAATATCACCATGAAGATTCGTAAAGACATTCGTTTGATAGTAACCTTATTGCTTATGCTGATGCTGCCCTCTGTATTGTTGGCAGTAAATCCGGCTCAGAAACGTCGTACAAATATAGCCTGGGCCACTCGTCAAAGCAATAGCTCCGGTCTGTATCTGCGCGATACTGGCAGAGGTCTTGACGGGTGGGTGTTCTCGCTGAATGCACTCTACTACTATGGTGATGTGGATCATCAGGGAGCAATCTTCTCTAATGGTTTCCGGACAAACAATTTGGGTGGTTCTCTTGGTGTGGCATACGAACATCCAATACGCAACTCAGACCATTTTGCAATGCGCTATCAAGTTAATTTGGGACTTATTAGAGGAAATGCTTGGGAGGATAGAGCTAACGATGAGTTGCGTCATGACCAGAAAGTTAGTTTCTATAGTATTTCTGCAGAGCCTTCAGTAGGTGTGGAGTTTTATCCTTCTCGTAAAGCGGGCTTTTATATATTTGCAGGTGCAGCTGCAGCATTGTCGTATGTAACAGATGCTTTTGAACGTCAAGGGGCCACCTATGATAAGGATTGGGGACATCCTAAAGGACAATTTTGTGCACTACCCATGGTGCAATTGGAGCTGGGCTATGACATTAATTTCAAAACATGCATGATACGCATCTGCGCATCCGCTCATCAGGGTCTGATAGATGCCTACCATAGCAATTTGGATGGCTATCCAAACAACTATCCACAGGTAAATAATGGTCAGGAAAGTTATGGCACTCCTCAATATAAACCATACAGCATGAACGAGTGGGCGGATGGATATTTCCAAATAGGCATAGGCTTTTCATGGAAAGGCAACAAATGCGAAGTCTGCCGCATGCAGAAATAAAGGCTGTTATATTAAAATCAATTTGTAGCGGCCTTGTCTAATAAAAAGAAGATAATTAACGATCCTGTCTTTGGGTTCATTAGTGTGCCCAACGAATTCTTGTTTGATATCTTACAGCATCCCTATGTGCAACGTCTTAACCGTATCCGTCAGTTGGGGCTTTCATATTATGTATATCCGGGTGCCACACATACACGCTTCCTGCATTCGCTTGGGGCAATGCACCTGATGCAAGAGGCTGTCTCCGTGTTGCGACAGAAGAATGTTGATATATCACATTCAGAGGGTAACGCAGCCATGGCTGCCATCTTACTGCATGATGTAGGGCACGGACCCTTCTCGCATGTGTTGGAGCATACATTGGTGAGTGGAATCTCGCATGAAGAGATATCACTGATGATGATGCAGACCATCAATCGGGAAATGCATGGCGCACTGGAAGGGGCAATCCAAATATTCAAAAATGAATATCCCAAGCATTTTCTGCATCAGTTGGTCAGCTCGCAACTGGATGTGGATAGGCTCGACTATCTTTGCCGGGACTCTTTCTTCTGTGGTGTTAATGAGGGAACTGTGGCTTCGGCACGAATATTGAAAATGCTCAATGTGTGTGACGATAAATTAGTTGTGGAAGCCAAGGGTATCTATTCAATAGAGAAATTCTTGGTGGCGCGCAGGCTGATGTATTGGCAGGTGTATCTGCACAAAACATCTGTAGCAGCCGAGCAATTGCTGATTAAAATCCTTACGCGTGCTAAACAATTGGCAACTGAAGGAGAACAATTGTTTGCGAGTACGGCATTGCAATATTTCCTCTATAACACCATCACCGCAGAAGATTTTCTGTGGAGCGAAGACGCGCTACGGCAGTATGCCTTGTTAGATGATAGTGATATATTGGCGGCTGTGAAAGTGTGGGCGGAAGGAAAGGATGTGGTATTGAAAATGCTATGTACGGCCTTTATGAATAGAGTGCTGTTCAAGGTGAAAATGTTGGAAACCCCGTTGCAAGAGACGGAGCGCAACAACCTGATAGAACAATATCGGAATAAATGGAATATCACAAGTCAAGAGGCAGAATATTTCTTCTCAGAACACTCGTCGGTAACCAACACCTATTCGCCCCAAGATGATAATATAGGCATTCTTTATAATGATGGAACTATTAAGGATGTTGCTGAAGCTTCAGATATGCTAAACCTACAAGTCTTGACCAAACGCGTGGAAAAACATTATTTGTTTTATTATCAACTTAAGTAATGAATATGGCAATGATGACATTTACTGCACAACAAGTCGCACAACTTGTAGGTGGTGAGATAATCGGCAACGCAAAATCGCAGATAAACGATGTGTGTGCAATAGAAGATGGACGGGAGGGATGCATCTCTTTCCTGTATGATGCACGCTATCTTCCTTATCTGGATTCTACTAAGGCAAGTGTTGTCCTTCTCTCGCGCAAGTTGGAATATAAGGGGACAACCTCTGCAACTTTAATTTTAGTGGACAATGCCAGAGAAGCGGTGGCACAATTGCTTCGTATGGTGAGCGAGGTGCTTAATCCGCGCAAACATGGGATAGAACAACCTTGTTTTATCGCTGAAGGAGTTGGGTATGAACAAGAGAATACATATATTGGAGCTTTTGCGTATATTGGTAAGAATGTAAGAATCGGTAAGAATGTGCAGATATATCCGCAGTGTTATGTGGGAGAAGACTGTGTTATAGGTGACAATACCATTCTTTATAGCGGTGTTAAGCTGTATCATCATTGCATTATAGGCAACAATTGTATCTTGCATGGCGGAGCGGTGATAGGGGCCGATGGATTCGGATTTGAACCCGATGCTGAAGGTGTGAATCAAAAGATTCCGCAAATAGGCAATGTCATCATTGAAGACGATGTGGAGATAGGAGCCAATACATGCATTGATAGGGCTATGACAGGTAGTACCATTGTTCATCGCAATGCCAAGATTGATAATTTGGTTCAAATAGCACATAGCGATGAAATAGGAGAGAGTACCTTCCTGTGTGCACAAGTAGGTATTGCAGGCTCCACAAAAGTAGGCGCACATTGCACCCTTACGGGGCAGGTGGGAGTGACCGGGCACATCCAAATCGCCGACAACTGTGTCTTTGGGGCCCAATCTGGAGTGTCGGGAACAGTAAAAAAAGCAGGGATATATATGGGAACACCGGCATTCGATGCCGCTCAATGGAAACGAGCTGCCGTCGGTTTCCGCAATCTTCCTGAAATGCAGAAGATCTTGTATGAATTACAGAAGAAGCAACAATGAAACAACATACATTAAACAGAGAATTTACTTTTAGAGGGAAAGGACTTCATACAGGGCTTCTTATTAATGCCCGTTTCCTGCCTGCGGGGGTGAATACAGGTATCACTATCTGCCGCACTGACTTGCCGGGGCGACCGGTATACAAAGCGGTAGCGGACTATGTATCAGCCACAGAAAGAGGTACAGTGCTTGAAAACGGAAATTGGAGAGTTTCCACCGTGGAACATGCATTATCAGCATTGTATGCCATGGGAGTGGACAACTGCTTGATAGAAGTAGACGCTCCTGAATTTCCTATACTTGACGGGTCCGCTAAATACTTTGTGGAGGCAATTCAACAAGCGGGACTGCAAGAACAGGAGGCGGAACAACAGGTTTTTGTGGTGCGCGAGAAACTTGAGTTCCAAAAGGGAGATAGCAAGATTGTTATTAGTCCGGACGAATCCTACTCTGTTGAGGTACATATAGGGTTCCCCTCACCGGTACTAAATAAGCAGTCTGCATCACTTGATAGCCTGACAGAATATCCTTCTGCAATAGCCCCTGCGCGTACCTTCGTATTCCTACGGGAGATTCAACCTCTTTTACAGATGGGGCTTATCAAGGGAGGAGACCTCAAAAACGCTATCGTTATATACGACCGGCCAATGACTCAACACCAGTTTGACGAGATTGCCGATACCCTTAATCAACCACGGCAGGATGCAGCCAACATAGGCTATCTCTGCCCGCTTAGTTTTGATAACGAACCCGCACGCCACAAATTGTTGGACATTATTGGTGACTTGTCGCTGGTTGGGGTGAGGTTGCAGGGACGGGTCATCGCTTATCATCCCGGACATGGAGTGAATACTGCATTCGCCAAACAACTTAGACAAATGATAAAAAAAGAGAATTAGAATAAATAATAACAATGAAACAACCATTAGCATACATTGATCCCAACGCAAAAATTGATCCTTCAGTGGTGATAGACCCTTTTGTCACTATTGATGCCAATGTGGAAATAGGTCCCGGCTGCAAGATTGGCAGCAATGTTACTATCTGCTCGGGTACGCGTCTGGGCAGCAATGTCACCGTATTCCCTGGAGCCGTCATCGGTGCTATCCCTCAGGATCTTAAATTCAAAGGTGAAGATACCTATGTATATGTGGGCGATAATACTGTCATTCGCGAGTTTGTAACTATCCATCGGGGCACTGCCTCTAAAGGCAAAACCGTAGTGGGCAAGAATTGTTTGGTGATGGCATATTGCCATGTAGCGCACGATTGCTTTCTGGGTGACAATATTATTATGTCCAATTCTACTCAACTCGCAGGAGAGGTGCAAGTAGGGGACTATGCCGTCATCGGAGGAGGGACACTGGTACATCAGTTCACCCATATCGGTGCTCATGTAATGATTCAAGGTGGCTCTAAAATTCAAAAGGATATTCCTCCTTACATCACGGCTGCACGCGAGCCCATCCAGTTCTGCGGCGTTAATAGTATAGGTATGCGCCGCCGCGGATTTACCAATGAACAGATACATAACATTCAAGACTGCTATCGACTTATCTTCCAATCCGGACTTAATGTCAGTCAGGCAATGGAGCGCATAGAGACCGAATTGCCCAGTTCGCAAGAGAGAGACGAGATAATTCTCTTCGTTCGTAACTCACCTCGGGGAATTCTTAAAGGTTACTTCGACAAATAGCACCTTTCCCGTAGAAGTATCGGTACATCGTCGCTACATTAGAAGCCTATGAAAAACCATTGATAAGAATAGCTAAGTATCAACCCAAATAACTCTATATTATGAACTTCATTGAAGAAATAGTAGAAAAAGACTTGCAGGAAAGGAAAAACAACGGACGCATACAGACGCGTTTCCCGCCGGAGCCGAACGGCTATTTGCATATAGGTCATGTGAAGGCCATCTGCATGGACTTTGGTATTGCCGAGAAGTACAATGGAGTATGCAACCTCCGCTTTGATGACACCAATCCTGTCAAGGAAGATGTAGAATATGTTGATAGTATTACACAAGATATTGCATGGCTCGGTTTCAAATGGGGGAAGATATACTATGCTTCCGATTATTTTGAACAACTATATAACCTTGCCATTCGTTTTATCAAAGAGGGTAAAGCCTATGTGGACGAACAAACGGCAGAACAAATTGCGGCTCAGAAAGGGACTCCCACCGAAGCCGGACAAAATTCGCCTTATCGCGATCGCTCCATAGAGGAGAATCTCCGTTTGTTTGAAGCAATGCAGGCCGGCGAAATCCCCGATGGCAAGATGGTACTGCGGGCCAAGATAGATATGGCAAACCCCAATATGCACTTCCGTGACCCGATAATGTATCGTATCATCACTACACACCCGCATCATCGGACAGGCAGGCGTTGGAATGTGTATCCAATGTATGACTTTGCACATGGACAAAGCGACTATTTTGAAGGGGTGACACACTCCATTTGTACGCTGGAATTTGTAGTGCACCGTCCGCTTTATGATTATTTCATTGACCAGTTTGCCGGTGATAACTTTGCCGGTCTCTCTCCTTACGGACCTGACTACCGTCCTCATCAGTATGAGTTCAACCGACTGAATATTACCTATACTGTGATGTCAAAGCGGAAAATGCTACAGTTGGTACAGGAAGGCCTGGTTGCCGGTTGGGATGATCCCCGTATGCCGACCGTATGCGGGTTGCGTCGTCGTGGTTACACTGCGGGGGCCATCCGCTCGTTCATTGACAAGATAGGTTATACGAAGGTGGAGGGCATGATTGACCTCGGACTTTTGGAACACACTATCCGTGAAGAACTGAAAGAGCAAGCTCCGCGTGTGTGTGCCATTTTTGACCCCGTGAAACTGGTTATTACTAACTATCCTGAGAATGGCGGAGAAATTATCACAGCAGAGAATATTGACGGAAAACCCGAATTAGGAACGCGTGAAATGCCCTTCGGAAGAGAACTCTGGATAGAACGAGGCGATTTTTTGGAAGAGGCAGACAAGAATTTCTACCGGCTCTCACCCATGGGCAGAGAAGTGCGTTTGAAAAGTGCCTATATCATTCAAGCCACAGGGTGTGACAAAGATGCAGATGGCAATGTTACTACCGTATATGCTACCTACGACCCTGACAGCAAGTCGGGCACAGAAGGAGGCAACCGTAAGACAAAGGCTACTATCAATTGGGTAGAGAGTGGTTCTGCGATAGATGCGGAAGTGCGCCTTTACGACCGTCTGTTTGCAGTGGAGAATCCTTCTGCCGATGAGCGGGACTTCCGCGAGTTGCTTAATCCTGATTCCCTTAAAGTAACGACAGCTAAAGTGGAATCTGCTTTGGCAGGCGTAGAAAAACAGGACCACTTCCAATTTTTGAAGCAAGGCTATTTTGTGGTGGATGATGATTCCAAACCGGAGCATCTCATCTTCAACCGTACAGCTTCTTTGAAAGACAACTGGCTGAAGTGACATACCGGGACAGAGATTATGTAAGGGTGACAACGGCAAGTGCCTGCGCCGCCCTTACTATTATTTGCTATTAGAAAGTATTCCTATATATGAATTGGCAACCTCGCATACAGACCATTGACGGGAGGCAGCAGATATTCTGCACGTGGCGGCACAAGTTTGTCAGACTTACTCCGGAAGAATGGGTGCGCCAACATGTGTTACATACATTAGTGGAGGATTATGCTTATCCTGCAGCACTCATTGCTGTGGAGCATCCTATCAAAGTGGGAGAGTTGCAGAAAAGGTGCGATGCCGTCATATTGGGCCCGCAACTACAAGCCTTGTGCATCATAGAGTTTAAGGCAGAAACAGTGCCGCTCACGCAGCGTGTATTCGACCAGGTGGCAGTCTATAACCGTCGTTTGCAGGTGCCTTTCTTCATTATATCCAACGGGAAATCTACCTATGTCTGTCGCGTGAGCAGCGAAGGATATACATTCCGAGCAACTATCCCGCAATATGGCGAGTTGACAGACTGCGATTAGCAACAAACCTACAAAAAGTAATACGCCCTAATCATAGATTAGAGCGTATTACTTTTATTGTGTCAGTTTGTTAACGGAGCAGATATTTCTGACCGTTTTGTATAACGATACCCTTGTAGTTCTTGTCCACTTGGATACCCAGAATGTTGTACATCGGGGCGTTGGGGTTGAGTTCGATAAAGATGTTCTCAACAGCGCTGCCGCCGTCATATTCAACAAACCAAGCATTTTCAAATTCGGGGGTAGTACCGATAACGGTATCACCGTCTTTCCTTACATATTTCTTGAGCGGACCTTCAATAACCACCTCATCGCCTACCTTAACGGGGAGTTCGGCGTATGCGCAAGTAAAGGGCTTGTTCTCCTTGTCGTTGGTATAGTAGCAGTCAATAGCTCCCGAGCAGTCAGAGATGGTGATGTTCAAGTTCTTCTTGTCAGCTTCGAACTGGTTATAGTGCTCTTCGTCGGTGGAAATTTTTGTAATCTTGGCGCGAACCTTGTAGGTTGCTTCACTCTTAGCACCATCTTCCAGGGCATTTGCAATGGTGATAGCCTCAGAAATACGGATGAACCCTTCTTCGGCAGCAGCGCACTCATCACCTTCTTCGAGGATGGTTATAGTGGAACTATGGTTGGTTTCGTAGGTACCTTTGTAGTTTTGCAGAATGGTTGCGCTGATTTCAACTTTTGCCCCCACCTTAACTGTTTCCGTAAGCCCTATGGCTCCATATACTTGGAATACTTGTCCGCCGTCTTTGGTGTCGGCAATCCAGAAGGATTGTTGTGTCGGATATTTGCTGTCAGCACCATAAGCTGTTACGATTTCAGTTACATATCCCAAGAGGACATAAGTTTCAGTTGTTTTTTCACTATCAGCAAGTTTCTCTGCGATGGCGCGTGCTTCAGATGCCCAGTAGCGTTCTTCAATATCAATGGTTTTACCTGCGTCAGTAGCAGGGATGGCGAGAACGACATGGCGGATGACATATTCTTTCTGGTTAAGGGTTCTGCCGATAAACGAGATGTCGTAGGTGGGTTTATCGTTAGCATTTTGTCCTTTGTAGAGGAGTGTGAGAGTCGCTTCTTCAAGGTTGGCAGCTGTTCCGTCGGTAACGGAGGCGTTGTTGCTACCGGTCTTGGAGTATTCACCAACGAGGCGGGTGTATTGTTTGGCGGCAGCAGTGAGAGAAACTGACTTGCTATCAGCGGTGGTGAAGGTGAAGGTGTAAGTCTCCAAATCTTCATCATATACGGCGGTAGCGGCGGTGGGGGTGAGTTCCACGGCATTTTCGGAGATGCCATCATCAAGAATTTCAACCGCAGCACCAGAAACAGATTCGGGCGTATTGCCTCTGTAGTTCATTAAGATAGCACCTGATACACGTACTTTCCAACCTGCTTCGACATTGTAGTCAACACCTTTTACTTGAAATGCGGTGAATTTAGCTTCTCCGCCGATAGTGTCTGCCATAGTGAAGGTCTGGTTCTTATATTGAGTACTATAGTCTGTTGTGCGCTCAACTACCCAACCTTCGATAGTATATGCTTTATCGGTTTTATCGTAAGTGGAATTGTTCGTCCATGTGAAATTTTTCACTAATTCGGCGGCCTCTGAAGGAGTGATGACTTCTTCTACATAAGCTGTACCGCCTTCCACTCCGACAACGGTTCCGTTTGTGATTTCAGGACTGGCAGCATTTCCTTGGAAGAGGAAAATACGACCGGTAACTTTCACTTTGTCACCTTCGGCAAATTGGATAGGCTGGTTTTGGTCGTTCATCGGGCAGTTACCCCAATAGCTTTGGAATACCTTGGTTCCGTTCTTGGTGTCATCTAACCAAAGTGTTTGTTGGTTGCGTGAGATATTGCCGGCTTCGATTACATATCCGACTACAGTGTAAACAACGGTAGTGTCGGCAGCAGTCATCTCTTGTGCCATTTCCTTTACTTGTGCGCAGGTGAGTTCTGCTCCTTCAGCGGGGAACTGGTAGGCGCCCAATACTGTTACATTTGCAGTAGCGGAGAGAGTCTCGCTAACTTTGGCAGTGACGGTGGTAGTTCCTTCTGCGACACCGGTGATAACGCCGTCAGCAACGGTAGCGATAGTGGGGTCAGCCACAGACCATGTAAGCGGGCTTGTACCATTAGCAGTAACTTTCACTTTTGCAGTTTTGCCTGCTCTAACCTCAACATCATCCAGAGTGATAGAGGTTGTTTCGATATCTGTGTTAGAATAAGTGATAACAACACTGGTAATCCAAACTTGTGCTCCTTTTGTGGTATTCTCATTTTTGATGCTGAAAGAAGCAGCATTTACAGTGTATGAACCGTTCTCAGCTGTGAGTTTATTATCACCTGCATATACGGCTAAACCTGTATTGTTCACATTAGACTGTCCTGTGCTTCCAGTGAAGAGGTTAACAACAACAGAAGCGATAGCTCCATTTGTAATGCTTACTGTAATGGTATTCCCTGTGGTGACATTTTCTGTATTTGATTGATACAACCGAATTTGCCCTGCCTTGTTTAACCCCGGGAAATTAGCACTTGTTCCTTTGTCAGCAGTGACGGAGAATAAGTCTGCATCCAAATTGACAGAAGCTGCATTGTTGCCTTCTTTCATATTTCCTGTTGTTTCTGTGTTTGTGTACTGCATGGTAGCAGTTTCAGCAAACAGTGTCATTACACCTGTTATAAATAGGGTGAATAAAGAAGTTAGTTTTTTCATAAATTATTGATTTTATTTGGTTAATAGATTGTGATTGTTGTTGTTGTGTAGGGGCTACAGGTTAACCCATACACATGCAAAGGTACTGAAAGTTTTTTGCATGGCAAAATGTTTTTTTTATGTTGTTTAGCAACTTTTGTTGCGAGAGGGGGAGGGATTGTAAGGGATTTACAATTAACCCAAATCGGTCATTAGACTGTTTCACGCTTACACGACTTTCTTTTTGTTATCTTTTTGCCGATTTTCAGTTACAATGGAACCCCATTGCGCCTTCAAACCGACAAAAAAATCTAATCAAAAATAAAGCCATAATCATCAAAACGCTAATGACCGATTTGGGATTATGGCTTTTTGTGTATGCGGTATGGTTGCTGCAAGTGGTTAGCGGGATATGTTGATGTTATGTTCATCTTATGTTTATCTTATGTTTGCCTATACTGATTATGAGTAAGTTATAGCGGTTTTTCAGTATGAAATGAAGCGTAATGAATTGAAGGAAAGTTTGTTGTGTATGTTAATGGGAGTGAGTTTCTGTGGTTTATTCTATTCCACAAGTAGTAAAACTTTGACAACTATAATAGAAGCAGGGGCGAGCAGATAGGCTCGTCCCTGCGGCGTAGGATACAAAATGTATGATAACTATCGGTTTTAGAAAGGTTCTTTTTGTTGAGAGAGTTTTGATGTCTATTTGAGCAGTTGTTTGCGGAGCCACTTGCTTTTGAGGCAGAGTCGGAAGAGCCACGGCTCAAGCGTATAGGCGAGCAACATGGTGGAAATCATACCGACAAGCGAGGCGAATCCGATACTCTTCATGGCGGGATGCTTGGCAAAGAGGAGTGAGAACATACAGATAACGAGGATGGTGGCAGAGATAGTGATAGCCGTTTTATGATAGGTGAGTAGTTTGGGGTTGTTTCCACGCGCTTTTTGCAGCAGTCCATCCATGATGAAAATGGAATAGTCCACGCCTATACCGAAGATGAAACTGGATACTATAATATTGATGAGGTTGAACTCATTGCCTGTGAGATACATTGCTCCGAGCACCACATACCACGAGAGTGTCATAGGCAGGAAAGCGATAAGTGCAATGGTGAAGCGTCGGAAGGAGAGCAGAAGTACGATGAAAACAAAGAGTGCGGAGATGCCGAGTATGGTGTTGAAGTCGTTATTCATCATCGCAACGGTGTCAATGGTATAGTAGAAGGGGTCAAGTACCAAGCAGTGCGGCAGGGCAGTGAGCGAGTTGTTGACTTGATTAAGATTTTCCACGGGGAATCGCACAGGTATGAAGACGAGCCAGTTGTCGCCGATATGCTCTACGAGGTTGGAGAGGAGTGCATCGGGAATGATGTCGACCTCTGCCAGAAGGTCGGGCTGATAGTGAGCTGTCATAGCCTCCCGGAAGGGGAAGAACAAGTCGGCATCAATGCCATTTTGCCGGCAAGCAGTGATTACGTTGTTCCATACGGCGGCAGTACGTTGTGGGGTGAAATATTGATACCAAGTGTCAATGCGTTGTTGCTGTAATTCAAGCGAAGGCATAAGTGCGGAGGTGCGTGAAAAATGTGCGATATCGCCTTGTTCTTGCAGTGTCGCGCACTTGTCTTCAATAAGTTGCAGGCTGTTTAGTGCGGCATTGAGAGTGGTGTCAACCGAAGCGAAATACTGTTGGAAATAGCCGTCGTTGTTTTTCTCTTCCCACAACAGGCGTGAGCGGAGCACTTCGGGTGCGATGTAGTTGATATGTTTCAAGTCGCTGTCGAACTTGACCTTTCCCGAGAAGGGAATGGTGCCACAGAGCAGGACAGCCATCAGGACAAGCACCCATGTTTTGCGGTCGGGTTCTGCCTTGTTGACTCGTTCGAGGAAGGCAAAGGCGCGTTCGTTTTTTCTGTTGACATTCGGGAAGAAGTGCGGCATAAAGACAAGCGAAGCGGTCGTGGTTCCAATCATGGCGAAGACGGCGAAGAGTCCGAAGTCCTGCAAGAGTGAGGATGATGTAAAAAGCAATCCGGCGAAAGCACCGATGGTGGTGAGTGCTCCAAGGAAGACGGGTCTTGTTTGTTCGCGCACTGTCTGTTCTGTATCTCCTACATATTTATAATGTACCATCACATGCAAGCAATAGGAGAGCGCCACTCCGAGTACGATGGCTCCTATGCCGAGTGCCATGATGGACATGCCTCCTCTGCAGACAAACATACCTGCAAGGGCGAACAAGGCTCCGTAGGCGATAGGCAGAAGGATAAGCAGGTTGGTGGATGGTTGTCGGAAACACCATGCGAGCAGCAGTAGTATGATAATGAGGGCAGCTCCGATAGTGTAGAGCAGGTCTGTTTTGATGCGTGACGCATTGTTGGCAGACTGAATGACGGTGCCGTGATAGAGAATCTCTACAGAAGGATATTCTTTTTCTGTCAGTTTTTTTGCGTGTTTGATAGCTTTATGCAGTTTGCCTGCAGTGCCGGAGTCCATGCTTGACATGTGTGGCGTGATAAATCCTTGGCAGACGGTGCCGTCGGCGGCAAACAGATGGTTGTTGTACAGACGATTGAGGGTGGAGGATTGGTTATCATCGGGTGCTTGTGGCATTGCCTTGTGAAAACGGCTGACAAGGATACCGGCGGGGTCGTAGGCGATGTAGTCGTAGAGTTGCATGCCGAGTTCGGTATCCATAAACTCAAGGTACTGCGCCACTTGCAGTGATATGTGTTCGACTGAAGTGAGCGAGTCCATCTCCGCCGTTGTGAAGTCGAGATAGTTAGGAGCATGCTCAATCAGATACGGGGCGGCGTCAAGATACTCCAAAGGGTTGATTTGATAGAGCATATTTTCGATATTGCCTTTGCCTGCATCTGCCTCTTGCAGTCTTTCCATGAAGTCATCCATGGCGTCGGCCAGTGTCTGCCGGTCAGCTTCGGTTCCGTTGCGGGCAATGGTTTGCACGAAGATTTTGTCTTTCACCTTGAGGTCGGAGAAAGCGAGGTCGACCGTGAGGTTGTCGGATGTGGGTGGCAGCAGTTTGGCGATATTCTCCTCAAACCGGCATTGCAGGGCAAGTACGGCAAAGAGGATAGTGGTTATACCAAGTGTCAGAAATAACCCCCATTTGTGGGTACGGAAGAATTGGTAGAGTTTTTCCATATTGAAAGTTATGGGTTATATAAGCATTATTAAAATCAGGCAATAAGTATTTTGCGGTTGCAAAGTTAATATTTTTTTTTTAATTTTGCAGTCTGTAAGCAGAATGAGTTGCAAAACGGGCAAGGAAGTAAGACAAACCAAAGGATTATGGCAAAGATATTGGTAATTGACGATGAGCGTAGCATTCGTTCGACACTGAAGGACATATTGGAGTTTGAGGGTTATACGGTGGAGTTGGCAGAAAACGGGAAAGTGGGATTGGAGAAGGCGTCTCAGAGTGGCTATGACCTTATTTTTTCTGACATTAAGATGCCGGAGATGGATGGCATAGAGGTGCTTGATGCATTGCAGAAGGCAGAAGTGGAGAGCCCGATAGTAATGATTTCCGGTCACGGGAATATAGAGACGGCAGTAGAGTGCATCAGAGGCGGTGCTTTTGATTTTATTGAGAAGCCTATCGACTTAAATCGGTTGCTTGTGACGGTGAAGAATGCGCTGGAGAGGAAGACATTGGTGAAGGAGACCAAGGTTCTTCGGAAGAAGGTGCAGTCGAAATATCAGATGATAGGTGAGAGCGAGGTTGTTAAACATGTGCGTGAGTTGATAGCCCGTGTGGCTCCTACCGAGGCTCGTGTGTTGATTACGGGTGAGAACGGCACAGGCAAAGAAGTGGTAGCCCGTTTGATACATGAACAATCGGCTCGTTCGCAGGAGCCGTTGGTCGAAGTGAATTGTGCTGCCATACCATCGGAACTGATAGAAAGCGAGTTGTTTGGTCATGTGAAGGGTTCGTTTACGGGTGCCGTGAAGGATCGTGCGGGCAAGTTTGAGCAGGCAGATGGGGGTACGCTGTTTTTGGATGAGATAGGCGATATGAGTC
>CAJOPG010000036.1 GCA_905236355.1 Paludibacteraceae bacterium | reverse complement strand
AGAAGATAACCTCGTCGCCGGGTACGAAGTCGAACTTGTTCCATTCAGATGCAGCACGCTCAGCCTGCTTGGTGCCGTCACGCTTGGCACCGCACTCGTCGCAGAATTTGCCTGTATTGCCTTCGTGTCCGCAGGCAGGGCAAGTCCAGACATCTGACTGCTGTTCGGGGCGCTTTGTGCCACATTCGTTGCAGAACTTGCCTGTGTTGCCCTTCGCACCGCAAGCAGGACAAGTCCATGTGCCGTCAGACGGTTCGGGTTTCTTGGCTCCGCATTCGTTGCAGAACTTGCCATTATTGCCTTTTGTACCACAAGCAGGGCAGGTCCATCCGCCGGCAGACTGTGACTGTGACTGCAATTCCGGTTCGTTGTCCTTCTTGTTGTTTTTGTCTTTTTTGTCTTTGTTCTTGTTGTTTATGGCATCAGTAGTGGCATTGACGGCAGCATCTTCCGCCCCCTCAACGGCACGGTCGATGGAACGCTCAATGGTTCTTTCGGTTTGATGAATGGTGGCGTTCTTGGCTGCATTTTCTGCGGCATTGCCGAGCTGACGCCAGAATTGTGCATGTGTCGGCAGTGAGCAGAGTACAAAGGCAGCTACTGCAAGCGACATGATTTTTGTTTTCATAATGATATTTGTTTTGGATTAATATGGATGCTATCTGTTATGTTGATCTTATGTTGATGTTATGTTCATCTTATGTTCATCTTATGTTTGTGACAACTGATTATCAGGAACTTAGTGTGTTTTCTGTAAGATTATGTCACTCATTTACAATTAGATGGGGACAAAAGTACTATAACAAATGTATCTGTGTAAGTCCCCAAAAGTGGGCTTTTGACAACATTTATGATATTTTTACATAAGAAAAGCATGCGTTGCAAAGATATCAAGTCTATTTGTTTTGTAGTATCCCCCAAATGGGGGGTGATTGCATTGCCCCCCCCCCCATTTGGGGGTATTTGATTGATATGAAGAAGAAAAGTGGGGGAATAGATGTTTTTTTACTATCTTTGCAGTCGCAAATGCGGTTAGTGTCAGATATGAAGCGATATATATTCTTTTCATTTCTTTTTGTCCTCACGGGCGTATTACGGGCGGAGTATATGGATCACCGTAACAGGCATGTGGATTCGCTTGAGTGTGTGCTGCAGAGCGGCAGTACCTTGTCGGATGAAGAACTGATAGCCATCTACAAAGACCTGATGTGGGGCTATATGCAGACGAACGGCGAGAAGACCCGTGAATATGCGGAGAAGGCATTGGAAATGAGCCGTCGTCATAAAGACTGGGTGTATTCGGAGTGTGATGCGTTGCGTATATTGGGAATAAATGCGTACGGAATGAACGATTATGAGAGGGCGTTGGAATACTATATGGAGGCCCTGAATGTAGCGGAGCGTATGCACGGGCAATATAAGGAGTCGTCGGTAGATGATGTAATGAGCAGCTTATACGGCAGTATAGGTAACCTATACAACATGCAAGACCAAGTGCACCTTGCCATAGAATATTACCAGAAGGCATTGCCCTTGTTTGAGAAGCACGGTTGGGTAGAGTCGGCCACAATACTCTATAATAATGTGGCAGAGCTCTACAACAGCATGGGTAACAACGAGATGGCAGAGCGCAACTGGAATCGTGCATTGGAGACAGCAGAGGCATCGGGCGATGAAGGAATGATAGCTCTTCCTCATAAGGGACTGGGCTGCAAATATACGGCTGCAGGCAGGTATGATGATGCAGAACCTCATTTGACGGCAGCCTATAGTTACTATTCTAAGAACAAAGATGAAGAGAATGATGCTTATATAGAGATTATCACCGCGATGGGCAGAGTGCGGCTGAACAAGTTCGGAGATGTAGCCGGAGCGTTGCAGTATGTGCAAGAGGCAGTATCGCGATTGGATGAAGAGGTAGGTGCAGAAATAGTGGCCGGTGTGTATAACCTGTGTTGCGAGATAGCGATGGATAGGAAGCAATGGCGGAAGGCTCAGGAATATGCCCAGCGTGCGATAGATGCCGACGGCAAAGAGACCTACGACGACCTTGGTACCTATGTGTGGCTTGCACAGATATATTCGGAATTGGGGGAAAAAGAGAAGACCAAGCAGACGGTGGTACATATCTACAACAGCATGGAGCATTTTGCCACAGCGCACTACCAACAAGGCATCTCGGAGATGGAGGTTGTATATGAGGCAGAGAAGAAACAGGCCGAGATAGAAAGACTGGAGAAAAAACGAGAGTGGCTGACAACGGTGATTGTGCTACTCGGGGTGATAGTGACAGTCATTCTGATAATGATAATGTTGCTGTACCATATATGGAAGCAGCGCAGGCATAATGCAGTTGTTCAGGCCCAACTTCAGGGTGAGATTGCCGAGCGTGTGCGTATTTCCCGTGACTTGCATGACCGCTTGGGTGGTCTGCTGACCGCTATCAAGTTGCAGGAACCGGAGGGTACTCGCACGGCCCAGTTGACGGATGAGGCTATACAGGAAATGCGCAATGTGGCACACCACCTATTGCCCGATTCGCTTCGCCGATACGGTTTGGAAACCGCCTTACGGGAGTATTGCACCACCTTACGAATAGTGCAGTTTACGATGACGGGCAGCTACACCAGTATGGAGAAAGAAGATGTGATATATTGTATTGTATATGAACTTATCAACAATGCGCTTAAGCATGCTCATGCCCAACACATAATGGTGGAGATGCTGCAGGGGGAGGAATCACTGGCAGTGCGTGTGAGTGATGACGGATGCGGTTTCAGTCCGAGCGATGAACAACCCGGTCAGGGCTTAAGAAATGTGCGCGAGAGGGTGGGTTCACTGCAAGGCAAGATAGACATTGTTTCGCAGACAGGTAAGGGGACAGAGATATTAGTGGAAATACCACGAACAAAGAACTAAATCAACTGATATTATATGAAACTATTGATTGCAGACGACCATGTGATGCTGGCGGAGAGTGTCAGTGAATATTTAGAGAAGCAACCCGGTGTGGAGAGTTGCCTTGTGAGCCGGACCCTTGCCGAGACTAAAGAGTTGCTTGCGACGGAGCATCCTGATGTGCTATTGTTGGATATAGCGTTTCCAGACGGTGACGGTATAGACGCTATACCGGAGCTACGCAAGCAGAGCCCGCAAACAAAGATAGTAATGCTGACGATGTATGCGGAAGAGAATGTGATACGGCGTGCCTTGGACAAAAAGGTGAACGGGTATGTTCTGAAGAGCGGCGGTCAGGCCGAACTTCAGACGCTGGTGGACTATCTTCAGGCAGGTGAGGATTATATCTGCAAGGAGGCAAAACAAGTGCTTGGCAAGAAGCAGACGGATGCGATATGGTTGTCTCCTCGCGAGCGTGAGGTGCTACGCCTGCTGGCAGAAGGAAAGACGACGAAAGAGATAGCGAATCAGCTTTTTCTGAGTTTTGAGACGGTGCACAGTTACACCAAATATCTGCGTCAGAAGTTAGGTGTGCAGAATGTGGCGGCATTAGTGCGCGTGGCAATGGAGCAACATCTGTGCTGAGTTGTCCGGCGAAAAGGAAAAGGCGCTCTGCATTTGCAGGACGCCTGTTGTTGTGGAGCATAGCGGACTCGAACCGCCCACCTCTTCGTTGCGAACGAAACGCTCTACCGGATGAGCTAATGCCCCGTTGTTGTTAGAATTCAGCATTCAGGTTTCTGAATTCCGGATTTAATCATCCCCCGATTCTCTCATTCAGCAAACAACTCCGCTTTGGGCGGAGTGTTGTGTTGTGGAGCATAGCGGACTCGAACCGCTTACCTCAACACTGCCAGTGTTGCGCTCTACCAGATGAGCTAATGCCCCAATTGCGGCTGCAAAGGTAGTACAAGTTTTTTATATATACAAATGTTTTTTGCAGAAATCGTTCGGCGTCCGCAATTCATCAATCAGTCAGTCCTCACTCCAGCACCGTTTTTTTGAAATGGCAAGAATCTCCCGCAGAATCTTCTCTTGATTTTTGCGTGCATGCTTTGCGGCATGTACGAATCTGCTGTAGTTAAAACCGCCGGTCACTCCGGACAGGAAGTCAGGGATGAAAGGATAAGAAAACTTTTCCGTCGTGTGTTAATTGTCGCTGTGGTTGCCGGTTTGAGTTCTTTTATATTTCCAGCGGTTGTGCGACCAGAGCCAGAGTTCCGGCTGTTCCCGAATGTTTTCTTCAAGCAGTTCTGCGTAACGCTTTGTAATATATCCCCGGGGTTCGTCATTCGGGTTTTCAGTGATAGTGATAATATCTGTTACATAGTATCCTCTTTTGTGGCACATCATTTTTCCATATATAACAGGGAAATTGAACTTTCGCGCAATAGTTTCGACGCCTTGCAGGAAAGCCGTGTCTTGCCCCATAAAGGGTATCCACATATATTCCTTCAGTTTGGGAGACGGTTTCTGGTCCGCCACCATGCCGTAAGCAGTAGGAATGTCTTGTTGATACTGTCGGATGACGGTGCGCAGTGTCTGCTTCATTTCGCAATACCCGCTAAGGTGTTTTTGGCGGATATCATTGAGCAGTTGGTCTGCATGCTTTTGTTTACGATAGACATGAATAGACTGAACTCCATAGGGTTCGAGCCAAGCTCCTATTTGTGCGACCCATTCAAAATTGCCGAGATGTCCGACGGCCATGATGACCCCTTTGTTGGTATGTGCCATTTGTGGAAGTTTTTCAAGATGCCGGAACTGCATGCGCCGGTTCATTTCTTCTGTGGAGCAACCATAACCATATATAACCTCAACGATGATGTTGCAGAGGTGTCTGTAGAATTTTCTTTCGGTCCGCTTGACCTGCTTCCATGTCCATTGCGGGAAAGATTGGCGCAGATTGGTGCGTACGATTTTTCGCCGGTATCTGACTATATGATAGGCTAACGGAAATAGAAGCGTGTCCGCTATGAAATACAGAAATGACAGCGGCAGTTTGGACAATATGACGACCAGCGTTCTCAAGCGAGGTTAGTCTTCGGGTTCGTAGATACCGATAGAGACTCCGTATTCGAACTCACCTTCCAAAATGAGTTGTATCTGCTCGTCTGAAATCTCCAGTTGTTCTTCTTCCGCTTCTTTGCGTACAAAGTTGAGCATCTGCTCTTCATCGATGGAAGCCTCTTCGGCGGTGTCTTCCTGAATGAGTCCTTCCGACTCATAGTAGTCGTAGATAGCGTCCAAGACAAACTGTATTTTCTCTTTATTCAGCCCCTTGCGGTCTTCTTGGGGAATAAAGTCGAGGATATAACGAATGGCATCATCCTCGTTGAATTCAAGTTCTTCGCACTCGTTCATAATGTTTTTTTTTTATTTAGATATATGGTGTTGTTTTGTTCCGTCTGCAAATGTAGTAATAATTTCCCAACTGCCCAAACGGATGTTACAAAAGTCTGTCATATTGTTATAAGGCTATTCGGGATGAGGGTGCCGCTTATATCGAACTCACGCGAAGCTATGATAAAATAGTCCGTGTAGGCTGCGTAGCGGCAATGAGTGACAAAATGTTACCATAAAGGTGCAAAATATACTTTTTTTTGTTGCACATATAAAAGAAAAGGTGTATCTTTGCAACTAAATTTATAACAAATATATAAAAATTAAAAATAATTATGGAAAAATTAGATGGGTTAGATTGTAAAATTTTGAAAATCATTACGCAGAATGCCCGTATCCCTTTTAAGGAAGTAGCGGACGAGTGCGGAGTAAGCCGTGCGGCTGTTCATCAGCGTGTGCAGCGCATGTATGATACGGGTGTGATAACCGGTTCCGGTTATTTTGTCAACCCCAAGGCGTTGGGTTATCATCTGTGTGCTTTTGTGGGTATTACGCTTGAGAAGGGTAATATGTACAAGTCAGTGGCCCAATCGCTTGAGCAGATACCCGAAGTGGTGGAAAGTCATTACACCTTAGGTTCATATTCCATATTGGTAAAGATATATGCCAAAGATGATGTACATTTGATGGAGTTGCTCAGTACGCTTCAAGAGATGCCGGGAATATCCCGCACGGAAACTCTTACGACATTGGACCATCGCATCAAGCGTACCTTGCCTATAAAGGCGGATGAAAAGAGGACTACAACCAAATAGGAAAAGACAATGGAAAAAGTAGTAAGCGGCATACGGCCGACAGGCAACTTGCACTTAGGCAACTATTTTGGTGCAGTGAAGAGTTTTGTGAAGATGCAAGATGAGTATGATTGTTTGTTTTTTATAGCGGACTGGCATTCTCTGACAACACATCCCAAGCCTGAAAACATCAGGGAATCTGCCAAGACCATTTTAGCAGAGTATTTGGCATGCGGCATAGACCCGGAGAAGGCCGGCATCTATATTCAGTCGGATGTAAAAGAGGTGCTGGAACTCTATTTGTACTTTAACATGAATGCCTATCTCGGGGAATTGGAGCGCGTCACTTCTTTCAAAGAAAAGGTACGCAAGCAGCCTGACAATGTAAATGCCGGTTTGCTGACCTATCCGACCTTGATGGCAGCGGACATATTGATGCACAAGGCGGACAAAGTCCCCGTAGGCAAAGACCAGGAACAGAACATGGAGATGGCCCGCCTGTTTGCCCGTCGGTTCAACAGAATCTATGGGGTTGAGTATTTCAAGGAGCCTGAGTCGTTTCATTTCAGCGACAAGGCTGTGAAGATACCCGGTTTGGACGGTAGCGGCAAGATGGGCAAGTCGGAGGGCAATGCGATATACTTGATAGACGACGAGGCGACTATTCGCAAGAAGGTTATGCGTGCCGTTACTGACAGTGGTCCTGCAGAACCCAACCAACAGAAGCCGGAGCCGATACAGAACCTGTTCACACTGATGGAGGTGGTGTCGGACAAGAGCACCTACGACTATTTTAACGACAAGTATAACACTTGTGCTATCCGCTATGGCGACATGAAGAAACAGCTGGCGGAAGATATCAATGCTTTCTGTGCACCTATCCGCAATAGGATTACGGACATACAAAGTAATGAAGAATACATGCGCAAAGTGGCAGCAACAGGTGCAGAAAAGGCTCGTGAGAGTGCCCGAAAGACACTGTGTGAGGTGCGTGAAATCATCGGATTCAGGACTACTGCATTGTAGGGCTGAGAACTAATGACAAAAGTATTGAGACATATTGCGGTGCTTTTTGCAATGGTGGTATTGCCGTTGCAATGTGTTGCCTGGGATGTAGTGGGGCATAGAATAGTAGCAGAGGTGGCCTATCAGAATATGACAAAGAAAGCGCGCAAACAGGTGGATAGCCTGTTGGGTAAGCGCGGTATAGTTTATACCAGTTCGTGGCCGGACGAGATAAAGTCGGACACCATATATCCTTATACTCATGTGTGGCACTATCAGAATCTTCGTGCGGGACTTACTCATGCCGATATTGACAGTCTTTATCACCACCCCAAAGCAGAGGGTATGCATGCTTTGTATGCTTTAGACAGTTTAAGCAACGCTTTAAGAGAAAATAGGAAAGATGCTATATCACTGACGTTTGTCGTGCATATTATGGGTGATGTTTTTCAGCCTATGCATTTAGGACATCCGGATGATAAGGGGGGTAATATGGTTACTATGCGATGGTTCAAAGATGGCACCAATCTGCATGAGGTATGGGACGCCCGGCTAATAGACTATACCGGATATTCGTATTCGGAGTACGCCCGGTATTTGGAATATACCTATAGTCAGCGTAAGCAGGAATGGACCGACATGACTCTGCTTGAGTGTTTGTATGTTACATACGACCGGCAACAACAGGTGTATGCTTATCAAGCAACAGGCGATAATAATTCCTACCATTATGCCTATCGTTTCCGTAAAGACTTGGACGAGAGTCTGTATGCTGCAGGTCTTCAGCTTGCCAAACTATTAAATTCAATCTACAAGTGATGTGTATATGAAGCGTATGGCGGTTATATTGTCAGTCGTTTATGCAGTAGTGGCCACTGCAGATGATTACTTTGTGGATGATGTATATTTCAGTCCACAATCGCAGTTGTTGCAACAATTGTCCCGTCCTGAAAATATTACACCTTATTATAATAGGAATGCGAAGGAGATAATCTTTATAGAAGATTCTTCAGGGACCCAGTCGCCCGATACGGTGCGAGCCATCATTAGAGATGTGCGATGAATCGGCAGAAGACCGGCATATTGCCATTGTTGTTGAGTGTTGTCTTTCCAATGTGGTTGTCAGCACAAGACTTTGACAGGTTGTATTTGTCAGCACAAAACCTGACGGGAACAGCCCGCTATGTAGGAATGGGCGGTGCTTTCACAGCTTTGGGCGGTGATGTGTCGGCAGTAAAAGATAATCCTGCGGGTTTAGGTGTTTTCCGCAGGGGCGAGATATCCATCTCTTTTGGCGGGAAGTTTGACAATGCGGCGGTGGGTGAAAGCGGTTTAGTGACCAGTTGTTTCAGTGTGCCGCAATTGTCGTGGGTGATGACAGTGCCGAATGGTAAGCGCCAGAGTGGGGTGATAAGCAACAATTTTATGTTAGGGTATCACCGGTTGAATACTTTTAACAGAGATGCTGCCTATCGCGGGATTTTTTCCTCTTCGCAGACAGATGTGATGGCTGTGTCGGCTTCTGGTTTTTCAGCGGTCGATATGCAGGACTATTATGTATGGAGCAATGATACAATAGGTTGGCTTCCTGCAGCGGGAGCCCAAGGAGGATTGATAACGCAGGGTTCCTCCGGCAATTGGCAACCAATATTAGATGAAAACGAGCAGGTAGAATCGAGACTGAACATTATAGAGAGCGGCAGTTCGAACGAGTATTCTGCGTCGTGGGGCATGAACATTAGTCATAAGGTATATGTCGGAGCGGGTATATCTCTTCGAACCATGAATCAGAGAAGAGACATCAGCTATTCGGAGAATTTTGAAAACGGCGGGAGTTACAGTTTGCATACGACAGTCATCAACAGCGGCATAGGGTGGGGTGTGGCTGCCGGAGTATTGTATCGCCCAACGAACTATTTGCGCATGGGACTATCAATATTATCGCCGACTTGGTACAACATGAAGTTCAGTAACAGGTTCGATTTAAACAGTACGGAGGCATCGGTAATAGTGGACCCGTTAATGACAAACACCTATACAATAAGCCATTATCAACTGCCTATGCGCACGACTGCCGGACTTGCATTGCAACTGAGAGAGAAAGGGTTGCTATCTTTTGAGTATGACTATAGTCATCAGGTTGACAAGGCTCTGCAAGATGTACACACACTGAAAGCAGGTGCAGAATGGGTAGTCGGTCATCATTGCTTTCTTCATGCAGGTTATGCCTATCAATCTGATTTCAGAAAAGCGGACTACATTTTACTTCCCGGCTCAGAAGACACCCGGACTGATACAGATTTCAAGAACATCAAGGCCTGTCATTGGGCATCTATAGGCTGTGATTTCAGGAATGCACATTGGGTGGCGGGTATTGCCTATCAATTCAAACTGGAGCAAAGCCATGTGTATGCTCATGAATTTCAGGAAGGTAATCCGTTTGAGCTTTCAGCAACTACTCACTGCATAGTTGTTTCTCTTGCTTGGCGTTATTAAGTCAACTATTGACGGTATAACTACACATTGTTTGCCCTATATATATACAAAAAGGGCTGCGTGTACCTTGCTCAGAGAAAACTCCCGATAAACAGGATTTGAGGATTGTCCGATCTTTGTAATCTGCCCGGTTTGCAAGCAAACAGCAGCCCGCCATTAATCGACCAAGAGCCCCGGATAAAAATGTGTGTTGAGTTTTCCGGTCTCCGACACGCAGCCCGATGGCTTGTATTCTTGTCGTATGCAAAGATATAAAAAACAATGCATAATAAAAATAAAAAAATGAGGAGCAAATATAGAAAAGTGTAAAATATTCTGTACGCAATCTCATGCAAACTTTGGAAGAACACAAGAAACAGCCCAAAAAGAATCCAAGAGTCCTGTTGAATTTCAATGAATTATGAAGAGAGAATGAAACGATATTCTGTTAAGCGAAGATATGGCATAAAATGGTGTGGTACAGGATATGGGAGAAGACAGATGGAAACTTTTTTCAAAAAAAGTGTGATAAGATTTCTGCATTTGAAAATAAAGTAGTATCTTTGCACGCTATTGTGCGAGTGTTTACGCGGCTCAAGCCTCTTCTCGCCGGTAGTCGAATAAAAAGAAATTAAAAAAACAACATAAATATGGCAAAGAAAGTACAAAAAGAAGAGAATGTGGAAGTGCAAGAGGCACTGACCAAATCAGGGCAATGGATTATCGCGAATCAGAACCTCCTGATGTGGTGTTTGTGTGGAATTATCGCCGTTATTCTGGCGGTGCTGGCCTTCAATAACTATTATCTGAAACCTAAAGCGGCAGCCGCCAGCGATGAGATTGCAAAAGCAGTGGTGTATTTTGCAGCAGACAACTATGAGACCGCTCTCAATGGTGACGAAGCAGATTGCATAGGTTTTGAAGCAATTGCGGATGAATATGGTATTACCAAGCCCGGCAAACTTGCCGCTTTGTATGCCGGAATCTGTTACTATAATCTGGGTGATTATGAGTCGGCTGTAAAGTATCTGAAGAAATATACTGCCAATGACTTGAACATTGCCCCGGCAGCTGCTATGAAGACCGGTGACGCACTTGCTCAAATGGGCGAGACTGAGCAGGCCATTCGTTATTTTGAGAAGGCAGCAAAGTCAGACAACGAGTTGCTCGCTCCGATGGCATTGAAGAAAGCTGGCATTGCCTATATGAGCATTGAAAATAACAAGGCAGCCAACAAAGCGTTTGTCACAATTCGTGAGAAGTATCCTCAATCGTCAGAGGCTCAAGATGTTGAAAAGTATATTGCATTGACAAAATAAATGGCGAGCCATCTGCATAATTTATCCGAATATGACGCAAATAGTCTTCCGAGCGGAGAGATTCTTGCTCGTCAGCGCTATGCAGTGATAGTGTCAGATTGGAACAGCGATGTGACCTATGCATTGTTGGAAGGTGCAGTGTCAACATTGCTGAGTGCCGGTGTGGATGAAGATAATGTGGTGGTGACGCATGTGCCCGGTACCGTGGAACTGACCTATGCAGCGGCAGAGCGGCTGCATGAGTATAATGCTATCATTGTGATAGGTTGCGTAATAAAGGGTGATACGCCGCATTTTGATTATGTGTGTCAGAGCGTAACACAAGGTGTCACGTTGCTCAATGCAAAAGGTGATACGCCGGTAATATTTTCCGTGCTGACGACATTGGACAAGCAGCAGGCATTGGATCGTGCAGGAGGAAAGTTGGGAAACAAAGGAATAGAAGGGGCCTATACTGCAATGCGTATGGCGAATTTGGAAGATATATAGCGGACTTCAATAAATTCAGGAACTTCTATAAACCAAATTTTAAAGAGAGAGAGTTTGTCTATTTAGATAAAAAGGAGTATCTTTGCAATCGCAAACAAGAGTCGGGTAGTTTCCAGAGTGGCCAAATGGGGCAGACTGTAAATCTGCTGCGTAATCGCTTCGGTGGTTCGAATCCATCACTACCCACAGAAAAAGAGACGCTTACGAATGCGTCTTTTTTTGAAAACGGAATAATGCCATGAGAGTATATAAGTTCGGTGGTGCATCGGTAAGAAACGCAGCGGGTATTCGGAACCTGGTGTCAATAGTAGGCAAGGCCTCTACTGATCTTGTGGTGGTGGTTTCTGCAATGGGTAAAACGACCAATGCGCTTGAGCGCGTGGCCGACTTTGGTTATCGCCGCGAACTTGAGATGGCATTCCGTCAGTTGGATGATATACGCCAGTATCACTATTCAGTCATAGATGAGTTGTCTCTGCGCTATCATGCCTTGTTGCGAGACGGAATAGAGGCGATTCTGCAGGAAATAGCAACACTTCTTCGCCGGCAGGAACTCCCAACCGATTACGATGAATATTATGATCAGATAGTATCATGCGGTGAGTTGATATCAACGCAAATAGTGTCTTGTGTGCTTAATGAAGCCGACATCACTAATGTGTATTTGGATATGAGCAAGTTGCTCCGGACAGATGCCACTCATAGAGATGCACATGTGGATATGGTTTTGTCAGAGAACAATCTGCGTAAATATATCAGAAATCATCCTGCGACATGCTATGTGGCACAGGGTTATATCGGCGGGACATTGTCATTATCCGGCGGGGATATGCTGCGAACAACCTTGGGGCGTGAGGGAAGTGACTATTCGGCGGCAATTGTTGCCAACTTGTTAGATGCAGAGAGTGTGACAATATGGAAAGATGTGCCCGGTGTGCTGAATGCAGACCCGCGCCTATTTGACGATACGGTGTTGATACCAAAATTGTCGTATTATGATGCTGTGGAGTTGGCATATAGCGGAGCGCAAGTCATTCATCCGAAGACAATACGCCCCCTGGAGAACAAAAAAATTCCCTTGTATGTACGTCCCTTTGCCGATGCAACGGCAGAAGGTTCGGTTATTTGTGACACGCAAGAGCGCATTAGCAATGTGCCTGTATATATATGGCGCAAGCGTCAAGTGTTGATAACCATTCGCCCGAAGGATTTCTCATTTGTACTGGAAGACTCATTGAATCAAATATTCTCAGTGATATACAAACATCATCTGAAGGTGTCGTTGATACAAAGTAGTGCGGTAACCGTATCGGTATGTGTGGATGAGTCGCGCCATGTGGATGAGATGATAGATGATTTGAAAAAGAAATATTCGGTGACTTTCAATATGGGCTTGTCGCTATTGACAATTCGTGGAACGACACCGGAGATAGTGAAGAAACAAACTGCCGGCAAAACAATATTGTTGTCGCAGACCACACGCCGTACGGCGCGTTATGTGATACGGGAAGAACAGTAATCAAATGACTATTAACCCATAAAATATAATACTATTATGAAACCTACACTTTTTGTACTTGCAGCCGGAATGGGCAGCCGTTATGGCGGATTGAAACAACTGGATGGACTGGGGCCTAACGGCGAGACAATAATGGACTATTCTGTGTTTGATGCATTGCGTGCCGGCTTTGGCAAGATTGTGTTTGTTATCCGTAAAGATTTTGAAGACGATTTTCGCAAAGTAGTACTCGCAAAATATGCGGATAAGATACCTTGTGAAGTATGTTTCCAATCAATAGACAAGATACCTGCCGGTTTTGTTGTTCCTGAAGGACGCACCAAACCATGGGGGACCAACCATGCTGTACTGATGGGTAAAGATGTTATCAAAGAACCTTTTGCCGTAATCAACGCAGATGACTTTTATGGGAAAGAGTCATTTGAGGTGTTGGCAGATTTCTTGAATTCGGTCAGTGGCAAGCAGAATGAATATTGCATGGCCGGTTATCGGGTAGGGAATACATTGTCGGAGAACGGCAGTGTGAATCGCGGTGTGTGTCAGACGGATGCGGAAGGATATTTGACAGATGTTGTGGAGCGCATCAATATAGAAGAGACAAACGGAAAGATATATTTCAAAGACGAACAGGGTGAAACTGTGGAGTTAGCGCCCAACACGCCGGTCTCAATGAATATGTGGGGCTTTACGCCTGAGTATTTTGACTATTCAGAAACGGCGTTGATTCAATTTCTGAAAGAACATGGTCAGGAACCCAAGTCGGAAATATATATTCCTACGGTAGTGAACGACTTGATAAAGGCGGGTAGGGTGACTTGCAAAGTGTTGGACACACCTGCAAAGTGGTTTGGGGTAACCTATGCTCAAGACAGAGAGAAGGTCGTGGCAAAAATAGCAGAATTGATAGAACAAGGCGTCTATCCTCGTAAATTGTTTTAACACCTACGCAGACAAACGATTATGGCACGCATATTAGTAACCGGAGGAACCGGATATATAGGCTCGCATACAGTTGTAGAACTGATAAATGCAGGGTTTGATGTATTGATAGTGGACAACCTGTCGAATTCCACCAGTGATAGCATCGACGGCATAGAAAAGATAACGGGCGTTCGTCCGCCTTTTGAACAGATTGATTGTTCTGATTCAGAGCAGATGGAGACTGCATTGAGCAAGTATCCTGATATTTGTGCAGTGATTCATTTTGCGGCAAGCAAGGCTGTGGGCGAATCGGTGGAGAAGCCGCTTCTGTACTACAAAAACAATTTGTTGTCGCTCATCACTGTGTTGGAACTGATGAAGAAACATGAGATAAGAAATATCGTGTTCTCTTCATCCTGTACGGTTTATGGTCAGCCGGATGTATTACCGGTGAGTGAAACCGCCCCAATCAAACCTGCATTGTCGCCTTATGGAAATACAAAACAGATAAATGAAGAGATTATTCGCGATGCGGCCCATGCAGATAGTAACTTGAAAGCCATTTTGCTACGCTATTTTAACCCGATAGGCGCTCACCCGTCAGCACTTATAGGAGAATTGCCTAATGGCGTGCCGCAGAATTTAGTACCTTTCATCACACAAACCGCCGCCGGTATTCGCAAAGAACTACGCGTCTTCGGAAACGACTACGATACACCTGACGGCTCGTGTATCAGAGACTATATCAATGTGGTGGATTTGGCCAAGGCACATGTGGTGGCTGTGAGAAGAATGTTGGAAGACAAAAGCGCGGAGCAGGTGGAATTGTTCAATTTAGGAACGGGTAGGGGACTTTCGGTGTTGGAACTGCTAAATAGTTTTATGAAAACAACCGGCGTAAATGTTCCTTATACAATAGTGGGACGACGCGAAGGGGACATAGAAAAAGTGTGGGCCAATCCGGAAAAAGCTAATAATGTGCTTGGCTGGAAAGCAGAAGAAACGGTAGAAGATACACTTGCTTCGGCTTGGCGCTGGCAACAACACCTGATGCAATAGAGAATTCAATCAACTGAGATGAAGTTATATCCACTGAAGTTTCATATAATTGATAAGCCCAAAATATGGGGTAGGGAGCAATGGTTGGTTTCTGCCTATGGGGATGATGTGTCAGTAGCAGCAAACGGCTACTTGGCGGACAATGATTTGAATGAATTAGTGGAAGTGTATATGGCTGATTTAGTGGGAGATCATGTGTATGAACAATATGGCAATCTATTCCCGCTGCTAATAAAGACAATCGATGCACAAGAGAAACTAAGTATGCAGGTGCATCCAAATGATGAAGTGGCGTTAGACAAACATGGAGCGTTGGGGAAAGATGAAATGTGGTATGTGACTCATTGCGAGCCGGATGCTAAAATGGTATTAGGCTTTAACCAAGATACTTCTCGTGAGATGGTGAAAGCCCATCTGGAGGCTGGGACTTTTGAGTCCCTGATCAATGAAGTGATTGTCAAACAAGGCGATGCAATTGCGCTTCCCGCGGGTTTGTTGCATACAATATATGGAGGAATACAGGTAATAGAAATCCAAGAGACTTCAGATCTGACATATCGGTTATATGATTATAATCGTTCCGGGTTAGACGGGAAACAACGACAACTTCATGTAAACGAGGCTCTTGACGTGCTGAATTATAAACATAACAAACAGCCCATAGTGGACTATGAACATAAGGAGACTGGGGTTGTGAACTTGGTTCAAAACAGTCATTTTACTGCTAATTTGCTGACTTTCTGTCATCCTATTGGAAGAAATTACTTCTTACTGGATAGTTTTGTTATCTATATATGCGCTCAAGGCAGCGCATGGCTCTTAGCAGATAACTATATGGAAAATGGGCAGCCATTGCTATTGAACAAAGGAGAAGCCATTTTGCTTCCGGCGACGACGGAAGATGTTGTGTTGACACCTAATGGCAATGATGTTCAAATCATTGAGACCTATATTCCATAAATACCACCATCAACCATTGTTGATAAAATTTCTGCATACATACTTCCAGTCTAAATCGGCACATCCATAATTCCCGTTTTTAATAAGTTTGTTTGTCTGTAGCAGTTTTGGGTGATTATTGGGTGATTATTGGGTGATTATTGGGTGATTATTGGGTGATTCTAAGCCTGGCAGAAAATTTCATAGAAACCATCACTTACTTATTAACATTCCATAATACTTATTTCGGTTTAAGCACATTATAAATACCACAGCGCTTTGTGAGTGCTTGACATAGTT
>CAJOPG010000035.1 GCA_905236355.1 Paludibacteraceae bacterium | reverse complement strand
CTGCGCCACGAAAACGGTGTCGCCCACCTCTGCTGTGGCGAGTGCTTTCTTAATAGTGAGTTTGGCAGCAGACCACGAGGTGCCAACATTGCTATCCGATCCGTCGGGACGGACGAACATATTCGCCGCTTGCGCCCCAAGCAAGACGAATGCAACAAGCATCAGAATCAAACATCTTTTCATACAATTCCATTGTTCACAATCTGAGCAGATTAAACAAAATTATTTGATTACTTCACCCAACACATTATAAGTCTTGCCGTCCCTGCGAATGAATAGTTGTCCGTTGCGGATAAACTTCTCACCATCGTTCACACTCACTTCCTCCACCATATTCTCATAACCCGTAGGTACACCATGACGCTCCCTCCGCACTACATTGATGGTGTTGTATATAGCGGAATTACCACTATTATCCACCTGATAGGTCTTCATCTCTATCCCCTCCGATGATACATTGAAGCGTGTATAACTTGGAGCACCCGGTTGACCAAACTTACTGGTGAACAGGTCGAAATAGTCGGTTACCTTATGCTTGTTGTAGTTCTCTTCCATCTTATCGCGGCTATACGGATAGTAGCGTTTCCTACCGCAAGTAGCACCAATGAAATACAGCGTTCCGTCGGTTACATCAAATGTGCCGCCCTGCAAGCCTGTCATATTAGTGTTGGTATTCACTGTTGTTGTCTCCACACCTGTGATTGCACTTGTGATAGTCTTGCGAGTATCCGGATTAACCGGGCCTATCACCTCGTAGCAGTGGTCGTGGCCCTGGATGGCAAGATCAATCTCACACTCTTTGAAGATAGGCAACATAATGTCACGGAACATCGGTGTCTCGTCATCCACTGAGTGACCTGAACCTGAGAAGATATTCTTGTGAGCCAGTGTTACACGATATTTGGTATTGGGGTGTGCCGCCACTTGTTCTCTGAACCAGTTTCCTACATCGTTTGTCAGATATGATGACACACGGTTAGCAGCACTACTCCCGCTTGCGCGCCACCAGTCTTGCAACGAATAGACAAGGAACAACACATCGCCGTACACAAAACTATAAGTAATACCGCTGAATTGTGGATGGGTATGCGCATTTTGAGCAAATTCCCAATCAGTATTGAAGTGGTAGTCGTAGTTCAAGTTGTTACTGTCATCGTGATTACCATCGGTAGGTATAATCGGCATCTGCATTATCACCGGTCGTATTGACTCTTCAAACCATCTCTCCCACTCCCACTCTGAGTTGGCCTCGGTTCCCGTCTCCACAAAGTCGCCCGGGAATACGCAGAATTTTACATCCTTTTCATTTTTCACCAATGCCTCCGAACACCAGCGAGCGTTGTCCACATATTCCTTGTCCATTATATGGCTATCACTCATGTACACAAAACTGAATGCTCCCTGCTCTGCATCTTGAGTATGGAACTGCGCAATCTCGCTCCAATGCCCCGCATAGCCCACACGCCATGAGTAGTCCGTTCCCGGAGTTAACTCTTCCGCTATCGCTTTGTGACTCACATACGTGTATTTCGTTTTGCTTGGCAAATTAGCGCCTTTTAAAATACCCGAGGTAGAAACAGCATAGTTCAAAGGCTTCGTCGTGGTCGGAACGGCTTCTATTGTTATCACGCCTGCACCCGACTCAAAGTCATCCGCCGTTGCACCTTTCTTTGCCAACAACTGCACCTTACCTTCTGTCACCCCCTCATTCGTAAACCAGCAAAAAGCCATGTTTGTTTTGGGATCGCCATTGAAGTTGGCTACCATATTATAAGGTTCCGTCTTCGGTACCAACTTTCCAATAGCCTCATTCATCTCCTGCAAGGCTGCAGTGATAAGCGTCAAGTCCTCGCAAGTTGCACTATCAATACGTGCCGCCTCTTTGGCTACAAGGAATGGTATAAACGATGGAACAGTATAATCTTCTATCTTGTACAAATCATCCGCCTCCAGCACTTCTTTCGGATAATATACCGGAGGAACGGGCAGAACAACCACTACCGCATTGTCGGTAAATCCGCCATCTACCGTCGTCACACGTACAATGGTAGTGTCAACAGCCACTGCCGTGATAGCACCATTGTCATCAATTGTGGCTATAGCCGGATTATCTATGCTCCATGTCAAACGCTTGTTGGTGGCATTGGCAGGATAGATAATAGCCGTAGCACCACCTACATTACCTTGTATAATAAATATGGTGTCTTCATATAACTCCACGCCTGTCACTGCTACGCCAACGGCATCAGGGTCGTATTCGTAGGCCCCAACATCTACGCCGCTACCTACAGGACGACTCACACCGAGAATGTCATCTGCCGGAGCCTTGTCACTTCTACCTTTGTTTATCAGTGGAGAAGTCGCAAGCAGGGAAAAATCAGCCGCACGCATAGCGGCTATCTCTCCCGCGTTGGTAGGAATACCTACAAAAGTAGTGGGGTTGTTGAAGTGAGGACCATCTGCGGCCATGTTGTTGAGAGACATATTGTTTTTGGCAAATGACTCGCCATCAAAGCCCTGGTCTGCATAGTTGTGACTTGAACCTCCGCTTTCAGCACTGATAAAGTTAGCAGGCTCTGCAAAACCGTCTTCGCTCTTGTTACCCCAGAAGATGGAATTATATACTTCCGATACAGAGTGAACACCTGCATATTGGGCGCCATAATTATTGCATACGGTACAATTGATTACTTGTGCACCTGCCTCGTTAAAGATTCCACCGGAGTTCGGCCAACCATCCACAGTACATGAGTTATTGTGGACAATGGTATTCTTAATCACACAACCGGCCTTGTGAGCACGAATGGCACCATACTTGCCACCACAACCACGAACAATACAACCATCCATCACAGCATTAGCATACAGATAAGCCCCGCCTCCGCTGCTGGAAGCATCACACAATTCAATAGTAGTATTCTTAATTACCGCCGGAACATCAGCACTGGCTGCATTTGCATACACGCCACCACCACCCGTTCCCTTGCAATTGCGAATAATGCAGCGGTCCAATATCACATTACCGCGAATAAATGCACCACCGCCTTCACCTGCATAGTCGGTGTTTTGGAGAATCATGCCTTCAACATAAGTGGGATTAACACAATCCGGCGAATATTTAACAATCAAAAACTTGCCCAGACCAGTACCATCAAGAATCGATTGAAAAACATCCATATCACGCAAACCCGTTGCCGCATTGTAACCGCCACGAATGTTCACACCGTCTTTAAGGGAGACCGTTTCATTATAAATTCCCGATGCCACAAGCACATTATCTCCCGCAGAAGATGCATTCACGGCATTCTGGATTGTGGCTTTTGCAGTTGCCCAACTCAAGCCATTATTACTGTTATCACCCGAAGGGGATACATAGCGGTCAGTGGAAAATGCAAACACTGAAACACCAACAAAAGTCAAAACAAGAAAAATCTTTTTCATACATTATACACTTTAAAATTAAATTGCCGCAAAAATAAAAAAACTTGCCCCAATTCCTTTCGTTTTAGGTCAAATTCCTCCTTAATCAAAAGTATGTTATAAAACATATTTATCATAACATACAGTTATATAACACGATGCAGACGCTTTTCTGCCTTTCATTTCGAAACATTTCGAAGACTATCAGAGTTCAGGAACCTATCATTCTTTCCTCTATCTACAAAAACTTGTAAGCGCAAAATTGTCTAATGAATGATTGGAAACAGGATAAAGCCTCCCACTACTTTCACACAACATTCATATCCTCGTTGGCGGAATAAAGATGTAGCACTTCTATTGGCGGTTTGCTGCAAGATAACAGCAACAAATCTTTAGTGATTCTTTAGTGATTCGTTAGTTATTCAGCAGACCACACCATAGTAATTATATGCGCAGCAGTGACAACATGCCGATGAATAGAATCAAATATGCGCAGGTTTAATTCCGCCAATAGGTTTCATATAATAAATATAAAACAAAGGGCATCCCTTATCGGAATGCCCTTGTTATTTTCTATCGTCTTGTTTATTTTCTGCGACGGCGTTGCTGCGCATTCTTAAGATTACGCTTATTGACAAACTGCATCACCACAAACACTATTAAGAGAATCAACACCACAAGCACAACCAACAGCATGGTGCTTGATAAGTTGTCGCCTTTCACCCTGTTCCACATCTTTACCAACTCCTCGTTCATATCACCGGCATCATGCATTAGTGCACAACGGTCAATCACACTCTGATCAGGATAAAGCACCTGGTTAGCATGTACAGCCTCTGCACCTTCACCAAAGAAATAGGTCAAATCTGCTGTCTCTTCTATCTCTTCATCGTCTGCCCAATCCAGCACTTCAGGCGAAGCTATGACTGACACATAGCCTATGAACTCCATATTCTTAATCGCATTCTCCGGCAGACACATATAGTTAATCCACCACGCCGCAGCTTTTGTATTGACGGCATACTTGGGAATACACCAACCATCGAACCATGCATTGGAACCCTCTTTCGGCACGATATACTCCAGTGGAACCGGCGACTCGTCAATTGCCCATTGTGCATCACCCGACCACGACAGGTTCATCCAAGCCCTCCCTTTCGTCATTTCCTCTTTACCGAAATCCACTTCCCAACCGGCTACATTCTTTTTGGCAGCCAACAAAATATGCTCTACTGAATCCAAACGCTCTTTCGTGATATTCTTCACCAAATCGGTGCGTGTCACCTTACCATCCAATATGTCTTGATAATAAGCATACAACACAATTACAGAATACACATCACGAAAAGCATCCTTCATGTATATCTTGTCTTCAAACTTCGGATTCAAGATAGCACCCCAGCTATCTAACTCCTCTGCAGACACAAACGCAGGATTATACAAGAAACCGGTTGTTCCCCACATATAGCCTACCGTATAATCGTTAACATCCACATCTTCAGACATCAGACGAAACTTCTCCACTACAAACGGTGCCACATTGTCAAACCATTGCAACGAATCAGGAATAAGCGTCTTGTCTATCTGCTGCAGCAGATTGGCCTTCAACATGCGCTCTATGATATACTCCGACGGACAAATCACATCGTAATCTTCATGACCTACCTCTATCTCGGTAAGCATCGATTCGTTGATGTCGAAAGTCTGATAAATAACCTCCACATCCTCACCCGTCATCTGCTTGTACCAAGCAGGGAAACTGTTGAGAACATCTTCATCAATGTAGTCTGCCCAGTTATACACCTTGAGTGTGTGTGCACGATCGGCACCAAAACTGCCCATAGCAAAAAGCACTACAAACAGCAAAGAATAGATTCTTTTCATTGTCGAAATCTAAAATATAATATTATTAATAATTAGGTTACAGTTCGCCATCTATAGCAACGGCTATAGAATTGGCTATCTGAGCCATTTCCTCAGAATCAAGATGCAATTTCGGATTGGAGAACAGCATATCCGACTCCTTCTTCAGCGGAATCAGATGAATATGTACATGATTCACCTCCATACCCAATACAGCCACACCTATGCGCTTGCAAGAAATGGCCTTCCGCATCCCCGTCGCCACTCGTTTGGCAAACACCATCATATCTGCCAATGTGCTATCGTCAAGGTCAAATATGTAATCACTCTCCGGCTCCGGCAACTTCGGAACCACCAAAGTGTGACCTTTGGTCAGCGGGTTTATATCTAAAAAAGCATAAAATTTCTCATCCTCTGCCACCTTATAAGAAGGTAATTCCCCCTTTATAATACGCGAAAATATTGTCATATTTATCAGAATATTTAGAATCCTATTTCAAGTATCTCAAACTCCATGACTCCGGCAGGAACAGTTACTTTCGCCACTTCTCCCACTTTCTTTCCAAGCAGACCCTTCGCTATTGGAGTGCTAACCGAAAGCTTGCCTTCCTTAAAATTGGCCTCTCCCTCTGTCACCAACTGGTAAGACAGTACCTGATTGGTTTTCAAGTTCTTTATCTTCACTTTTGTCAGCACCTGTACTTCGTCGGTTTTGATGCGACTTTCGTCTATGATATGCGCATCCATTATCTTTTCTTTGAGCAAGGCTATCTTACTCTCCAACTTACCTTGCTCTTCCTTTGCCGCATCATACTCCGCATTCTCGCTAAGGTCTCCTTTATCACGCGCCTCCTGAATGGCCGCAATAACGCGCGGGCGCTCTACTCCCTCTAAATAAACGAGTTCGTCTTTCAATTTTTGCAGTCCCTCTGCTGATAAATAAACTATTGCCATATTATATCTTGTTTTTCAAAATTTGCTCTTCAGTATTTCCGAATAGATGAATCCTTTCTTCACTTCGTCCATATCCGTAATATTCAACATCTCCTCCGGCTGTTCTTGTGTACACTTCTCTTCCTCTCCCTTATCCCGACTCCCCATTTCATCCTTACGGGTCCCCTTTCTGTCATCCTCCGTCCCCTCACCCGCAAGAAATAGCGAATGTGCCTGCGCCGCATTCGACTGACCGGTGTATTCCTCCGCATCATGCCCGCTCCAACCGTCCCTATTATCTGTCTCTATTATTCTGACATTGCTAATCTTACGCTGATGCCGGACAACAATCCAGCCTACGAAAAGAAGAGCCAATGTGCAGCACACAACTATCACTATTATAAGAATTGTTTCCTCCATAGTTCTATCAGAATCCAACTGCTTATCACCGGTAGTTTCGCCATAGTTATCTAAAAACCACAAGTTGCATCCCTGCAACTTGTGGTCATTAAACCTAAACCTTAACTATGAAAATTTTATTTGTTTTCGAGTGCAAAGGTACACCTTTTATTTTTAATATGCAAATTTTTTTGAAAAAATATTCATTTTTTGTATTAAACAGGTCGTAGCAACATGGTCTCTTCACAAAAATAATGCATATCTAAATCTTTTTATCTACCTTTGCAGCCGACAGGAAACGCAACCGGCATCAGCGGCGGTTTCCATGCAGTTAGCCATCAAGAATGCCACCTTTTATGCAAAAGCACTTTTATATAGAAACCTATGGTTGCCAAATGAATGTTGCAGACAGCGAAGTCGTCGCCGCCATCATGCAGACCACCGACTATCGGTTGACAGATACGGTAGAATCGGCGGATGTTATCCTGCTTAACACCTGCTCCATTCGCGACAATGCGGAACAAAAAATTGTTTCCCGCTTACACGAACTCAACAGCAAACGCCAAAAACAAGGCAACTGTTCTGTTATTATAGGAGTCATCGGCTGTATGGCAGAACGAACCGGACAAGAACTGATTGGTAAATATAAGGTGGATTTTGTGGCGGGACCGGATGCCTATTTAGACATCCCCAACCTACTTGCACAAGCCGAACAGGGACACCGTGCGCTTAATGTGCAACTCTCCACCACTGAAACCTATCGGGATATTCTGCCCTCAAGAATAGGAAAAAGCATTAGCGGGTTTGTCAGCATTATGCGCGGCTGCAACAACTTTTGTTCCTATTGTGTCGTGCCTTACACCCGAGGCAGGGAACGAAGCCGTGATATAGAATCTATCCTCAATGAAGTGCGCGATCTGGAGCAAAAAGGTTATAAAGAAGTAACCTTGTTAGGACAGAATGTCAACTCCTATAAGTTCAACGACATCCTATTCCCGCAACTATTGGAAGCGGTAGCTATTGCCGTGCCCGACATGCGCATACGATTCACCACTTCTCACCCAAAAGACATGTCAGACGAAACACTTGAGGTGATAGCCCGCCACGACAACTTGTGCAAATTCATTCATCTGCCTGTCCAAAGCGGAAGCAATAGAATACTCAAACTGATGAACCGCAAATACACCAGAGAGTGGTACTTGGAGCGTATCTCCGCCATTCGGAGAATCCTGCCGACGGCTACCATCGGAACAGATGTGTTCTGCGGATTTCATAGCGAAACCATTGAAGACCACCAAGCCACCCTCTCTCTGATGAGGGAAGTCGGGTTTGACACCGCTTTCATGTTCAAATATTCCGAAAGACCCGGCACCTACGCATCCAAACATCTGCCGGACGATATCCCCGAAGAAGAAAAAGTGCGGCGCCTGAATGAGATTATCGCTCTGCAACAGGAATTGTCTAAACAGAGCAACGAACGGGAGGTCGGGAAAACGGTAGAAGTATTGGTTGAAGGCTTTGCCAAACGCAGTAGGGAACAGATGTATGGCAGAACCTCGCAATACAAAACGGTTGTATTCCCACGACAGGGAAGACATATCGGAGAATTTGTCCGCGTAAAGATTTTGTATGCCACCGCCGCCACTTTGCTGGGTGAAGTAACGGAAGATTAGGTAAAGAGCCTTTTTACGGATATATACAAAAAGGAGCGGGAATTTTCTCCCGCCCCTTTATTATATGCTCCCTGCTTAGAGAACATTGAGGTCCTTAAGCACTGCTGTGGTTTTCCGAACAGCAACCTCCGATTCTTTCAACTTTTGGCGTTCTGCATCGCTGATGTTGAGTTCGAGAATCTTCTCAATACCGTTCTTCCCTATGATACAAGGCACACCTATTGTTATGTCATGCATACCATATTCGCCCTCAAGAGCAGCAGAACAAGGTATCATCTTCTTCTGGTCTTTGATAATAGCCTCGGCCACAGAAGCAGCAGCAGCACCGGGAGCCATCCAAGCAGAAGTTCCCAGCAAGCCCGTCAATGTTGCACCTCCTATCATCGTATTCTTCACCACCTGCTCCAATTCCTCTTTCGAAAGGAATTCGCTTACATTGATACCTTTGTAAGTAGTATAACTTGTAAGAGGTATCATTGTTGTGTCACCATGACCACCAATTACAAAACCATCTACATCATTGGCATTGCACTGAAGTGCTTGCGAGAGAAAATATTTGAGACGGGCTGAATCAAGAGCACCACCCATGCCAATAACGCGGTTGCGAGGCAAACCAAGAGCATGAAGCGTAAGATAGGCCATAGTGTCCATCGGGTTCGATACCACTACTAATATAGCATCGGGTGAGTATTTAAGAACTTGAGTGGCAACACTCTTCACAATTCCCGCGTTAACGCCTATCAGTTCCTCGCGAGTCATACCCGGCTTGCGAGGCAGACCTGAAGTAATAATCACTACATTTGACTCGGCCGTCTGACTATAGTCGTTGGTAACACCCTTCACTACAGTGTCAAAACCCATCAACTGGGCTGTCTGCATAATATCCATAGCCTTGCCTTCTGCAAGACCTTCTTTGATGTCGATAAGACATACTTCATTGGCAACTTCATTCACTGCCAACACATTAGCGCATGTTGCACCTACATTGCCTGCGCCTACAACGGTTACTTTTGACATAATTGTTTGATTTATATTGTTCTATAATATAACATTATCCTTCTCCCAACAAAACCGGCCATATTAACTGACAGTATCTCTGATCGTGTTAACTGACAATATCACTGATAATATGAGCCAATTATTGAGTCCCCTTGGGGCGTAGTCATTTGTACGCAATAACAACACACCATAAGACGCCACAAAGGTACAACAACTTTCTGAAATACGGAAATCTTTCCCTATTTATTTCAAATCGGCCTATACAACATTTTTCATTTTCAATTTTTAATTATTATTCCTATCTTTGTAGCCGTAAAATAGCGAACTTATGAAAATCGACTGGAAAAAACTATTGAAGTCTAATACAGCTTTTGTAATCCTCAATCTGTTGATTGCCCTGTTGGTGGGACTCTTGTTGGTGGGATGCATATTCCTTTGGCTTAACCGGCATACTCACCATGGACAGGAAGTGGAAGTTCCCGGAATCTGCGGCATGTACTTGGAAGAGGCACGCATGAATCTGCACACTTTGGGCATTGATGCCGAAGTTATCGACTCCACCTACTCACGCAAGGTGCCGCTGGGAACTATTGTAGAACAAAACCCGCCCGCCGGTGCACATGTCAAAAAGGGTAGAGATATTTATGTCATTATTAATGCTAAAGTACAGCGGAGCGTGCCCTTGCCGGAATTGCGCGACATTTCCTATCGTCAGGCCGAAGCCACACTAAAAGCCATCGGTATCAATGTAACCGATATCCGCTACGAACCATCAGAATATCGCGACCTTGTGTTGGATGTAAGGCAAGGAGGAGCATCCTTGGAAGCCGGCACCAGACTGGAAGAAGGAAGCAATGTGGAACTCGTCGTAGGTAAAGGCAAAGGGACACAACAAACTTATGTGCCCGACCTCAAAGGTAAAACCCTTTCACAAGCAAGAAGAATTTTGTTGGGTTCTCGACTGATTGTAGGGGCCGTCAATTACGACGAACCATCTTCCACCGATTCGTCCTATATCTATATGCAGACTCCTCGAGGAGGACAATGGGTATTGGAAGGCTCGCATATCAATCTCTCCCTCTCCACCAACCCTGAAAAACGAATGGAAACGGATGAAACAGAGGAAGATAATTTCTTCTAAAAGCGTACCCCATGATAGAGCGCTACAGATGCGAAGTGGACAAAGGGCAGACACCTGTCCGTGTGGATAAATATCTGGCTGAACACATGCCAGATACTTCACGCACCCGTATTCAGGTGGCTGCTGATGCTGACAATATATGGGCCAACGGGAAACCCGTCGCCTCCAACTACAAAGTCAAACCGGGGGATGTGCTACAAGTGTTGCTTGACCGTGAACCTATTGACTATACCATCACTCCGCAAAACATCCCCTTGAATATCGTGTACGAAGACGCAGACCTGATGATTATCAACAAACCTGCAGGATTGGTGGTACATCCCGGACACGGCAATTGGGATGGCACGCTCCTCAATGCACTCGCATGGTACTTCAAAGACGATAATTCTTTCGACATCACCAATCCCGACATCGGACTCGTTCACCGCATAGATAAAGATACAAGCGGACTTCTGCTGATTGCTAAAACCCCGCAGGCAAAAGCACATCTGGCACACCAGTTCTTTATGCATACCACCGAACGAACCTATAATGCTTTGGTATGGGGAACAATGCCGGACGACAATGGGACTATCCAAGGAGCATTGGCACGCGACAATCACGACCGCACCATCTATCGGGTCTGGGATATCGAAGACAATCCCGCTGCAAAAGAGGCCGTTACACATTGGAGAGTATTAGAGAGGTTCCCTTATGTCACTTTGGTGGAATGTCGCCTGGAAACTGGCAGAACACACCAAATCCGCGTACACATGAAGCATATAGGACACCCCCTGTTTGCCGATGAAAAATATGGAGGAACGGAAATATTACGGGGACTCCCCACGCAAAAATACAAACAATACATACACAACTGCTTCAACATCTGTCCCCGGCAAGCACTGCATGCCAAAACATTAGGATTCATACACCCTTCTACCGGTGAACACCTGTTCTTCGACTCCCCGTGGGCCGACGACTTTGCCGAACTTATCGACAAATGGCGCTCCTATACTGCCAACTATCGCTAACCTGCCTAAATAAGCCATATCCTATGAAACAACCTTCTATTTTATGGGCTGACGACGAAATAGATTTGTTGCGCCCCTACATCATATTTTTGCAAGAAAAAGGCTACAACATTATCACGGCCAACAATGGTAGCGATGCCGTCGATTTGTGCCGCAACCAAAGGTTCGACATCGTCTTTCTCGATGAGAATATGCCCGGTATGTCCGGACTGGAATGTCTGACGGAAATAAAAAACATACAACCCGCTCTTCCTGTTGTAATGATTACAAAATCGGAAGAAGAGAATATTATGAATCAGGCCATCGGAGAAAAAATTGCCGATTACCTTATCAAACCTGTCAACCCAAATCAAATACTCTTAACGCTGAAAAAGCATATCCATCAACGGGAAATTGTGCAGGAACATACCGACACCAGCTACCGGCAGGAGTTCTCTGACATATCGTACATGATTGACACTGCTTCCACTTTCGATGAATGGAGCGCCATACAACGCACACTCGTCCGCTGGGACATTGAACTGCAAAGTGCCGACAGTAGTATGCGCGAAATGCTCAAAATGCAGCAACAGCAAGCCGACCGCGAATTCGCTAAATACATCATCCGGCATTATGCAGAATGGTTCACTGCTACCTCCGAAAATCTGCCCAATCGACCATTACTCAGTCCGGATATATTCAAAAAAAAAGTGTTTCCACTGATAGATAACGGAGAGAAACTTTTCTTCGTTGTCATCGACAATTTCCGCTACGACCAGTGGAAAACTATACAACCGCTCCTCTCCGAATTCTTTACGGTGCAGAAAGAGCAAATCTATTGTTCCATTCTCCCCACTGCCACACAATATGCAAGAAATGCTATATTCTCCGGACTTATGCCCATGCAAATACAAGAAATGTTCCCTGAATATTGGGTGGAAGAAGACGAAGAAGAAGGGAAAAACCTACACGAAAAAGAACTTATTCAAACACAACTCGACAGATATCGCAAACATTATAACTACACCTACTACAAAATCAATGAAAGCGACTATTGTGAAAAAGTCATTCAAAAACTGAAAGGAATCCAATCGCCGCTCAACATCATCGTTATCAATTTTATTGATATGCTCTCCCACTCGCGGACAGAAAGCAAAATGATGCGGGAACTGGCACACGATGAAGCCGCATATCGCTCACTTACACTCAGTTGGTTCCGACACTCGCCTACATTGCAACTCTTCCGCACTATCGCCGATTTAGGATACAAACTAATACTCACAACCGACCACGGAACCATACATGTGGATAATCCCGTACTTATCATCGGCGACAAAAATACCAACACCAACCTTCGCTACAAAGTAGGCAAATCTCTTTCCTGCAAATCAAAAGATGTGTTTGTTATGGATAATCCGAAGCAATTCAAACTCCCCACACCTAATGTCTCCAGTAGTTATGTCTATTGCACCGGTAGTGACTTCTTTGGATATCCCAACAACTTCAACTACTATGCACAATACTACCGCGACACCTTCCAACATGGAGGTATTTCCATGGAAGAAATGCTGATTCCGCTCATCTCTTTGTCTCCTAAAAATCAATAATGCCCAACTAACGACATGCCCTTCCGATTCAAGCAATTCTCTATCGACGACTCCCGTTGCGGCATGAAGGTAGGAACCGACGGCGTGTTGTTAGGAGCATGGACTCCCACCAACAATCTCCCACCGGTCTGCCGCATATTGGATATCGGCACAGGAAGCGGACTGGTCGCCGTTATGTTGGCACAACGGGTTCCACAGGCACAAATTGAAGCTATTGATATCGACGCCGATGCAGCATCCCAGGCACAACAGAATTTCTCCAACTCACCTTGGTCTAATCGACTTCATTGTACCCATCTTTCATTGCAAAATTTTGCTGCTGATAAAGAAAAGCAGTTCGATTTGATTGTAAGTAACCCGCCTTTTTTCCAAAATAGCCTTAAAAACCCGGATAGAGCGAGGTCCGTCGCGCGCCATACCGACTCCCTCCCCTATTCCGTCCTCCTTACTCTCTCCGCTCGGCTTCTTTGTCCACATGGCATATTCTCGCTTATAGTTCCGGCACAAGCGGAACAACAAGTTATTGCATTGGCAGAACAACATCTGCTCCATCTGTCCCATCGATGCCGCGTCGCCGGAAATAACCGCAAGACTCACAAACGAACCCTGCTCGCCTTTTCCTACAACAAGGTCCCTGCACTTCAAGAAGACTCTTTCCTTACTTTGCAGACCGACGCTCTTCTGCGCTCTGCTGAATATGACGCACTGACACAAGATTTCTATCTTTAACCCAAATCAGTCATCAAACTGTTTTACGCTTACAATCCTTCTTTTTGCTGTCTTTCTTACCGATTTTCAGTTACAATAAAACCTCATTGTGCCTTCAAACCGGTAAAAATCTATTCAACCCTAATCGGTCATTAGAATATTGATGTTTACTATCTGCCACAACCACATCCTCCCACCAATAATATCATTATCAGTTAATTACATTTATGTATAATATAAAAATACCATATAACTCATTAAAAATCAGGATAGGCAAACATAAGATGAACATAAGATCAACATAAGATGAACATAAGATGAACATAACAACAACATATTCGGCTAAGCACACACAGCAATCATCCAACAGCCGCATAAACCCCACAACGCTAATGACCGATTGGAATTCAAAACTAATGACATAATCATCAAAAGCTAATGAATCATTGGGCTTTAATTCTATTTGCACATGTCAAAAATTATCCATATTTTTGTGGGCTGAAAACCATTAAAATAGGAATGATGAATTTTGTAGAAGAACTTAGATGGAGAGGCATGCTCCAAGATATCATGCCGGGTACGGAAGAACAGTTGCTCAAAGAACAAACAACAGCCTATGTCGGCATCGACCCTACGGCTGACTCCCTGCATATCGGACACCTATGTGGTATCATGATGCTGCGACACTTGCAGCGTTGCGGACATAAACCTATCGCTCTTATCGGAGGAGCCACCGGTATGATTGGAGACCCCTCCGGAAAATCTGCAGAGCGCAACCTCCTTACCGAAGAAACATTGCGTCACAATCAGGAATGTATAAAAAAACAGTTGGAGAAATTCCTTGATTTCAACAGCGATGCACCCAATGCCGCCGAATTGGTCAACAACTATGATTGGATGAAAAACTTTACCTTCCTTGATTTCGCACGCGAGGTGGGCAAACTGATAACCGTCAACTATATGATGGCTAAAGACTCCGTAAAAAAACGCTTCAATGGCGAATTCGCGCAAGGCATGTCATTCACCGAATTTACCTACCAACTCTTGCAGGGATACGATTTCGTGTGGCTCAACGAACACAAAAACTGTCTTATGCAGATGGGAGGGTCTGACCAGTGGGGAAACATTACTACTGGTATCGAACTCATGCGCAAAATGAACGGGCGAACCGCATACGCTCTCACTTGCCCGCTCATAACAAAAGCCGACGGCGGAAAATTCGGGAAAACCGAAAGTGGCAACATCTGGCTCGACCGACGCTATACTTCCCCTTACAAATTCTACCAATTTTGGCTTAATGTCTCTGACCAGGATGCTGAAAAATATATTAAAATCTTTACTGCACTCCCAAAAGACGAAATAGAAACTCTCATTGCTGAACACCAACAAACCCCTCATCTTCGCCTGTTACAAAAGCGGTTGGCGGAAGAAGTCACCGTAATGGTACACTCCAGAGAGGACTACGAAGCTGCTGTCGAAGCAAGCAATATCCTCTTCGGCAATGCAACCGCGGATGCTCTCCACAAACTCGATGAAGACACCCTCTTGCAGGTATTCGAAGGAGTGCCTCAATTCGAAATCAATAGAGCCGACTTGGAAGCAGGAATACCTCCTCTGGAAATCCTTGCTGAAAAAACAAACATCTTCCCTTCTAAAGGAGAAGCAAGAAAAATGATACAGGCTAATGGAGTTTCTATGAACAAAGAAAAACTTACAGACACTCTGACACCCGTCACAACACAAGCACTACTCAATAATAAATATATCCTCTTCCAAAAAGGCAAAAAGAACTACTTCTTGATCGTAGTAAAATAAAGGAGAACTATTTGCATAGTTGAAAATAAGTTTGTATATTTGCACACTTGTATAAAAATACTATGAACAAACTAAAAAAAGCACTACTCAAGAAAACCAACTTCCTGTTAGGATCGGCTATCGCATTTTTAGGAATAGGCTTCACCGGTTGTAACACAGAAACGCCCGTTCCCGAATATGGAGTTCCGGTTGAGATAGACACCTTGGTTTACACTATGTATGGAATACCAACCGCGAACCCCGATTCTATCAAACAAAATCAATGAAATAACAAATATTAATCACTACGAATATGAAATTCCAAGTATCGAGCACAAAACTGCTCCAACAAATGCAAGCCCTCAGTCGCATTATCGCCGCTAAAAACAGCTTGCAGATTCTCGAATCCGTATTGTTCGACATCAATGGCAGCAATCTGACTCTTACCGCCTCTGATGGAGAAACCACTATCCGCACCCAACTTGAAATTGAAGGACAAGGCGCCGGAAAAGTGGCTTTCGACGCAAAACGTCTGTTAGACACTCTCAAAGAGTTCCCGGAACAACCACTTACCTTCGATATCAACGACCAAAACTTTTCGCTCAACATTGCCAGCAGCAATGGTAACTATTCGTTCGTGGGCGTCAACGGCGCTGAATATCCAGAAATGATTCAGTCGCTGGAAAACGCACACGAGTTCGTTATTACTGCAGAAACATTGTTAAGCGCTCTCAACAAAACTGTTTTCTGCACCGCCGACGACGAATTACGACCTGTCATGAATGGCGTTTTCTTCGACCTTGCTACCGACAAAGTCACATTGGTTGCCACCGACGCACACCGGCTCGTTCGCTACATCAATGTAACAGCACATACCGAAGAACCTGCCAACTTCATCCTTCCCAAAAAACCGGCCAACCTTTTGCGCAATGTCCTCGCAAAAGAACAGGAAGATGTGCACATCTCTTTCACCGACAAGAATGTATGCTTCATGTTTGGAAAAACTATCATTGTCTGCCGGCAGATAGAAGGACGCTTCCCTAACTACAATGCCGTCATCCCGCAAAACAACCAAAATAAGATTGTGGTTGACCGCCAAACCATTTTGAATGCCGCTAAGCGCGTGGCCGTATTTGCCAACCCGGGTACCGGCCTTATCAAACTTGCGCTAAACGCTAACCAAATCAACATCTCTGCACAAGATATCGACTTCTCCACCTCTGCAGAAGAAACCATTGAATGCAACTATGACGGAAGCCCTATGAATATAGGGTTCAAAGCACCCTTCTTGATTGAAATACTCGCCGCCGTACAATCCAACGAAGTCGTAATTGAATTGGCTGACCCCAGCAAGGCTGGTCTTATCCTTCCTTTCGAAAACGAGGAAAACGAAGACATTGTCATGCTGCTCATGCCAATGCTGCTTAACGATTAATATGCAACTGAAACTTAAAAGACCCTTGGTCTTTTTCGACCTCGAAACAACCGGTCTGAACATTGGTTCAGACCGGATTGTTGAATTGTCCTATTTCAAACTTTTCCCCGACTACTCCTCCGAAACTCGCACATGGCGCGTAAACCCGGAAATGCACATTCCGGAAGCTGTTAGCAAAGTGCACGGAATTACCGATGACGATGTGCGGGAATGTCCGGTCTTCGCCCAAATCGCTAAAGATGTGGAGAAAACCATTGAAGGGTGCGACCTCGCCGGTTATAATAGCAACAACTTCGATATCCCACTGTTGGCTGAAGAACTGTTGCGGGCAGGTGTGGACTTCGATCTCCACAAATGCAGGTTCATTGATGCTTTCAGCATCTTTCAAAAGCACGAACCTCGCACACTCACCGCTGCCTATCGCTTTTACTGCGGAAAAGAACTGGAAGATGCACATAGCGCCAATGCCGACACCATGGCCACATTTGAGGTCCTGCAAGCACAACTTGACCGCTATCCGGACCTGCCTGACACCGTAGAAGCCCTGTCTGACTGTACCACCCTTCACCAATATGCCGACTTCGCAGGCAAAATAGGGTACGACAATTGCGGACAAGAGATATTCAATTTTGGCAAATACAAAGGACAACAGCTCTCCGAAGTTTTCCTGAAAGATACAGGCTACTATGGATGGCTCATTAATGCTGACTTCCCTGCCTATACAAAAAAAGTGTTCACAAAAGTATTTGTTGAAACCCGACAAAAAAACTAACCGCTCATCCTCCATACTCAACATTATATCCTCACATACCATGTACCGAACGCTTACCACACAAGAAATAGCAACCCTTCAATCGCAAGGGTGCACCGCACAAGAATGGAACTCTATCCTTGTTAAAGAAAATTTCTCCACCACGCATATCTGCGATGTACACTTCTCTGGCAACATACGCCTCGGAATATTCAACAAGGAATACACACTCCCCGGAGGACTCAGCGTACATTCCGGCATCCAACATGCCACCCTGCACAATGTCACCATCGGAGATGATGTACGAATCTACAATGTACATAACTACATCGCCAATTATGTTATCGGAGAAGGCACCTGCATTGAAAATGTCAACGCCATTCTTGTGGACGGACGAAGCCGCTTCGGTAATGGAGTTTGTGTCCCCGTCATG
>CAJOPG010000034.1 GCA_905236355.1 Paludibacteraceae bacterium | reverse complement strand
TATTAAGATTTTTGCTGACACCTTTGCGGCACTTATATACCTCAATTTTCTTACTTTGGTTATTAATCCGGACGGGATTATAGGTGGAGCATATCTTATTGGTCGGAATTACAACCAAATGGGAATGACAATAGTATGTGGTATGGTTACCAATATCATTGCATACAACATGAAAGTCAAACATATTATTCCTACTATAATTTTATCTGTTGTAGGAGTAATTTCCCCACTTATTGTTGGTTCAATGACCAGTACAATAGGAACATTACTGATATTCGCATTCTTTTTTGTTCCAAACAATAAAATAAAAAAAATTATCCTTATTTCCTTATTCGTCTTCTATCTCCTATTCCAATCTTTTGCCATATTTCTACAAAATGACATATCAAATATCAATTTGATTGTTAATCTTGTTGAAAATGTTATGGGGAAAAATCTCACCTTTTCTGATAGAACAAGAGTTTGGCTTGAATCATACTATTACATCACTCAATCACCCTATATAGGATATGGAATCAGAGATTCTGATTGGTTCGCAGAACTCTTTGATGTACGCTCCGCGCATAATATTATTTTACAAATCCTTATTTATGGAGGATTTACTTTATTAACAGCATTCATCATAATCATTTTTTGTGCCATTATACGTTCTTATAGGAAGGCAACAAAAATAGATTACACTTCTTTATTTGGTTTGTGTACAGCATTTATGATGATGATGATGGAAAATTATAGCTTGATACTTATCATGTATCTTATAGCAATAGTATATTATAGTAAAGAATTATCACAGCCAAACAAGTCAGAACAATTACTGCTCAAACAAACATAATAAAGAGAAGCCTCACAAAAGTACAATGCCCATAAAGGATACAAATATGATTAACTATACCATTATCATTCCCCATTTCAATAGTCCGCAATTATTGAAACGCTGCTTGGCATCTGTACCTGACAATGAAGAAACGCAAGTGATTGTGGTGGATGACAATAGTGACCCGCAAGTTGTTGACTTCAATGATTTCCCAGGACGGGAAAGAAAAAACACTCAGATTATTTTCAATAAAAATCGTCATGGCGCAGGTCATGCACGCAATTTGGCGCTACCTCATTCTAAAGGCAAATGGCTAATATTTGCAGATGCTGATGATTTTTTTCTCCCTAATGCTTGGAAAATTTTTGATTCATACCTTAATTCGGATGCCGATATTATCTATTTTAATTACACAAGCGTTGACGGGAACACCCTCCAAGCTAACAATCGTCAGCAAATTTATGGCAAATACTTTGAAGCCTATTATACCAACCCTACTGACTTCAACCGTGACCATTTGCGATATCGCCACGATATTCCTTGGGGCAAAATGATACGCAAATCTCTAATAGACACCTGCGGTATCACTTTTGGTGAAACAAAATACTGCAATGACACTTTATTTTCCACTCGCTCTGCCTTAGTTGCTCAAAAAGTGATTATTGAGCAACGCAAAGTGTATTGTGTTACTACTACTCAAGGAAGTCTGACGCAACAACAATCTGCTGAAGCCATATTGACACGATTAGATGTCCTACTGGAAAAAAATTACCTATTACGTACGAACAATTTAAAAGAACATCAAGTTACTGTCCTCTTTTATTTTAGACAAGCGCTGTCATGTAACTTGCACGTTTTCCTGCAAGCTGTTTGCTTAGCATATAAACACCACACACCGATTAGCATGATATATATATATTCACGACTTTACAAATACTGATATGCAGATATTCATTATAGCACGAGGCTACCCGACAAAACAAAATCCCCAATGGGGGTGCTTTGAGAAGGATCAGGCACTCGCCCTAAACAAAATGGGGCACAAAGTAGTAATACTAAGTTATCGCCAGCATCCCTTCATACCAAATCTTGGTTATCAAGTAATTGAAGAACAGGGGATATGCTCAATCAGTTTTAATGCCCTACCTGGCAGATTACTTGGCAAGCAGGGGACAAAACTGCGTATCTGGTTTGAACAGTGGGAACTTGACAAGGCTTACAAATGTGCCGTCAAACTATATGGCGAGCCTGACATTATATATAGCCATTATCTCTTCATTACCCATGTTGCAACACACCTCAAACGCAAATATAACAAGCCATTAATAGGTATTGAACATTGGAGCGAACTTAACAAAGAAAACATAGCCACTCATATTGAAAGAATGGCAAAAAAGACCTACTCAACATTAGATGCATTGATTACTGTATCCCACTCTCTTGAACAAAGCATCCAGAATCATTTCAAGTGCAATTCTATAGTGATACACAATATGATAGGCGACGAGTTTCAATATATGCCTCAAAAGACAAAACAAATATTACAGTTCATTTCTACAGGTAGTCTGATTAAACGCAAAGGATTCGATTTATTACTATTGGCATTCAAGAAACTTAAATTACCATCAGATAAGTGGAATTTAAATATCATTGGCGAAGGAAAGGAACATCGAAATTTGCAGAAACAAATTCGTGAACATGGCTTAAACAATAATATTCATCTTTTAGGCGGTAAAAACAAAACTGAGATTGCTGAGTTACTTAACCAAAGTGATGTCTTTATTCTTCCTTCTCGCAATGAGAACTTCTCAGTAGCCGTTTTGGAAGCACTTGCGTGCGGTCTGCCGGTTATTGCCAGCATCTGCGGTGGAATAAAAGAATGTATCAATGATAAAAACGGATTGTTGTTTGAAGTAGATGATATTAACGGATTGGCAAAATGTATAAAATATATGTATGACCATCATCAAGACTACGATAGACAGGCTATCGCCGCAGATTGTAAAGCGCACTTCTCGTCTGAAGTTATTGCCAAACAATTGACAAATATCTTTGAGGATGTCATGGCAGAACATAAAAACAAAAAATAGATTTATATATTTCACCAAAAATCACTATCTTTGCCACGTTATTCATATACACATATCATTTATGATAGATTATGATTGAATACAACCGCAGAGAATCCAAATACAACCAGACATGCGACCAATGATTTTGAAATTGGAGACAATTCTATATGTATGAAAATGTTATATCGCCGGATTGAAAAACAGGAAAGAAACAGATATAATAACCACCTAATAACGGGTAAAATAAATTAGGTAAAGTAACAAAAAACGCAGAATAAACTTAATGCACTTAATTGTTGTAATATATTGGCATAATGATTCTTCATATGATAGGCGCTATGTCAATAGTTGACAATAAAGTTCTAAAAATCAGATTAAACTCAATAGAGATTATTACCCTATAAAATATACCATTTAGTATATTTTAACTGGAAAGTAAAATAGTTGTAAAATAACTCCTGCAGACAACCACTATAACACCTCTGACAAGACAACACAGATACTCATGTTCTTGAACATAGAAATAGTCTTATATGTACAAAAATTATATTAAACGCATATTAGATTTTTGCCTCTCCATTATAGCAATAGTTATCGCTTCCCCTATATTCATAGCCTTTATCGTTCTGCTACATTTTGCTAACAAGGGGGCTGGAGTATTCTTTACACAAGAACGACCCGGGAAAGGCGGCAAAATCTTCCGAGTGATTAAGTTCAAAACCATGACCGACGAACGCGGTGAAGATGGCGAACTGCTGCCGGATGTGAAACGCTTGACAAAAATTGGACGTATTACCAGAGCGTTAAGTATTGACGAGTTGCCGCAATTATTGAATATTCTAAAAGGGGATATGTCACTAATTGGTCCACGACCTCTGCTGGTTCATTATCTGCCTTGGTATACAGCCGAACAAGCTCGTCGTCATGAAGTCAGACCGGGTATTACAGGATGGGCACAAGTGAACGGAAGAAACATGTGCAAACTGAGCCAGAAGTTTACTTACGATGTATGGTATGTGGATCATTGCTCATTCCTTTTAGATATCAAAATTCTTTGTTTAACTGTCTATAACGTACTGAACCGCAAAGACGTAGGTGAAGGGACTGGAAATATGGAGGAAGTGGATGATTTAGGATTCCATCAGCGTTATTTACAATTATTAGAAGAACGACGGAAACAACATGCTTGAGTTTGGTAGCGATTATCACCGATGCGATGCGCCATTTCATGGTTCTATGACATTAGACGCATTTTTCCCTTCGCGGCAATTGTATGCCTGCGGACGTATGGCATTGATTGAACTCATACGGCATAACGATTGGAAAAGACTATGGCTTCCTGCCTATTTCTGCCATGAGATTGCAGAAATATGGAGGCAACATATTTCTGTCTGTTTCTATGATGATTTTCCATTGGAGGAGCATGAAGAAACGACAATACAAGCCTTGCCATTTCGAGAAGGGGATGCACTTCTGCGTATGAACTACTTCGGCTTACGTACGAAACGCAGCAATACGCATATTCCTGTTCCTGTCATTGAGGATCATTCCAACGCATTAACTTCCGATTGGGCACTGCACAGCGATGCTGATTGGTGTATTGCATCGTTGCGCAAAACTCTTCCTCTGGCTTTTGGAGGAATGCTATGGTCACCCAAAGAACACGATTTACCGGAGGCGCCTCAAGCCAACAACCTTTGTAACGGATTGGCGAATGACCGCTACAGAGCGATGACTATGAAAGCAGACTATCTTATGCGGGGCGGAAACAAAGAGGCATTCCGTACCATCTATATAGACACAGAAGAAGGACTGAACCACCTAACAGGAACTACAGCAATAGATCCGGAGAGTTATAAAATACTACACCAACTGGATATCCAAAAATGGAATGACCAGAGGTGCAGAAATTGGACTGCCGCATGCAACCATCTAAAACACATCCGAATAATAGGTAGCGGACAAAAACAGCCGTCTCCATTCTCTATAATAATTTTGCTGCCAAGCCAAGAAGAACGCGACATACTTAAATCTTATTTACTGCAACACAATATTTTCCCTGCTACGCTTTGGAATATTCCCAAGGATATACCGTTCGGCCGATGCATTGACTTCGGGACACGGATGCTAAGCCTGCATTGTGATGCACGATACACAGAACAAGATATACAAACTATGTGTGAAATAATCAATCGATATGATTCAAACTATTGATATTGACAACTGTGACCGATGGGATGAAATTATACGTTCATTTACAGAATATGACGTATATTATTTAAGCGGATATATGCGTGCGTTTGAGATTCATGGCGACGGACGCCCTACTCTGCTCTATTATCAGACAGATAATCTGCGCGCAATATATGTATATATGAAACGCCTAACTGCTTTGGATGACTTCTTTGACAGCATTACGCCATACGGATACGGAGGTGTATTGTTCGAGGGTGAAACCAATGAGGATAACCTCCGTGCTTTCTATTCCGAATATATCGCTCAAATGCAAAAAGATCATATTGTGGATAATTTTGTGCGCTACCATCCGGTTCTGGCTAATGCAGTGCTCATGAAGCATATTTCAAATGTGATTGACTTAGGACAGACTATTGCTTTGAATCTGAGTTCGCCCGATGTAATATGGAATAATATCACCAGCAAAAACCGAAATACCATCCGCAAAGCTGAGAAGAATGGAATAGAAATCCGCCATGGACATTCATGGGACGAATTGAGACAATTCATTCCCATCTATAACGCCACAATGGAAAAAGATCAAGCAGAGGCATATTATTTCTTCAAAGAACCGTTTTACCGCAGTATTTGCAATGATTTGGTCGGCCATTGGGAGTTATTCTATGCTGTTTATGAAGGGATGATTATTGCGGCAAGTATAATACTATATGCGAACGGCAGAATGCACTACCATCTATCCGGCTCAGTGCTGGAATACAGGAATCTTGCTCCGTCTAATCTCCTGCTCTATCAGGCGGCGTTATGGGGGCAGGAACAAGGATTCAAGACTTTTCATTTGGGAGGCGGTATTGGATCCGGAGAAGATAACTTGTACAAATTCAAAGCGGCATTCAATCGTCATTCCGATTATCGTTTCTCTATCGGTAAAGAGATTTTCGATGAAAAGAGATATGCACAATTAGTAGATATTCGCAAGAATAACGACACCGATTTTAATCTGGAAAGTCACTATTTCCCATTATACAGAAGTTAATGATATGGAGACATCATTAAAAGGCAAGAAACTCTTATTACTCGGAGGTGACACATTCTCCGTAGATATTGTCAGAACAGCTCGCGCTATGGGTATTTATACCATTGTAACAGACTGGTATGACACACGTCGTTCACCGGCGAAATTAGAGGCGGACGAATATTGGAATATAAGTACAGAAGCTTATGATGAACTCTTGACTAAGATGCGTGAAGAACATGTAGATGGTGTTTTCACTGGCTTTACAGATTCCTATTTGCCAGTATACCAACATCTGTGCGAATTAGGCGGTTATCCGTGCTATGGCACAAAAGAGCAGTTTGAATGCTTTACCAACAAATCGCAATATAAAGCACTATGCCACCAATTCCATGTGCCCGCCGTAGAGGCATACGATGAGAATTGTGAAGACATCCATTTTCCGGTATTGGTGAAGCCTGTTGATAGCAGTGGTTCACGCGGTATTTCCATCTGCAAGGATCATAACGAAATGATGGATGCCATTGAAAAAGGCAAGCAATTCTCAAAACAACAGAAAGTGCTAATTGAACGGTATATGGAGGGGCGGGAAGTTACAATATTCTGGCTTTTTGTTGATGGCGATGCATACCTGACAGGTATCGGAAATCGGCATGTGCAACCATGCGGGGAAGGATTGATTCCTCTTCCTGTCGGCTACACCTTCCCCTCAATCCACACACTCAAATACCAACAAGATGTGGAGCAAAATGCAAAAGCAATGTTTAAATATGCAGGCATAAGAAATGGGATGATGTTCATGCAGTGTAAAGTGGAAGATGACACCTGCTATGTATATGACATCGGCTATCGACTAACAGGATCATTAGAATATAAAATATTAGAAAAAATATATGGTATAAATCCTCTTAAGATGATGCTTAGATATGCTCTGACAGGCAGTATGCAATCTCAAAAGGAAATTCTTAGAATCAACCCCGTCTATCCCTATCCGGCATTCAATGTATCATGTCTATGTGCACCAGGCACTATAAAGAATATTGAAGGTTTGGAAAAGTTACGCAATAATCCCTATATTCTTGGCACGAATATCGCACACATGCCGGGAGATACCATCACAGAACAAATGCAAGGGCTATTGGCACAAATAACCGTGCGCATACTCGGATATGCAGACAAATTGGAAAATCTACTTCCTATGATGAACAAAATAGAACAGACCATACAGGTTTTTGATGTCAACGGCAACAATTTGCGTCTGAACAATCATATTAGGAAAGAAGATATTGAAGGACAAATTATATTAAATTGATTTTCACGAAATGACAATCTTAGTAACAGGAGCATCAGGTCTATTGGGAAGCCATGTGGTGCAACAATTAGTCAAAACAAATCACCATATAGTGGTATCCATTATGCCCACTGAAAAAACAACATATAAGCCACTACCTTCCGTAGAAGTTGTGTTAAACGATGACATTTATGCAGGTCGTGTAAGAAATATAGATGTTGTCATACATTGCGCATTTTCACGAAGCAACGATCCTCAAGATTTAGCAAATGGTTTGGACTTCACGGCAAAAATATTACAAGGATTTGAAAAATGTGGGGTTAAAGCAGTTATAAACATTTCTTCACAGGGTGTGTATAAACGGTTACCTAACAACGAACTGAGCAGCGAAGATTCACCTATTGAGCCAATTGATTTATATAGTATGACCAAATATGCCATTGAAAAATTGTTTCTCTGCAGTCAAGTTCCACAAGTTACTAATGTACGATTGGCAAGTCTAAATATGAAGCAACGATTTTTATACAAATTTGTAGAAGCAGCAAAAAAAGGACAACCTATTCTTGTTAAGTCACCACAAGTATATGCTTCTATCCTTGATGTTAATGATGCTGCTAAGGCATTGGTAGCTTTGGCTTTAACCTCAACACATCAATGGACAGATACATATAATGTTGGATTAGGTGCACACTATTCCTTACTGCAATATGCCTATTTGGTTAAAGAAGTTGCCGACACTTTAGGTTATCACACTGATGTCATTGTCGAAGACAATGGAACTGTTTCTTCTGCCGGAATGAGTATAGAACGACTGCATCAATTAACGGGATGGCAACCTATAGTTTCTACTCAAGCAATGATAGAGCAATTATTCACGATATAACACAATTATAGACTTCTCACATCTATGAATATAGCAATCATATTGGCTGGAGGAACCGGCAATCGCATTGACGCCGGCATTCCAAAACAGTTTGTCATGGTAAATGACAAAAATTTGATTGAATACTCTGTCGAAACATTTCAACAGTGCCCTTTGATTGATGAAATATGCATTGTAATGAAAGAAGAGTTTATTCCAACTATGCAAACTATTATTGACCAAAATAAACTCTCCAAAGTTAAACATATCATAGCAGGAGGGAAAGAGAGGGCTGATTCTTCTATTGCGGCTTTGAAAATATATACCGCTGACAACGATATCCTTCTGTTTCATGATGCTGCGCGCCCATTACTGACACCGGATATTATATGTGCATGCATTGACGCTCTGCAGCACTGCAATGCCGCTGGAACCGCTACGCCTACTACTGACACAATATGGCAGGCAACAGATGGTCAAATAGCATCCATTCCGTCAAGGACCACATTGTGGAACGCCCAAACTCCACAGGCCTTTCGGCGAAAAACTATTGCTGCGGCCTACAAGATGGCTGTTGAAGATCCACTATTTCAACCAACCGATGATTGTAGTGTCGTACATCGTTACCTGCCTCAAGAGCCAATTTGTATTGTTAAAGGAAATGAGCGCAATATAAAAATCACATATAGAAAAGACCTGACACTCATGCGCCAGTTGTTAAACGAAGAATAAATTTATAATACCACTATGAATATCTCTCAACGAGCCGCCAAGATGCCGAGTTCGCCTATTCGGAAACTCGCCAAGTATGCTGATGCCGCCAAACGCAATGGTGTACATGTATATCATCTTAATATCGGTCAACCCGATATCAAAACACCGCAATGTGGAATTGATGCCGTTAAAAATATCGATCGCGACATCCTCGAATACTCTCCTTCACAAGGAACGCTCTCCCTTCGCACCAAAATGGTCGGATACTATGCTTCCTACGGAATCGACCTCTCACCTGATGAAATCATAGTTACTGCCGGAGGTAGTGAAGCCGTTATGTTTGCATATATGGCATGTCTGAGCGAAGGAGACGAAGTAATCGTTACTGACCCATTCTATGCCAACTACATGGCGTTTGCCATTAGTTGCGGTGCAGTCATCAAGTCGGTTAGAACCACTATTGAAAACGGATTTCGACTGCCTTCTGTTGAGGAATTTGAAAAGCAGATTACGCCAAAAACCAAGGCTATCATGATTTGCAATCCAAACAACCCTACCGGCTATCTATATTCAAAACAAGAGATGTTTCAGATTCGTGACCTCGTCAAGAAATACAACCTCTATCTCTTCTCCGATGAGGTCTATCGTGATTTTATCTATACCAAACGCCCCTATATCTCAGCCTGCCACCTTGAGGGCATAGAAGACAATGTGGTGCTCATTGACTCTGTCAGCAAGCGATACTCCGAATGTGGTATCCGTATCGGGGCCCTTATTACCAAAAACAAAGCCGTACGTGATGCTGTCATGAAGTTCTGTCAGGCGCGCCTCTCTCCGCCACTTTTAGGCCAGATTGTGGCAGAAGCCAGTATGCAGACACCACAACAATATATGGAAGATGTGTATGACGAATACCTCTCTCGGCGCAACTTTCTGATTGACGGGCTCAACCAAATCCCCGGCGTCTATTCCCCTACCCCTATGGGAGCATTCTACACCATGGTGCGTCTGCCGGTTGATGATGCCGAGAAATTCTGTGCTTGGTGTCTCACCGACTTCCAATATGAGAGGCAGACTATCATGATGGCACCTGGTAGCGGATTCTACACCTCACCCGATGAAGGACGCAACGAAGTACGTTTGGCATACGTTTTGAATAAGGAGGATTTAGCCAAAGCACTTGTCGTGCTCAAAAAGGCATTGGAGGAATATAATAAAACTAAATGAGTATGAATAAGCGTATTTATCTTTGCCTCGCCCACATGTCAGGCAATGAGCAAAAATACATTCAAGAAGCATTTGACACCAATTGGGTTGTACCACTGGGACCTAATGTGAATGGGTTTGAACAAGATTTGAAAGATTTTGTAGGAGCAGACCGTGAAGTGGTTGCCCTTGCATCCGGCACGGCCGCCATACATTTGGCATTGGTTGCTTCCGGCGTTGGACAAGGAGATGAAGTTATCTGCCAATCTTTCACTTTCTGTGCATCAGCCAATCCTGTCACCTATGTCGGTGCAACTCCTGTCTTTGTTGACTCTGAACAGGATAGTTGGAATATGGACCCTGAACTGCTTGAAAGAGCCATTAATGACAGGAAACAGCATACAGGTCATTATCCCAAAGCCATTATACTTGTATATCTCTATGGTATGCCTGCGCGCATCAACGAGATTATGGCTATTGCCAATAAGTATCAAATTTCCGTCATTGAAGATGCCGCTGAAGGATTCGGTTCAAAGTATGACAACCAAATTTGCGGTACATTTGGCGACTATGGAGTGCTTTCCTTCAATGGTAACAAAATGATTACCACATCCGGAGGCGGTGCACTTATATGTAAAGATGCTGACGCAAAAAACAAGATTATGTGGTATGCAACACAAGCGCGCGAGGCCTTTCCTTACTATCAGCATGAGGCTGTAGGATTCAACTATCGCCTTTCTAATATCTGTGCTGGTATCGGGCGCGGGCAGATGACTGTCATCAATGACCATTTGGCTCATCATAAGCATATCGCACAACTATACAAAAAAGCATTCGCACAAGTCAAAGGCATTACCTTCCACGACAATCCGGCTCCAAACTATGATGCCAACTTTTGGCTCAGCACCATCCTTATAGATGGAAACCTGCAAGTCAAGGGTCAAGAGCGCGCATATCAAACGGCAGTTCAAGGGGCTGTGGGCGGTGCAGCGGGTGTTGTACATGCCTCCGGTGCTATCCATACTGACTGTGAGCCACATGCCAATGTCGAAGCTATGCGCATGGCTTTAGAAGAAGCAGGTATTGAGAGTCGACCTTTGTGGAAACCCATGCACAAGCAGCCGGTATTCCAAAAGAATCCCGCCTATGTAAACGGAGTTTCTGAAGACCTTTTCAAATGCGGTCTCTGCCTGCCATCAGGACCTATGGTTACTGATGAAGATGTACAATATATCATTGATACCGTCAAAAATAATATCATCCAATAATATTTTACACCCATCACTTAATATCCTGCACTATGGCATTCTTTGGTCTGTTCAATAAAGAAAAGAAAGAGACACTTGACAAAGGTCTTGAAAAGTCAAAAGAAAACTTCATTGCAAAGTTCTCACGAGCAGTTGTAGGGAAAAGCACAGTGGACGACGATGTTCTTGACAACTTGGAAGAAGCACTCATCACATCGGATGTCGGTGTCGAAACCACCTTGCGCATCATCGAACGCATTCAGCAGCGCGTGGCAAAAGACAAATACATGGGAACCAAAGAACTGAACACCATTCTTCGTGAGGAAACGGCCGCTCTACTGAAGGAAAACAACACAGAAGAAGTCCTCGATTTCTCCGATTCTCTGCCGGCTAAACCCTATGTTATTATGGTTGTCGGGGTCAATGGTGTGGGCAAAACCACTACGATTGGCAAACTTGCCTATCAATACAAGCAAGCAGGAAAGAAGGTATATCTTGGTGCCGCCGACACCTTCCGCGCAGCAGCCGTTGAGCAACTTTGCATTTGGGGAGAGCGTATCGGTGTACCCGTTGTCAAACAACAGATGGGAGCCGACCCCGCTTCTGTGGCATACGACACACTTCAGTCGGCTGTCGCTAATGATGCCGATATCGTACTCATTGATACGGCCGGACGCCTCCATAACAAAATTAACCTCATGAACGAGCTTACCAAAATACGCAATGTGATGCAGAAAGTGGTGCCTGATGCACCTCACGATGTTATGCTTGTTCTTGATGGCAGTACCGGACAAAATGCTTTTGAACAGGCACGGCAGTTTACCAAAGCAACCAAGGTTACTTCGCTGGCTGTCACCAAACTTGATGGAACTGCCAAAGGCGGGGTCGTTCTCGGCATCAGCGACCAATTCAAAATTCCTGTCAAATATATCGGTTTAGGCGAAAAAGCAACCGACCTTCAAGTGTTTAACCGCGAACAATTTATTGACTCTCTGCTGAATATTTGACAGCATCAGAGAACCTATTGCAAACAATCAATCACACATATATCAATTATGGAAAGAAAAGTAAGAGTTCGTTTTGCTCCTTCACCCACAGGTGCCCTCCATATTGGTGGAGTTCGCACTGCTTTATACAACTATCTGTTTGCCCGTCAGCATGGAGGCGATATGCTTCTTCGCATTGAAGATAC
>CAJOPG010000033.1 GCA_905236355.1 Paludibacteraceae bacterium | reverse complement strand
GCTAATACTGCAATGCGGGGCTTGCGTATGCAAAAGTCTGCGCGCAAAGTGCTGTCAAGCAGACGCAACTTGTCAAGAATATTCTCCTCTGTAATATATTGAGGTACATTCACTATGGGCACATGATTACATACCAACGCCACGCGCATGTGTTCGCTTACCATCATCATCAATGACTTTTGTGCACCAAAGGTATGGGCCAAATACTCTGTGTGACCCGAATATTTGAACACATCCGATTGTACATTCTCTTTGTTAAAAGGAGCTGTAACCAATGCCTCCGTCAGTCCTTCTTTCAGGTCTTTTACAGCTCTTCCCAATGATGCTAATGCGGCTCTTCCTGCTATAGGGGTGCTCTCTCCGATGTTGAGTTGAACATCATCAGGATAACAACTGATGATATTTATCTTCCCGGGTTGTGCTTGGGCTACATGGTCAATGCTTGCAAACGGCAGATTATGCAGTTCTTCCCCCAATAGTTGCAGATGCTTTTTTGCCACTTGCAGATTCCCGTATACAACGGGGATACATATTTCGCGTATGTGTTCGTCTGCCAACACCTTCAGCGTTACCTCATAGCCTACGCCATTGATATCTCCTGCCGTGATGGCAATTATAGGTCTTGTTGTTGTGTTACTCATATTTGATACGATTATGATTCTGTTTCGTAAGTATCCCAATGCACCTTCTCATATTGCAATTTGTCGGGATTGATGGACTTCTTCTCTTCTGCTTTGTAGCCGATGCTCACTATGCAGAGCACATTCAGCCGCTCCGGAATGTTGAGCAGCTTGCGCGCCATCGCCTCTGCTTCAATGTTTTCTTTGGTCCCCCTGTTGTGTATGTGGACCCAACAACCTCCTAAACCAAGATCCTCTGCGCAAAGTAGCATGTTGAGTGCGGCTATCGAACCATCACACTGCCATGTGTCTGTTCCCGTGCCATCTACACATACTACTATGCCCAATGGCGAATTTTGTAGCAATGCACTGCCATAGGTCTTGCAGTCGGACAAACAGCACAACACATCGTGGTCCGTCACTACCACAAATTCCCATGGATTCAAATGCTTAGAAGAAGGTGAAGCAAGACCCGCTTGCAGAATCTGCTCTATCTTCTCCTTTTCTACTGCACGCGCTTCATATTTGCGGATACTCCTGCGGCGTAATGCCAAATCTAAAAAAGTGGTCATATAATTATATCTCACTAATCTTCTCTTTGTTGCACACTGACTGACATGTCATGCAATGCGGTCATGATGCTTGACACCGTCTCTGCTTCAATGCCATTGTCTTGTGCCCATAGCAGACGCTGCTCAAGCATGGCGGCAAAACGCTGAGACTGAACAATCGGCAGATTATGCTGCCGCTTGTATGTACCTATACAACGGGCTATCTGCCCCCGTTGCACTATCAACTGCCAAATCGCATCGTCGGTCGCATCTATCTGCCGCCGAAGACGCTCTAATTCTGAGCCGCTATCGCTATTGCCGGTTGCCCTGTCGGTTGTCATGTTGTCCGCATTTGCTTTCCGTTTGCAAAGATACTCCTTTTTGTTGAATTGCTAAAATTTTTATATCTTTGCACCCTGTCTAACGCTATCCCTTCTCAATTTGGAACTCGCGCAAAGAGATATTACATACATTCCGGGGGTGGGGCCTAAACGGGCGGAAATGCTCAAAAAGGAACTTAAAGTGCAGACCGCATTGGATTTGCTATATGTGTTCCCGTATAAGTATATCGACCGTAGCCGGTTCTACAAAATCAGTGAGATAGAAGACACTGAAACCTATGTGCAGATAATAGGAGAGTTCGTTGATTGGCAGATTGTCGGAACAGGGCACGGACAACGACTTTCCGCACACTTCTCCGACGGGAAGGATGTGATAGAAGTGGTATGGTTCAAGGGGGTCCAATATCTCAAATTGCAGAAAGGAGTAAAGTATATCCTGTTTGGTAAACCCTCTTACTACAATCGGGCATACAATATCGTCCATCCTGACCTGGAACTGCTCAGCAAGGTCAACATTGAAACGAGGCGGGGCTTAGAGCCGCACTACAATACTTCCGGCGAAATGAAGGCAGGCTGGCTCAACTCCAAAGCAATGCGCAAAATTATGGAGGTGCTGATGCCGGACCTCAAAAAAGGTATCCCCGATACCCTGCCGCTCAGCCTTAGAGAACACTACCACTTGATGGATCTGACGCAAAGTCTTGTCAATATCCATTTCCCATCCGACCAGGCACACCTCAGAAAAGCCCGTGAACGGCTCAAGTTTGAAGAGTTGTTCTATATACAACTGCAGATACTCCGCCAAATGAAACGGCGCGAACAACAATATGTAGGGTTCCCTATGCCGCGTGTCGGACAGGCATTCAATGATTTCTACTTCCACCATCTGCCCTTCCCGCTCACCAATGCACAAAAGCGGGTGGTGAAAGAGATACAAACCGACTTAAGGTCCGGCAAACAAATGAACCGCCTGTTGCAGGGAGATGTAGGCTCAGGAAAAACACTGGTGGCACTGCTTTGTGCCTTGCTTGCCAAAGACAACGGATTCCAAACCTGTATCATGGCACCTACCGAAATCCTTGCCAACCAACACATGCAGACCCTCTCGGACCTGCTGAAAAACACCCGGACAAGGGTGGAACTGCTGACAGGTACTACCCCTAAAAAACAACGGGAACAACTCCATTCTGCATTGCTCACGGGCAAAGTCGATATATTGGTCGGAACTCATGCTCTGATAGAAGACACTGTGCAGTTCGCCAACTTGGGACTCGTTATTGTAGACGAACAACATCGTTTCGGAGTCGCACAACGGGCTAAATTGTGGGAGAAGAATATCAACCCGCCTCATGTCTTGGTGATGACTGCCACACCTATTCCGCGCACACTCGCTATGACTGTCTATGGTGACTTGTCGGTCAGTGTGATTGATGAATTGCCTCCCGGACGGAAACCCATACAAACACTCCATTATACCAATCTTAGAAGAGACGGCATCAACCGGTTTATCCGGCAACAAATACAGACGGGGAGGCAAATCTATGTCGTCTATCCGCTCATCGAGGAAAATAAAAAAATGGACCTTGTCGACTTGGAGAACGGCTATCGCTATATGTGCGAACATTTTCCCGATTGCAAAGTCAGTATGGTACACGGCAAAATGAAATCCAAAGAGAAAGACCTGCACATGCAGGCCTTCGCTCGGGGAGAAACACAAATATTGGTGGCAACTACCGTCATAGAGGTAGGAGTGAATGTCCCCAACGCAAGTGTCATGATTGTGGAGAATGCCGAGCGTTTCGGACTGAGTCAGCTCCATCAGTTGCGCGGTAGAGTGGGGCGGGGAGCAGACCAAAGCTATTGCATACTGCTCACTAGGGTGGAGTTGAGCAAAGACACCCGTAAACGCATGGATATTATGGTCGCCACCAACGATGGATTCCGTATCGCTGAAGCAGACTTGCAACTCCGAGGACCCGGCGACCTGGAAGGTACACAACAGTCAGGACTCCCCTTCGATCTGAAAATAGCCTCACTTAGTACGGACGGACAAATGCTCGAAATCGCCCGACATGCTGCTGCCGATATCTTGGAGGAAGACCCTGAACTGACAATGGATAAAAATGCGTTGTATAAAGCACAACTGAATAAATTAAAGCAACGCACTGTTGACTGGGGGCTGATTTCATAATAATATCTTCTCTATTCCTCACCATTCTTGTTGGTACACACCATATTGGTACACAAACTGCCGGTCTGTGTGACACCTTACTACAGACTGCCAAGAGCATTGAACGGATATGGACAGGGGAGGCATACAATTAGGTAACGCCATCAAAACATCAACCATACATCAACCATACATCAAAAGCTCCTGCAAACCCTCAATCGAGGACTGCTAATGCATGACGATTGATATTTATCCCAAATCGGTCATTAGCGTTTAGATGATTATGGCTTTATTTTTGATTAGATTTTTTGTCGGTTTGAAGGCGCAATGGGGTTC
>CAJOPG010000032.1 GCA_905236355.1 Paludibacteraceae bacterium | reverse complement strand
TGTGACAGTCCTTCGAAGGCCATCCATAGTCCTGGGGCAATGGTCAGGCGCTGATAGTTGGTGTCGGGTGATAGGACAATCTCTTCCCGTTGTCCGCAAGTAGGGCTGTTCGTCCGGTTGTCACAGATGATGAATTTTACCCTCCCTGTTATGACCACAATGTTGAGTGTCATTCGGTTATGCCGTTTCCATCCTTTCCGTTCGCCGAAGTGTATTTCGCTGAAATAGGCTTCTCCGAATCCGCGATAGGTATCTTCGGTGGCTTTCAGTGCATGTCGCACATCACCTTTGGGTGTGTGTATGCAACGCAGGGGGGTAAGAGTCACTCCTTCTATCATGTCGGTTCTATTTTGCAGTTTTCTCTTCGAAGCAGGCTATCTGTTGTTGTGTTAGTGCATACATATCCGGCTGCCCTGAGTAGTAGGCGTGATACCATTCGGCTGTTAGTCGGACTGTGTCTTCATAATTCAGTGTGGCATGCCAACCAAGCAGAGCCAGGGCTTTGTCGCAGTTGAGTTTGAGTAGTGTGGCTTCGTTGAAAGGCGTGTTTGCACTGATGCGTGTGGCCTGCTTTATGCCCCATATACGGGCTATGTCTTCCGCCAGTTGTTTTACCGTCTTTGTCTGTTCGGCTCGTGGTCCGAAGTTGAATGCTTCACCGTTAATATCCGCCTTTTTCTCTGCGAGCATTTGTCCTAAGCGCAGATAGCCTGAAAGCGGTTCCAAGACATGTTGCCATGGGCGAGTGGCATACGGAGAGCGTATCTCAACCGGTTGTTCTTTGGCAAAAGCTTTCACTGCATCTACAACGATGCGGTCCACGCTCCAGTCGCCGCCGCCTATCACATTGCCCGCCCGTGCTATGCCAAGCCGCAGATTTGTTTTATGTTTCAGGAAAGAGTGCCAGTAGCTTTTTATCACCAGTTCGGCGGCACCTTTGCTGCCTGAATATACATCTTTCCCGCCCAAGCGGTCGTTTTCGCGGTATCCCCATGGCCATTCTACATTATCGTATGCCTTGTCGGAAGTGATGATGACCGCCGTGAGGGGCAACTCATAGTCCTTCAGCACATCCAGCACTACAGTGGTGCCCACGACATTGGTGGTTATTGTTTCCAACGGGTCTTTGTAAGAGGTGGATACGATGGCCTGTGCTGCCAAATGGAATACAAAATCGGGTTGCACCTCTTGGAGGCATGCGGCAAATGTCTCGCGGTTGCGGATGTCGCCCCAATATTGGTGTACGCGTTCTTTGAGATTAGCTACTTCATATAGTGCAGGTTGCGTCAGGATGCCGTTGCTATAGCCGTACACCTCGGCTCCTAACGACAGAAGCCATGTGCTTAGCCATGAGCCTTTGAATCCGGTGTTGCCGGTCAGCAGCACCCGCTTGCCTTTATAGATATCGTTAAACATAACTTGAACAATACTCTTTAGTTATTCCATATCTTCCATGGAGCAGTGCCATTTTCCCATAGGCGATTCAGTTCCTGGCAGTCGCGCAAAGTGTCCATAGGTTTCCAGAAACCGGTATGTTGGTAGGCATGTATCTGCTGATGCTCCAACAACCGCTGCATAGGCTCGCGTTCCAACATCTCGTGGTCACCTCCGAGATAGTTGAACAGTTGGGGTTCGCATACGAAGAATCCGGCATTGACCCACACCCCTCCGTTTTGTGGTTTCTCGCGGAATGCAGTAACAATACCTTTTGAATCGGCTTCTACCACTCCCAATTTTCCGGAAGGCTGATAGGTGGTCATGGTGAGAATCTTGCCCGATTGCTTATGTGCTTCTATAGTAGCCTTGATGTCTATATCTGCCACACCGTCGCCATAGGTGAGCAGGAAGGGTTCGTTGCCGACATATTCTTTGATACGCTGCACGCGCCCGCCGGTCAGAGTGTCCAACCCTGTGTCCACCATTGTTACCCTCCAGTCTTCGGTATGTTTGCGAAGCACCTCGAGAGTATTGTTAGCCAAATCGACACAGATGTCGCAGTTGTGGCGGAAATAGTTGGCGAAATACTCTTTTATCACATACTGCTTATAGCCGCAGCAGACAATAAAATCGCTGATGCCATAATGGCTGTATATCTTCATGATATGCCACAGAATAGGTTTTCCACCTATTTCAACCATCGGCTTTGGTATCTGCCCTGTTGTTTCTGACATGCGGGTACCATATCCTCCTGCAAGTATTACTGCTTTCATAAAGTTACTTGTGATTTCATTGGTTGTGTTACTTTGATTAGTCAACAATTATTGTCTATACAAGTTTTCAGCTGCCTGTTTGGAGGCTTTGCCAGTCAGCAGTTCTTCGATAAATCCCATTCCGTAGCCTGTCAGTTGTATATAGGCGGTGAGAGGTGATAGCAATGCCACCTGCACATCTTTGTTCCGGATGCCGGATTCGATGCATAATGCCGCTACATATACTCCGATGGGTAACAGCCACCAGGGAGAGTGTAGAATGGCAAGCAGGAGCAAGGCGATATGCCCCAAGACAAAAGCCGCAGGGAACAAGTGCGTCAGTTTCAGGCTCCCTTTGTGCAGTTTGCTCAATAGCACCCGTGCTTTGCCGAAGGTATTGACTTGGCGATAGAAACTGCTTAGTGTTACCCGTCGCTTATGATAGACAAATGCTTCTTTTATCAATCTTACGCTGAAACCCGCTTCCCGTATCCGCATGGATAAATCCACATCCTCGCCAATCATTTCTTTGAAGCCTTCCGTTTTTTCATATACTTCTCTTGAAAAGCCCATGTTGAAAGCACGAGGCAGGAATCTGTTTTCATCTTTCATACCGCCGCGAATGCCGCCCGTAGTCAGAAACGAGGTCATACTATAATTTACAGCTCTCTGCAATACTGAAAAGTTGTTCATGGCAGCATCCGGGCCGCCGAAACAATCTGCATAGTTCTCCCTTAAGGCTTTCCGCAGGGTGGCGATGTAAGTGCGGGGTAGGATGCAGTCTGAGTCGAAAAACAGGAAATAATTGCCTCTTGCAATCTCCATTCCTTTGTTTCTGCGAGAGCTTCGGCCAGTGTCTTCTTCCTGATATTCAATCAGTATTCGATCTTCATAGCGCTTCGTTACTTCTTTACAACTCCGACCGCCCTTGCCTTCCATCACCACTACTTCAAAGTCGCGGTCGGTCTGCAGTGACAGACTCTCCAACAACTCGTCCATTTCCTCAGGACGATTATAGACGGGTACTATTATACTAAAACTGAGTTTCATCTGCCTGCAAAATTACAATAAATTCTTCATATACACAAACAACTTATTCTGCTGCTATGTCAGCCGCATCCAAACAGATAGCGGCATTGTAGCCTTATCATACCATCAAAAAGACAGATATGCAACAGACAAACCACATTGGAATACTTCCATAGTTTATGGAGAAACCATTTCCCGGATGCCTTTGCCGTGATTTGTATTTATTTTTATTTGCGTATATCAAAAAAAAGTGCTTACTTTGCACCCGCTAAAAAATGAGAATACTAAATCAACACTAATATGTATATCTTTTTAACCGTACTTATCGTCATTGCAGCCATTTTGCTAACGCTGCTTGTACTGGTGCAGAACTCCAAAGGTGGTGGTCTTGCCGCCGGATTTAACAGTGGTAACCAAGTGATGGGTGTGCGCAAAACCACCGATTTTCTTGAGAAGGCGACATGGACTCTTATCGCTCTTATAGTGCTCTTCTCTATATTCGCAGTAGGTATGAGCAAACATTTGGGTGAAGAAGCCTCTGCCGTAGAACAGAGTGTTGTGGCTCCTTCCGCTCAACAAGCATTAGATGAAGTTGCCGCTCCTGTTCCTGATTTTAACGAGGAAGCCGAGTAATTAGCGCATTGCAACAAAACAATAATAGCGGACAATTTTTGTCCGCTTTTGTTGTATCTATGCATGTGTGCCTGCCGTTTGTCGGACAGACTTGTTACCATTTGTGCATTCTGAAGAGTCCTCCTATGAGGCATATCAGCATATAGACGGGATAGACTAAGGATAGCAGGAATGCATACCACCCATAGTTTCTGACAGTCGTTCCAAAGCGTTGAGCCGCTCGTATGAGCAAGCAGTCGACAATATATTTTGCAATAAAAACAGGCGGTAGCCATACGAGCAGGTTGATACACAGCACAAGTGCTCCGCACAAGCGGATATCGTTGTCGGTATAATGCGGAGCTTTGCCTGCCCAGCGCATGCGCTGCCGGAGCAGTTGCCGTAACCCAGCAACGGGTGCAATCTCCAATGCGGGAGTAGTGGCGCATTTTATGCGGAGACCTCTGCGTTTGAAACTCTCCAACAGGAACATGTCGTCTCCGCTTGGCAGGTCGGGGCGCAAATCTGTTATACTTTCCAACCACTGCTTGCGGTTGACTATCAAGTTGGCTCCGCTGCACATCACGGCGCGCCCCCGCTCTGCGGTCCACAATGTGAGGGATTGTATGGCGGCAAATTCTGTTTGTTGCAATCGCTCCAACAAAGAATGACCTTTCTTCATTCGCAATGGAAGAATAATCAAATCGGGCGATCCGGACAGGTCGGGTAACTGAATGCTTTCAGGGAATTGTACATCGTCGTCGGTCAGCCATACATACTCTGTTTGTGCGGCAGTTATGCCTTTCTGCAGGGCGTATTTTTTGCCCTTCCCCTCATCATCAATAAAAAGAGTGCCTTGCGGAAATCTGTTTCGTTCCGGCTCTATGCCGTGGCGGTGGGGTACTATGATTGTAACATTTTCCATTGCTTCAGGAACTGCGGATATGACTTGCTGATACAGAGTGTGTCATCTACATTGTATCCCGCAACCGTCAGTGCCATGGCAATGCGATGATCGCCATAAGACATAGCATCTGCGGTTGCGGTTGTCATCTGTTGCATAGCCTGCAGACGGTTGCTTTCTTTGAGTGTCAGACTTTGTAATCCGCTGAAGTGACCCGGTATGTTGAGGCGATGGCAGGTTGCAAATACGGCGGGGTATAAATCCGGGCAGGTCTGAAAGTTGACAACGCAGGGGGCGTGGTCGGCGGCAAATGACTTGCAGACAGTAGCGCCTGTGCTATCAAAAGCGGTCTCTACACCGAAATGCCTGAATATCTGTACTATAATTTTGTCGCCTTGCAGACTGTCATGCCGAAGTCCGTCTAAATGCAAGCAGCCGCCTTTCAGTGCAATATATTCGTACCAGAATGCCGCTGCCGACCAGTCGCGCTCAATGATATCGGCATCTGATTTCCGACTCCCGATTATAGCTTGCGTCATGTCGATATAAGGAGAGCGGCAATCGGTTTGAACTTCAGTGCCTATCAGCATAAGTGCGCTGACGAATTGTGTGCTTTGCGGCTGATTGAGTGTTACCGCTTTGTGTGCAAGTGTTCTTCCTTTAATGCGGACAGGCGGGAGGTCCTTGTTGCATTGATATTCGATTTCCGCTCCTATGGATTGCAGTGCTTCCACCAACTGGTTTATTGGCCGCTGCCTCATACGCTCCGAGCCGTCAAGTACAACTTCGCATCCCTTTTTTTGTGCGAAATAGGCAGTGAGAAAGCGCATGGCCGTGCCGCAGTTGCAGGTGTTGATTGTTTGACCTGTAGCAGGTTGACGGCTAAGGATATGATGCAGCAGGCGCACATCATCAGGCGTGTTGCCGTCTATAGGGAAAGCCGCCAAATCGTCTCCCCGCATGGCATGTAAGATGAGGAGACGGTTGGCAATGCTCTTTGATATGGGAAGCTGAATATTCACAAGCGGCTGCTAATTCCATGTGGGTAGCGGGGAATAGTCTTTTGAGTAGCGCATGTGTTGTTCGGCATAGCCCTCGGTATAGTCTATACGGATGTCGGTGATATTGCCCTCTTTGTCGGTGACAGGTGTATAAACGGGGTTGAGGAAACCTTTGTACGGAGCGAGATTCAGTTTCTCGTAGCGACGGAGCATTTCTTTATGCAATTCGGGGTCAATGCGTACGGCATAGGTCTCCACCAACTCTTTGGCAAGGGCGTAGTCACCTGTGGAAGTAATTTGTTGGATGATGGCAAGCAGTTGACCATACAAACGGCGCAGGCCTTCGTAGTCGTTGATACGCATATAGTGCTTTATCTCCGCCGGCACATCGTCTTCGGGATTGCCTTTTGCCACGGGGACGGCAATGATTTCCACTTCAGGATTGGCCTCGTTGACATGTGCGAGTACCCAGTTGGCAATGAGTTGCCGGTTGCGCATGTGTGCCTCCTCCAAGTCTTTTCCCGGTTCGATGCGCACCAATTGCGTCATAGCGCCGTTCATCATCTGACGGTAGTATTCCGCCTGATATGCTTCTTTGTCGGGCATAATGCCGAGTTCCACCATCTTTGGGTCGGCAATATAATAGAGTCCGAAGAGGTCGGCCCGCGCTTCTTCTATAGTAGATCCGTGCTCTTTGAGGTCGTCTTTGGTTACGCCGGGTAGCAGTTTGCCGGAGCCGTGTCCGAGACATTCATGCAGGTCGGTATGACAGTTGTCGGTGAGTGCTCCGTATTTTCGGTTCATGGCTATCTCTTTGTCCGACAACATGAATTCTTCGTTGAATCCGTTGCCTTGTGCGGCTTTGTCGTAGGCTTCGGTGATGTTTTGGATGGTCACCGACTTGCTTCCGTATTCTTTGCGTATCCAGTTGGCATTGGGCAGGTTGATGCCGATAGGGGTGGATGGGTAAGAGTCGCCGCCCAAGATAGCTGCATTGATAACTTTGGCGCTTACACCTTTTACTTGTTCTTTTTTATATTCCTTTGCTGTAGGAGAGTTGTCTTCGAACCATTGGGTGTTTTGTGCCAAAATCTCCGTGCGTTTGGTGGCCTCCAAGTTTTTGAAGTTCACCATAGCTTCCCATGCGCCGGTGATGCCGAGCGGGTCGCCATAGACCTCGGTGAAGCCGTTGATGAAGTCGACACGACTATCCAAGTCTTGCACCCAGGCGATGGCATATTCGTTGAATGTTTTGAGGTCGCCGGTGTTGTTATATTCAATGAGTTTCCCAATTACTTCTTTCTGTTTGTCGTTTTCTGCTACTTCCAAGGCCTTTTCCAACCAATACACCACTTTTTGCAGAGCCTCTCCGTACAGACCGCCCACTTTGTAGGTTCGTTCCACGATATTACCATCGTCATCTTTGGCGAGTTGTGAATTCAGCCCCACCCATATAGGCTCTTCAGAATTGTCTTTGTGGGCGGCATACCAGTCTTCTGCTTCCTTTTGTGTCAGATTCCGGTAGTAGTTGCCGGCTGAAGTAAGCAGCAGGTCCACCCCATCCGCCTGATTGGTTTTCTTGGGGAGAATATCCGGGTCAAACATCACATCCATGATGCGTTCCAATCCTTCTGTGCCTTCTATTTCCTTCAGCGTGTCTGCATTGATAAGTTGTACTGCCTGTGCGAACCAGTTGCGTGAGAACTCAGGCAGGAATTTGTCTTCGTTATAGTGGTGGTGAATACCGTTGCTGAACCATACGCGTTTCAGATATTTTTCCATCAGCAGGAATTGTTGGTCCTGCTTGTCGGGATAAGTCTGATAGACTTCTTCCAACAGGCGTCGGATGGCGAGGTTGTAGCGGCAGTTTTGGTCAAACAGAATGTCACGCCCCTGCAAGGCAGCTTCGCTCAGATAGTAAATGAGCGTTTTTTGTTGAAGCGTGAGCGATTGGAAATCGGGCACATCATAGCGCAAGATTTCGAGGTCATAGAACTTTTCCACATTATAATTGATTTTGTTGTCGGATGATTTGCAGCCTATAAACAATAGTAGTACGGCTGCGAGCAATGTTAGTTTCTTCATTTTTTTACTATAAGATTTGTCGGTTGCAAAGATACGATATTTTTTTTAATTTGTTGCTTTGTTTATTTGTCAGTTTGTTTTCGGGCACGGAGTTTACCCCAAAACGCTAATGACCGATTTGGGTTTACAGAATGACACAGACAGCGAAGGATGTCGCATAACCGGAAGGCAGCCTATATAGAGGTAGTACAAAGGCTTGGAATCACCCAATAATCACCCAATAATCACCCAATAATCACCCAATAACCGTTACTGATTTCAATGTATGGAGATGCGATTTCCGAAGAATGAAGATTCCGATGCAATCGGGTGAGAGTGTCTTTTTTTTGCCGAATGGTGTTTCCGCTTGTGAGGATAATATCTTTTTCGTATTTTTGCAGGGATTTTTTAAAATGGCTTTCCGGCGTCTTTCAGTGACAAGATGCTGCCGGTTGGACAGCCGGTTTTGAAAGGCGTGACAAGATAAGATTAAGACAGGCTTAAGACAGGACAAATACAGGCTTAAGACAGGACAAATACAGGACAAATGGTACAGAATGAGAATAAATATCAGTTGTTAACCAACATTTTCTTTTTGGGTATAGGCGGCATAGGCATGTCGGCATTGGCTCGTTTCTTTTTCGCAAAAGGCTACAATGTGGCGGGTTATGACCGTACGGAGTCGGCATTGACCAAAGAGTTGGAAAAGGAAGGAATCTATGTGACAACTGACGAGCGTGTGGAGTCTTTGCCGGAGATATACAAGAACCGGCAGCAGACTTGGGTGGTATATACTCCTGCAGTACCGGCTTTGCAGCAACAGTTGAGTTGGTTCCGCTCAAACGGTTTTCTGGTTGAGAAGCGGAGCGAGGTGTTGGGATATGTGACGCGGCAGATGCAGGCTCTATGTGTGGCGGGCACCCACGGCAAGACGACCACGAGCACGATATTGGCTCATTTGATGTATCAGTCGGAAATAGGGTGTAATGCTTTTCTGGGCGGAATATCAAACAACTACGGGACCAATCTGCTGTTATCGGCAGACAGCAACTATGTAGTGGTGGAGGCCGACGAGTTCGACCGCAGTTTTCACAGACTGACTCCCTATATGAGCATCATCACGAGTGCGGACCCTGACCATTTGGACATATATGGTGATGCCGCCGGATTCAAAGAAGGTTTTGAACATTATACCTCTCTCATTCAGCGCGGTGGTGCGCTTCTGCTTAAGGAGGGAGTGAATATAGCCCCTCGTTTGGTCGAAGGGGTCCGCTTGTATCGCTACTGCGGTTTGAAGGAGGCGGGAGCCCATACTCCTGACTTCTATGCCGATTGTGTGGTGGTGCGGGATGGTGAAATATATTTCGATTTTGTTACTCCCCAAGAGCGTATTGAGAACTTGAAACTTGGTGTGCCGGTATGGATAAACATAGAAAACAGTGTTGCCGCCATGGCACTTGCATGGCTCAATGGGGTGTCGGCTACGGAATTGCGTTTGGGCTTGTCTTCCTACAGCGGTATCTACAGGCGCTTTAACATACATGTGAATACCCCCTCAATCACCTACATTGATGACTATGCTCATCATCCCACCGAACTGCGTGCCAGCATCGAGTCGGTGAGAAGGTTGTTTCCCGGACGAAAACTGACGGGGGTATTCCAACCCCATCTTTATACTCGCACAAGGGATTTCGCCGACGGATTTGCAGAGGTGTTGTCCGGTTTGGATGAAGTGATATTGCTACCCATCTATCCGGCGCGTGAGCAACCGATAGCCGGCGTGGATTCAGAGATGCTGCTCGGCAAAATAACCTGCAAAGAGAAGCGTCTGGTGGAAAAAGCTGAATTGTCGGATGTGTTACGCGGCAGGCGCGGAGAGGTGATAATGACGCTTGGTGCCGGAGATATAGACCGCTTGGTACCGGTTGTGACAAAGGTGCTAAAAGAGGACACAGAAAAGGAGGAATGCCGCTGATGAACAAGACTCTGCGCATAGTGTTGCTATCCATAGGCCTGACAGTGCTGACAGGCTATATGTTGTGGGCGGTGTTCTTTGCGCCCGATTTGAAGAAGGAGCAGGTGTGCAGCAATGTGTCGGTGGTGATAGAAGACAGTCTTTCCCGCCGTTTTCTGACAGCGGCGGAAGTGCGTCAGGTCATTAGAAAGGCAGGGCTGGACCCTGTGGGGCTGACTACGCAGGAAGTGGATGTGCAGAAAATAGAGACCTGTGTGGACAGCATTGGAGTGGTGCGCAAGTCGGAGTGCTATTTTCTGCAGAACGGTGAATTGCGTATCCGCGTAGAGCAGCGGTTGCCTAAGTTGCGTGTGATAAATGAGGAAAACTATTATGTAGATTCCGACCGCCGCATTATGCCGGCAACTTCCCAAACGGCATGCCATGTGCCGGTGGTGACAGGGCGTGTAAGCAAGCGTATGGCAACGGAAGAAATCTTCGATTTTGTAGATTGGCTGGAGGATAACGATTTCTGGAATGCCCAAGTGGAACAAATCAATGTGCGTGTCAATCATGATGTGGAACTGGTTCCGCGTGTGGGAGGGCACATTATCCTGCTCGGTCAGTTGGACAACTATCCTGCCAAACTGCGCAAACTCAAGGTGCTCTATACCGATGGTTTTACCAAGATAGGCTGGTGTGATTACCGCGAGTTGGATCTCCGTTATCAGAACCAGGTGATAGGAAGAAGATAGTATGCACTTCAGATAATATTAGAATTTCCAAAAGATATGGCTACAGTTCGTAAAACGAAATCAGCAGGCAAGCGACATGAGCATCCGTTAGTGGCGGTGGACATCGGTAGTAGCGGTATTCGTGTAATGGCGGCAGAGAAGCAGGGGGATATATTGCATGTGTTGGGTTGTGAAACCCTGCAGAAGTATGGTTTTGTGGAGAAAGGTATAGTGGTACAGACTTCTGAGGTGGGCATTCAGCTCTCCCGCTTGTTGCATCTGCTTAACAACCGAATCGGTGGCAGCGAGGATCAGCCCTTGGACCGTGTGTTTGTGACAGTGGGAGGCAAGTTGCTGCAGTTGTGTGAAGTGCCGGTCAAGCGCAACTTGATAAGTCGCAACTATATCTCTCCCAAACTGAAGGAAGATATGGAAAATGAGTGTCGTGACAAGATAGAGGGCAAGTATCAGCAGATGCGTGTGCTGCGCATAGAGCCTCTGCGCTACTCATTGGACGGACTGGAACAGGATTACGAGCCGCTTCCCACGCAGAAAGCGCGTGAGATAGAGGTGCTGTACAGTGTGTTTGTGGGAAGAGTGGAGTCGGAAGAGAAAACAATAGCCGGTATCACCCGTTCCAACAGAGATGTGGAAGAACTATGGGTGCGCCCTGAAGCATTAGTGACGGCTTTGGTGGGGAAGGAAGAAGAGAGGGAGGGGGTGGCAATTATCGATTTCGGTGCTCATACCACAACGCTTACCATCTTCAAGGACGGACAATATCTGCACAACCGTGTGGTGCCCTTGGGGGGCTATAATATTACAAAAGACATTCAGGCACAGCGTATTGATTTCGCCTCTGCGGAAAAACTGAAAACACAGTTTGGAGTGGCCGCTGAGAAGTTTGTGAAGAAGACGCAGACATTCAGCATCCGGAGTACGGATACGACCGACGCCCGTGTGATGCTGACAACCGACATAGTGGCCCGGATGATACAGTTGCGTTTGAATGAGATGGTGTTACCTGTCATGCAGGATATAAACGCCTATGCCGACCGGATAGGGCATATATATATTACGGGTGGCGGCTCTTTGTTGCAGTGGCTGCCGGAGTATCTGCAAGAGATGACCTCGTTGCCGGTGGAGTTCGGCAGTCATTCCGAGTGGTTAAGTACGGATGCCCCCGACGAGTATTATCACCCGCGATATGCCTCTTTGATAGGTACACTGGCCCTTGGAGCGGACTATCGCGAGCACCACTCTGTCGGAGATGTAAAAGTGCCCAAACCTTTTTGGGAAAAGGCCAAGGACTGGGTAGAACTGAATTTTACCCCGCAAGACTGATAGAATAACCCCAGAAGACAAACAGAATAAGACAAAGAATATGGATGAAATGATTCCCGTTATTGATCTGCCGTTGGTGGATGATAGCATAATAAAAGTATTGGGTGTAGGCGGCGGCGGATGCAATGCCGTTAACTATATGTACCGTCAGGGCATTCATGATGTCTCGTTTCTGGTGTGCAACACCGATTCGATGGCTCTTCAGAAGATGTCGGTGCCTGCGAAGTTGCAGATTGGTCCCGGTTTGGGTGCAGGTGGAAGGCCTCATGTAGCGGAAGAGTACGCCGAAGAGAATGAAGAGCGCATTCATGAGGCACTGAGTGATGGGACCAAGATGGTGTTTATCACAGCCGGAATGGGCGGCGGCACCGGCACCGGCGCCTCTCCGATAGTGGCAAAGGTGGCGCATGAAATGGGAATACTGACAGTAGGTATTGTTACTATTCCCTTTGCCTTTGAGGGCAGAAAAGCCATTCAAAAGGCGATGCGCGGTGTGGCACGTTTGGCTCAGCATACCGATGCCCTGCTTGTTATCAACAACGAGAAGTTGCGTTTGCTCTTCCCAGATTTGGACTTGCCCAATGCATTCAGCAAAGCAGACGAGGTGCTGTGCAATGCAGCGAAGTCAATAGCCGAGATTATCACCGTACCGGGCTATATCAACACGGACTTTCAGGATGTGTATAACACTCTCAAAGACGGCAATGTGGCTATAATGAATGTAGGCATGGCAAGTGGCGAAAACCGTATTACGCAAGCTATCAACAATGCGCTCAACTCACCCTTGGTGAATACCAACGATGTGCACGGGGCCAGCCGCATCCTGCTCAATTTCTATTGCTCTCGCGAGCATGCCATCCTGATGCAGGAGTTTGAACAGGTGCAGCAGTTTCTCAATTCCGTAGGCGATGATGTGGATGTCAAATGGGGGGCTTCTTACGACGATTCGTTGGGCGAAGAAGTAAAGGTGACAATCATTGCCACAGGATATAGTGTGAGCGATATCCCCGGATTGGATGAGGCAGTGCAAACCGAGGAACCGCCACTCCCGCAGAAGGTGGAGGCCACTAATACTATAGATGAGGCGATAGATGCATTCTATAAAAAAGCTCTACTGCCGGAAGAAGAGAAGAAAGAACAAGCTTCCGCTGAGCAGCCGTCCGAGCCGGAACTTATAGAAGACCCGACACCTAATGTGATATATTTTGACGGCAGTTCGATGGAAGAAGACAACGCAAAGGAAGAGGTACAGCCGGACTTTGTACAGCAAGCGGATTCGGATACGCCCGTCATCAATTTCGACGACATCACCGACGAAGAACAGCAGAAAATAGAAGAGGTGCCGGCATGGCGCCGTCCGTGGTTAAGAAGAAAATAAAATAAGATTAGCAATATGAACCTGTTTGATCAAGTGAGCGAGGACATCAAAAAAGCGATGCTCGCCAAAGACAAAACCGCACTGGATGCACTGCGGGGTATAAAAAAAGAGTTTCTTGAGGCCAAAACCGCGAAAGGCGGCGATGGCGAGTTGCACGACGAACAAGCTCTCAAAATCTTGCAAAAGATGGTGAAACAGCGCAAAGAGTCGGCAGAGATGTATGTGGCTGCCAATCGTCAGGAATTGGCAGACGAGGAGTTGTCACAAGTGGAAATCATTGAACGCTACCTGCCCAAGCAGATGGGCGAAGAAGAACTGGAAGCCGTTCTTAAAAACATAATTGCACAAGTGGGAGCCGCAGGACCGCAAGATATGGGCAAGGTGATGGGCATTGCCACCAAACAACTTGCAGGAAGGGCTGAAGGAAAGGCAATCTCGCTGAAAGTGAAACAACTGCTTGCCTGATGGAACCCAACCTTCAAGATCCGGAAAGCGAATATGACCGTCTGGCACGATTAGTGGCGCATTATGAAGAAGGGCGGGCAAAGGGGGACAATATCTATCTTGACTCGGAAGACATAGAAGACATTTGCAACTTCTATATTGAGGGCCGCTGTTTGAAAAAGGCCGATGAACTTATCGAGTGGGGACGAACATTGCACCCTGATGATGCTATTGTTTATATGCTTGAGGCACATGTGCTTATAGAACGCAAGAAGAGTAAGGATGCGCTCCGCCTTCTTCAAGAACACAAGGCGGAAGACGACTATTATTGGTACTATCTTCGGGCAGCTGCCTTTCTTAATCTGAAGGACTGGGATGCCGCAGAGGAGGCTGGATGGGAGGCATGTCGTATAGATGGTGATATAGAGACTTTTACTGATTTTGGTTCTCTTTTCTTTGAGTACAATCAGATTAAAACAGCCATTTGTTTTTTGAAGCAGGCGGAGGAACGCAGAAAGGACAGTTCATGGGTCACTCTCTTTATAGCCAACAGCTATAGAGCATTGAATGAAACTGAATCGGCCCTTTCGTATGTAGAAAAGGTTCTTGACAATAACCCATATAGTACAGAGGCATGGCTTATGCGTGCTTCCATACACTTTGACACTGAACAATACGAAGAGTCGCTCAATGACTTTGAGTATCTTGCTGCAATCAATCCGAATGACGAGATGTATCAGGTGGGGATAATACGCAGTTTGTGTCTGCTTAACCGAGATGACGAAGCAAAACTGTGTATCAACCGTCTGGAAGAAGAACAACCGCACACCTCATGCCTATGTCAGATGCTCAGAGGGGATATCTTCTATTATAACGGTGACTACAAGAAAGCGCATACCTGCTATTATAAAGGATATGACAAAGAGTATTTTCTTGCAGATAGCACTATTCACTATATGGAGTGCAAGATGCGCATGAAGAAATGGGATGGGGCCATCAGTCTTGGTAATAGATTGCTGCGCTATATCCCCGACAATACAGAGGTGCTTGAGATGCTGACAGATTGTGCTTGCGAGAAAGGGAATATGCCGCTCGCATTGCGCTGTATCAGAAAATGTATCCGCCTAAATCAGGATGATGCAAACTATTGGCTGCGCTATGGCAGTATTTTGTTGGATATGCAGGAAGAGAAGAAGGCCTACAGCGCATTGCATAAGGCATGGAAAATGATGCCGGAGGCGGGCATCACGAATATGATGATGGCGGTTATGTGCTGTCTTAAGCAAGACAGGAAACAGATGTATTCCTTCCTTGGCAGGGCAAGAAAAGTTGATGACGCTATGCTTGACAAGTTTCTGTTACTCTTTCCGGAGGAGAAGGAATATATTGACTATATGGATGCCAAGTCGGCCGGCGAAACACAAACCGACAAACATAAAGTGCAACCGTCAATCTCACACAAGTCTGAGTCATGATGAGGCGTATCTTCTTTTCTGTAATTCTGTTGCTTGCTTGCTGTACTGCTGCTGCGCAAGACACCCTTGCCATTGCAGTGCCGGAACAGAAACTATCATCTTTAGACAGGGTGGAGCAGTGGTATGCCGAAAACATGAATTATGCCTCTATAACGGCACTGATGGCTGTGGAAAGCAGTTTTATTCCGTTCCCGTCCGAAGTGGTTATCCCGCCGGCTGCTTTTGTTGTGCATACGCCTGACAGTCCTCTCAACCTGACACCATATTATTGGCTCAATGTCTTGCTTATTATTCTTGCAGGAACGCTCGGAGCCGTTATCGGAGCACTTGTCAACTATTCCTTGTCATTGTGGTTGGGGCG
>CAJOPG010000031.1 GCA_905236355.1 Paludibacteraceae bacterium | reverse complement strand
GCGAAACAACTCTTCTGCCGCTTATCACTCTGCCCCCTCCGTAAAGAAACGGTATTGCAGTTGCAGGATATCACCTTCGAATATAATTCTTCCGATATAATGGAGTCCTCTTTTGAACAACTGAATAAAGTGGTGGAGGTCATGCAGCAGAATCCCGGTCTTCGTATAGAACTGTCGGCGCATACCGACGATCAGGGTACCGATGCGTATAACGACCGACTCTCGCAGCAGCGGGGTGAGAAGGCAAAACAATATATTGTTCGTAAAGGCATCAGTCCCGACCGAATCTCCGCCGTCGGTTATGGCAAGCGCAGACCCCTCCTGCCCAACACCTCTGAGGAAAATCGTGCCGTCAACCGCAGAGTGGAATTCAAAGTAGTGGATATCTGATAACCTTTCCCTCAAACTTCACAGAATGGGAGAAGGATACTAAAGACTAAAGAATACATGAAGAGACTATATATTTTTTTTATATTATGCGTGTTAATGCCGCTCCTTATTGCGGCGCAACCCTCCTATAAAGAAATCAATGCACGGCTGCCGCAACTCGCTCCGCACGAGGCCCTATATATCTTGAGCGACTATCAAACGTTCTTTCCTGCACAGCCGCACCCTTATTATCACATGGGCAATATCAATTATCAACTCATTTCCACCGAACACCCCTTGCTTGATTATAACGAACTCAAACTCTGTTTGTATAACACTCGTCTCTATTATGGCAATTGTCTGCACTTTGCGGAAACTCAAACTATCAAGAGCGAATACTATCAGGGTGTTCCACATACCGGCAGCAAAGTGACCTATCAGGATATCTACAACTTTCTCACTGCCCGTATGGATACGGTAAGTCAAATAACAACCCGTTGTGAGTCGCTATATGAAAGATTCTATTCCTTAGTCGAGCAATACAATGCTTGCGTGGCACTATATACGCAATTCGTCAGCCGGTACGACCGACAGAAGAATGCTGACCTGTTGCTCACCACCGATGACAAGAAACTGCTGCAGACTCTTCGGCTGAAAGCCGATTCGCTCCCTCTGCTGATTGACAATCTGAAAACTGCATTGGAGGACTATCCCATTCAGGGATATGCGCCGAAGGTAAGTTTCAAACCCATACAACTCTATCGTATTGACGGACTTACTGCCACCGACTTTCTGCAGAATAATATCCTCTTGTGGGATTATGCCGGCTGGACACGACAATTTGACGCCAATCAACAGAATAATATCACTTGTCTGCGTAGCGATATTGCTCAGTGCCAACAAAATATGATGGATGACTATAGACAACTGCAGAATAATGCTTCCGTTACATTGCAGCTGAAAACGCCAGACGATATCTCTGTGCTTTGCAATCGTATCGAACGCTTTGACTATGAGTCGTTCCTTGTGCCGCTTTTCCTGTCCCAGCAACTTGTATTGCAAACAGCTGTAGCCACACGCCGACCTTGTTTCATGCCTGACTCGGCTGTCAATGCCGACACCCTTGGCAATGCCCTGTCTGCCTTGTACCTCATGCAGGAAAACAAAAAGCGTATAGCAGAGACCGATAAATTGGTGTGGAAACAACTGACTCGGGATGAACAAAACAAACATGCCGATTTCATGCGGCAATTCTTTTCTGACAACTCCCTTGCTACCTTCCTGCGGCAGCAGACCTGTTTTGCCGACTCACTGGTAAACGATGCTCTGAGTAATACTTTCGCCAACGCACAATGGCTCACCGATAATCAGAAAACAGAACCGATACCCGCCCTCCCAAAGAAATGGAGAGTTCCGGCCAAGGCTACCGAACAATACCGGCAAAAGAACCCGCTTACATCCGAGTTGTTTGTAGCCTATTCTACGCCCTCCACCGAAACTGGAAGTCTTATATCTATTGTTCGCCTCAGCGAAGCAGGAAGCGAACTTACACGCCTCGAACTCAGGGCAGAAGCACAGGTGAAACAAATTATTCAGGTGGACAACCAATGGCTTGCTTTTCTTCAGTGGCAACAATACTCCTCACGGACCGCAGCGGACGGAAATGCTGTCATGACGGTTCTCTTCTCGCAGGACGGCAAAGTGGAACGGCTTAACTTCTATCGTAATCAACAAGCGGAAACACTCGTCAGGGCGTGCAAACTCACAAGCAATCTTATTGCACTTGTCAGTTTGCAGAATTCCGTTCCGCAACTGCGCTTCCTCTCTGCTACAGGCGAAGAAAAATAACCGCCTCTCTCTCAGGTTTGTCAGTAGAAACAAATTGAAAGATTGTGATATTCTTCTCCTGTTGTAACAACTTGAAATACAATAGGGGTTTTAGGTCGTTCCATGCCCTCCCGAACCGATTTGGGTTAAACATACAACAAACCAGTCTGACAACAAACTGTTTCATACAACTTACTATAATTTGGTTTCTTTATAGGACAACCGCATCAAAAAACGCATTCTTTTGTAATGCGTGAGTAGGTATATTACAGCTATTGTTCAGGTGCAGCATAGGCTTGGAATCACCCAATAATCACCCAATAATCACCCAATAATCACCCAATAATTTTATGGCTTTAGAATGTGCCTTTATGAAGCGGGTGCCTTGTGTTCTTCATTTTTTACTTTTCACTATCAATTATTATTTGTATTTTTGCACCGCATTATGTGCGTAACAATACATATACAACAATAAACATATATTCATACATTAAGCATTAATGGACAAAAATACATGGATAGGCTTCGGTCTTATCGCCGTTATCATCATTGCTTTCTCGCTTATCAACCGTCCTTCTAAAGAAGAACTGGAACGCCGTCGTCATTATCAGGACTCTGTCGCCTATGTGCAACAATTGGAATATGAAGCTCAAAAGGCAGCACAAGCGGCAGAACAGCTCAATCAGCAAGCCGTTCAAGCCACCGACAATACCACTGCTGACCTGCAGCAACAGGTGGAAGCCCTTTATGGGGCTTTCGCACCCGCCGCTATAGGCGAAGAACAGTTTCTTACTTTGGAAAACTCCAAGGTCCGATTGCTCATTACTACTAAAGGCGGACGCATCTGGCAGGCTCAACTGCCCGAATATAAAGCCTATGGAGATACAATCAACAGTCTCAGTCTCTTTGCCGGAGACGAGGCAATGCTTGATTTTGTTCTCATCACTGCCAACAATCGCATTCTGCATACCAAAGACCTCTATTTCGAGCCTCTTCCCATAGTACTCACTGCCGATGGCGCCCAACAACTCACTCTCCGACTGCATACCGACACCGATGCCGCTATCGATTTTATCTACACCCTGCCCGCCGACGACTATATGCTCCGTTTCAACATTCAAGCAAACGGAGTGCAGCAGGTGTTGGCACAGAATACCAACTATCTGGAGATGCATTGGAACCAACTTATTCCTCAACAGGAGCGGGGACGCAAGTTCGAGGAGCGTTATGCCACGCTGCAATATATGTACAAAGGCGATGATATAGAGAACCTGTCAGAGAGCAAAAACGACCATAAACAGGTGGCAGGACGCCTGCGTTGGATAGCCTACAAAGACCAGTTTTTCTCCACTGTTTTTATAGCCGATGATGCTCTTACTTCAGCGCAACTCTCCTCTACACCGATGCCTAAGACATCCGGCTATATCAAGAACTATCAAACAAAGGCATCGCTTGCTTTCGACCCTAACGGAATACAGCCTACCTCCTTCCGATTCTATCTCGGCCCCAACCACTACAATATACTCAAAGCCTACGATAAAGGAGTAGAGAAGGCTGACCGCCTCTATCTCAAACGACTTGTTCCTCTTGGATGGAAGATTGTGGCATGGATCAATATGATACTCGTCATTCCTATGTTCGACCTCTTCATGTCATGGGGTATGCACATCGGACTTGTCATTCTTTTGATGACGCTTGTTATCAAACTTATTATCCTGCCGTTTACCTTCACTTCCTATCGCTCTACTGCCAAGATGCGGGTGCTCAAACCGCAGATAGACGCTATCAACGAGAAGTACCCGCCGGAAAAAATGCAAGAGCGTCAGCAGGCTACTATGGCACTCTACCAGAAGGCAGGCGTCAGTCCGATGTCGGGCTGCCTACCCATGCTTTTCCAACTGCCTATCGTGATGGCTATGTTCTGGTTCTTCCCCACCGCCATTGAACTCCGTGGTCAATCGTTCCTTTGGGCGGAAGACCTCTCTGCCTATGACGCTATCCTTACTTGGAACGCCAACATTCCGCTCATCTCATGGTTCTTCGGCAATCATCTCTCCTTGTTCTGTCTGCTGATGACCGTCACCAATATACTCTACACTTGGATTAATATGCAGACGCAAGCCACCGGCAACGACCCTTCCGCCAAAGTAATGAAGTGGATGATGTATCTCATGCCCATCTTCTTCATGTATATCTTCAACGACTATGCGGCAGGTTTGAGTTACTACTACTTTGTCTCGTTGCTCATGACCATTCTGCAGACCTATATTTTCCGTTGGTCTATTGACGACAAGAAACTGCTGAAACAGATGGAAGCAAAGGCTGCCAAGAATGCCGCTAAACCCAAGAAGTCGGGTTTAATGGCACGGCTCGAAAAGATGCAACGAGAGCAGCAGGCATACGCTCGCGAACAGGCAAAGAAACGCAGCAGATAATATATGACAATCGTCTTCATCGGGGCAGGCAACCTCGCTACCAGTTTTAGCGCGGCATTGCAGCATGTGGGACACTCCATTCTACAGGTTTATAGTCGCACCGATGTTTCTGCCCATACATTGGCAATGCAACTTGATTGTCCCTATACTACGAAGTGGGACGATATCCGCCCCGATGCCGACATCTATATTTATGCACTCAGCGATACATGTTATCCTCTGCAGACGGTGGCACAAGGGAGAGGCATACATCTTCTCACCTCCGGCTCCATTTCCTATACCGCCCTGCAAGGAGCACAACATGCGGGAGTGTTTTACCCTTTCCAGACTTTCAGCAAGACCAGGCCTCTGACCGACTTTTCTTCTATTCCAGTCTTGATAGAGGCATCTGATAGCGGCACGCTTAACTCTCTTCAGAAAATGGCAGAGTCTCTGTCCGCAAAGGCCTATGTCAGCAATCTCGATATGCGTTCCCGTCTGCATCTGGCAGGGGTAATGGCAAACAACTTCACCAACTGTCTCTATGCTTTGGCCGAGGAGCAACTGCAGCAGGCAGGTCTTCCCTTTGAGATTCTGCTCCCGCTCATTGATGAAACGGCTGCCAAAGTGCACATTCTCTCGCCGCGCCAGGCACAAACAGGACCCGCACGCCGTGCCGACCGCATTGTTATACAAAAACAACTTGAACTTCTTAATGACGAAAAGGTACGGCAATTATATTGTATCCTTTCCGATAATATTATACACCATGCGTAATCTGGAATTGCGTGCTATCTTTGTCCGTTTTGATAGGGCAGGCAGCACTTCTGTTTTTGTGCCACACCTTTCTTTGATACAGGCATCAGCACGCAGCCCTATTCACTTGATATGATAAAAATAACAATTATTATGAAGAAGTTACTTGTTTTTTCACTGCTTGTGATGGGAGCGATGCTCCTTCAGGCACAAAGTATTACTGTCCATCAGACATGTGGGCAAAATGGACAGGTGGTTAAAGCATTTCCTCCCGAGGCTGCCGAAGCAGTGGATCTTGGCCTTTCTATCAAGTGGGCGAATATGAATGTGGGGGCTACTGCTCCTGAAGACTATGGAGATTACTTCGCTTGGGGAGAAACTGC
>CAJOPG010000030.1 GCA_905236355.1 Paludibacteraceae bacterium | reverse complement strand
TCGTACCCAGGGCCGGGGTCGAACCGGCACAGGGGTGAACCTACTGGTGTTTGAGACCAGCGCGTCTACCGATTCCGCCACCTGGGCTCGAAAGCGGCTGCAAAGATACGGCAACTTTTTTAATTGTGCAAACAAAAAGAGTGCGGAACCGCAAAAAAACGAAAAATAATCCTGCGGAACTGCCCCGTAACTCTACATGTCCCATTGCTCCTGCGATGCTACCAATTCGTCAAACGAGTGTATCTTCGCCGCTTGTTGCACCGCTTGTATCTGCTTATTCACTGCTGCGTCATAAGTGTCTTCTTCCACATCCCGTATCACGCCTAATGCCGTTGGCAACTCGTCTCTTTCTTGCACTATGTCTGTCTGTTGCCCCATCAAAGCCAACATGCGGTGGAGGGTCGGGTCCTTCTCTGTGGCATCATGAGTCAATACGCGCTCGTCACTTGCACTCACTACAATTAGTTTGGGTATCGCGCCTTGTGAGTAGTCTAATGCCAACCCTTTGTCACGGTCTTTCCCAAACACCATACGCTCGCCGTGTTTGAGCAGGATGGTCCGTTCTGAACGCATCTCTCTGTCGGATATCCAGTCATGCGCACCATTGTTGAATATTACACAGTTGACCAGACACTCTACTACCGATGCACCCTTGTGTCGTGCCGCTGCCACCAAACATTCCACCGTGGTCGGCATGTCCGCATCTAAAGCGCGGGCAAAAAAAGTCCCTCTCGCACCCAACACAAGTTCCGCCGGTATAAAAGGCCGTTCCACTGTGCCATAAGGAGAACTCTTGCTCACAAAACCTTTCGGTGATGTGGGGGAGTATTGCCCTTTGGTCAAACCATATATGCGGTTGTTGAATAAACAGATATTGATGTCCACATTGCGCCGCAAACTATGAATAAAATGGTTGCCGCCGATAGCCAGACAATCGCCGTCACCCGTCATCTGCCATACCGTCAGTTCCGGATGAGAGGTCTTGACGCCGGTCGCTATGGCGCCGCCTCTACCGTGTATCGTGTTGAAACCGTAAGGACTAAGATAGTGAGGCATACGGCTTGAACAGCCGATACCTGATATCACCACCGTCTTGTCAGGTGCCACCCCTACTTGGGCCATCGCACGCTGCAAAGCCGCGCAGATGGCATGGTCGCCACAACCGGGGCAAAACCGTACATATTGGTCTGATTTGAAATCTTGTGGTGTCATGGCTGGTGTTATTTGAGAATATATTCTACTATTTCACTTACTCTCAGCGGTTGGGCTTCCAAACTGGTGATGCTCTCTATATGCAAACCCTCTATCTGCCCCCGCAAATAGGTGGCAAACTGACCATTGTTCAACTCGCATACCACCACCCGCCGGTAGCGTTTCAATACTTCTTCCGTATTGCGGGGAAGCGGATATATATAGTTGAACTGTGCCAATGCCGTATGCTTGCCACGCCTGTTCAGTTCGTCGGTCGCTGCCTTCAGATGACCTTCCGTCGAACCGAAACCTACCAACAAAACCTCTGCTTCCAACGCTCCATAGGTCTCTAAAAGAGGAATCTTGTTCGCTACCTGTCTCACCTTCTGCGCACGCACCGCTATCATCTTTGCATGATTCTGCGGATTGGTGGAGATACTGCCGGTTGCGGCATCACGCTCTAAACCCATGTTCCGGTGAGCAAAACCCTCTTTGCCGGCCGGAGCAAAATATCTTATCATGCTTTCTTCGTTGCGCAAGGATGCGTTATACCGACCGCGCAGTTCCTCCGGTACGCTTTGAGGCTCTATCTGTGGCAAGTCTGATATATGAGGCAGACGCCATAGCGAGGTGCCGTTGGCAAGATAAGTGTCACTCAGCAATATCACGGGCGTCATGTTCTCCAACGCTATTCTGGCCGCTTCATAGGCGTATGAAAAACAGTTCGAAGGACTGGAGGCCGCTATCACCACAAGCGGACTCTCGCCATTGCGTCCATACACCGCCTGAAGCAAATCGGTCTGCTCCGTCTTCGTGGGCAGACCGGTCGACGGACCACCGCGCTGCACATCTATCAGCACCAAAGGCAACTCCGCCATCACGGCCAGTCCTAATGCCTCCGACTTGAGAGACAAACCGGGACCCGAAGTGCTCGTTACCGCAAGGTCGCCGGCAAACGAAGCACCGATAGCCAAACAGATTCCGCTTATCTCGTCTTCCGCCTGAACCGTCATCACACCTACATCTTTGCGTAGTGCCAACTCCTGCATGATATCTGTTGCAGGGGTAATAGGATAACTCCCTAAAAACAATTGCTTGCCGGCCTTTTCCGCCGCCGCTATCAGACCCCATGCCGTCGCCTTGTTCCCTGATATCGAGGTGTACCGGCCATGCGGCAATTCAGTTGACTTGTCTATTATAAAGGTGTGGATGTTCAATGCTAAGTTCTGACCGTAATGATAGCCGTCTGTCAGACATTTTATGTTAGCCTCCAGCAAGGCGGGTTTCTTCTTGAATTTGTTCTCCAAAAAGTGGATGGCCTTCTCTATGTCTCTGTTGAACAGCCAACATACCAGACCCAAAGCAAACATGTTCTTGCTTCGAAGCGCTGCCTTGTTGTCCAAACCGCTGTCCCGAAGACTTTCCTTCGTCAGGGTAGTCAGCGCTACGGGAACTATCTGCACACGCTCCGATAAACCTAATTCCACAAACGGATTGTCTGTCTTGAATTGAGCCTTCTCCAAGTCTTTTGCTCCAAACGAATCAGTGTCAACTATCACCACACTGTCCTCGCGGATGTTTCCCTTGTTTACTTTCAGCGCGGCAGGATTCATTGCCACCAATACATCGGCTTTCTCACCCGGGGTGTGAATGCCCGATGAACCTAATTGGACCTGAAAACCGCTCACGCCGCCAAGAGTACCTTGAGGAGCGCGAATCTCGGCAGGAAAGTCAGGAAATGTGCTTATCTCGTTGCCGAGTATCGCACTCAGATTGCTGAACAAACTCCCCGTCAGTTGCATCCCGTCGCCGCTGTCACCCGAAAAACGCACCACTACTCGCTCTGTCGCTGTCGTCATATCACATTAGTTTTTAAAGTACTCTTGATGTTTTCTCTCTTCGTCTGTCCGCAGACAGAATCTGACTGCAAAGATACTATTTTTTTGTTATTCTGTTGCAATACCTTCCCGTTTTTTTGTGAAAGGAAGAAAACTGAAATGGAAAATTAAAACGGATATGGCTGAAAAAGGGCTTCGCATTCATCGGAAACAGATAACGGCTTTGGGTGATTATTGGGTGATTATTGGGTGATTCTAAACTTGGGAGTTACAGACCTGAAACCTATGTATTATACCAAACTATATAACCTCACCCAAATGCGCAACAACCGGAACATTTTCTGCTGAAAAATGACATTTATAACTCCTTGCAAATCAATAAGGGTTTGGGGCTCTTCTTGGGTTTAATATAATATCTGACTGATGATTGTCAGATACTTGCTGCCGCTTCTCCCCAAAACTGTTTGTTCTGATAGAGTCGCTTGACCTGACAACAAAACAACAAAACAATAAAAAAAATCTTACCCTCTTGCGTATTTCAAAAACTTACACTACCTTTGCACCCGCTTTTGAAAATTATAAACAAACAAATTTTTAATAAAAAACAAACATGATTGTAGTACCCGTAAAAGAAGGCGAAAACATAGAGCGCGCCATCAAAAAATTCAAACGCAAATTCGATAAGACCGGCGTTATCAAAGAACTTCGCCGTCGTCAGCAATTTGAAAAACCATCCGAAATCAAGCGTGAGAAAATGATGCATGCTATCTATGTACAGCAAATGCACGCTCACGACGAAATCTGATTTCATAAACTAATATCCTCGTATAAGACTAATAGCCTGTAAGGCTAATTCATATTCAGGTGTCTGCCTTCGGCGGACGCCTTTGTTGTGTGTGGACACACTGTGTAAACACGCAATCGCTTCGCTCAAAAGAATGTATAAATGTACACTCGGAAACTTTTATTGCAAAAAAAGTTTCCGAGTTTCTTGCATATATCATAGTTTGGTATTATCTTTGCACCCGTTTTTGCGCAGTTAAGCCGAATAGTATATCAGTGTTAACTGCTCAATACCACTGAAAGGGTATTCGGATATGGAAGAACAAAAGGAAATAATAATCAATACTGCTCTTGAGCGGTTCAAGAAGGTGGGTATCAAAAGCGTGTCGGTGGATGATATCTGTCGTGAGATGGGTATGTCGAAAAAGACATTCTACGTATATTTTCCGGGTAAGGACGAGTTGGTGAAAGAAGTGCTTATTTATATGCACAAGAAGCATCAGGAGGAGGTAGAGAAAGTATTGAAGGGCAAGTCGGCATTGGAGTGTGTACGCAAGGTGATGCAGATGCAGAACAAGATGGGAGACGTGCACAAGGAGCCGCCGTTGGCATACGAC
>CAJOPG010000029.1 GCA_905236355.1 Paludibacteraceae bacterium | reverse complement strand
GACAATGATAGATAAACTTGTCAAACACCACACCATCCTCGGCATTGACCCCGGCACGAACTTTATGGGCTGGGGACTCCTGCAAACTGAAGGGGCTAAAGCCGAACTCATTGACATGGGAGTGCTTGACTTGCATAAAACAGATGACCACTATGCCCGTCTGCAGAAGATATTCTTCTTTCTGCAAGAAATGATAGACAAGTATGAGCCAACCGAGTTTGCCATTGAGACGCAGTTTGTGGACAAAAATGTTCAGACCATGCTTAAGTTGGCACATGGTCAGGGTGTAGCAATAGCGGCAGCCCTTAGCAAGGACTTGGCTATCAACGAATATTCTCCAATGAAGATAAAGATGTCTATCACGGGCAATGGTCATGCCAGCAAAGAGCAAGTGGCCGCTATGCTTCAGCGTTTTCTGCATATACCTGATGAGATGATGCCCCAAAAAATGGATGCAACCGATGCACTTGCCATTGCCTACTGCCACTATCTGCAATTGGGTTCTCCATTGTCTGCGAGCACTAAATATAAAAACTGGGCGGACTTTGCCAAACGCAATGCCTCAAAGGTGCACGGATAGATAATGAAGACTGACACCCAACCTTGTCCCGCTCTACAAGAGAGATAAAAACAGAAAAACAAAAATAGTAAAAACTAACATAAGAACCTAAGAACCCATGACTACAAAGTACATCTTCGTGACAGGAGGAGTTGCCTCCTCACTTGGCAAGGGCATCATTGCTGCTTCGCTTGGCAAACTTCTCAATGCGCGCGGGTTTCGCGTAACCAATCAAAAACTCGATCCCTATATCAATGTGGACCCCGGTACGCTCAACCCATACGAGCATGGGGAGTGTTATGTCACAGTAGACGGTCATGAGGCAGACCTTGACCTCGGGCATTATGAGCGGTTCCTGAATGTAGAAACTCACAAGGCCAATAATATCACTACCGGACGCATTTATCAAAATGTCATCAAGAAAGAACGCCGTGGCGACTATTTAGGCAAAACGGTACAGGTAATTCCTCATATTACAGATGAAATAAAACGTAACATCAAGGCCCTCGGTCAATCTGCCGACTTCGACTTCGTTATTACTGAAATAGGAGGAACAGTGGGCGATATAGAATCGCTGCCATACATTGAGTCGCTGCGCCAGATGAAATGGGAACTTGGCAACGATTGTTTGTGTATTCATCTTACCTATGTTCCCTTCCTTGCTGCTGCCAAAGAACTCAAGACAAAGCCTACTCAACACTCCGTCAAAGACCTGCAACAAGAAGGAGTACAACCCGACATCATCATTCTCCGTACAGAGCATCACATCTCAGACGAGATACGCCGCAAGGTGGCTCTGTTCTGCAATGTAGAACCCGATGCAGTGATGCAGTCAATAGATGCATCCTCCATCTACCGTGTTCCTCTCAATATGCAGGCAGAGGGTCTGGACAGAGTGGTGTTGCGCAAAACAGGCTTTAACCCCGATATCGTGCCAGAGGCAGATATGACATCGTGGAACGGCTTTCTTACAAAATTGGAGGGGGCAACTGAGGAAGTGCACATTGCTCTTGTGGGCAAATATGTACAACTGCAAGACGCCTATAAGTCAATACATGAGAGCCTGTCCCATGCGGCTGCCTACAACAACCGCAAGTTGGTATTGACTTCCATTCTATCTGACGCCATCACCCCCGACAACATTGCCAAGAGTCTCAAAGGTCAGCAGGGAGTGGTGATTGCCCCGGGGTTCGGCACAAGAGGCGTGGAAGGTAAGTTTGTGACCTTGCACTATTGCAGAGAAAACAATATTCCATGTTTTGGTATCTGCATGGGTATGCAGGCCATGGCTATTGAGTTTGCGCGTAATGTGTTGGGTTATGCTGATGCCAATTCGGTGGAGTTTGACGAGCGCACCACCCATAATGTCATCGATATGATGGAAGACCAGAAAGTGCTCGTCAATAAGGGAGGATCCATGCGTCTGGGAGCCTATCCCTGCCGCCTGAGAAAGGGCACCCGGGTCTATGACATCTATAATCAGCAAACAAACAAAGAAACGGACGAACCTATAGATATCATACAAGAGCGTCACCGCCATCGCTATGAGTTCAATCATGCCTATCAGGCAGAGTTTGAAGCAAACGGCATGCAGTGCTCGGGGATTAATCCGGACTCCGGCTTAGTGGAGATTATCGAGTTAAATAATCATCCCTGGTATATCGGCACACAGTTCCATCCTGAATACTCATCAAGGGTATTGCGTCCGCATCCGTTGTTCCTCTCGTTTGTGAAAGCTGCGATAGAGTGCGGGAAGCAGATCTAACTGCATCTCTCAGAACTCGTTCGGGGGAAACTGGTTCTCCCACGACAAGCATAATAATTCTGTGGAAAGTGGCAGATACGATGGTCACTCATACAATAAAGGCACTTCACGAAGTGCCTTTATCATTAACATACATTATTCCCATAGAATCATAAAAAATGGGATAGTCACCCTATTTATGAGATTGTAGCACTCTGCGTTGTGCAACAGAATAAATGCATCAACAAATGCCTTTATAACCCCTATCCGTTGGCGGAATAAAAAAAAGTGGTATCCATGCTACCGATTGGCAGCAACATAACAGCAATAAATCTTTAGTGATTCATTAGTGATTCGTTAGTGATTCAGCAGACCACACAATACTAATCACAGGGTCAGCCGTAATAACAAACTGATGGAAAGAATCAAATATGCGTCGATCTAATTCCGTCAACTTGCAACTCCTTATAAATCAATAGAGTCTTGGGGTATTCTTGGGCCGTTCAAAACCTCGATAGTACCTGAATAATGAATATCAAATACTTATTGTTACTTCACAAAAGTCTGTTATGTTTTGATGCGGTCGTTTGGGATGTGCAACGACCACATATTGTTATGGTACAATTTTTGCATATTACAGATTGTTATGAAAAAACTACTTTTTACATTGGCAACCCTCCCCACCCTCTTGTGGGCGCAACAATACACCGGCCGTGTCATTGACCAACAAGGCAAACCTGTATCCTATGCCACCGTCTATCTGCTGCAGAACCCCGCCATCGGTACTGCCACCAATGCCGACGGTATCTTCACATTGGAAACAGGGGTGCACCCGTCCGCACAAATTATCATATCCTTCCTCGGATATGAGAAACAAGAACGCACACTCAACGACTTCGTCACCGACACCGCCACCATCACTCTCAAGGAACAACCCATCGCCTTGGAGGAAACCGTGGTAGCCGCAAAAGCGGGCAAGCAGAAAAATAAAAAGAAAGCAATGACCACATTGCTCTACAAAGTGTATAACCAGATGCTATACGATTTCCCCGATGAACCCTACCGCTCGCGCATCGTCAGCGATGTGCGCATGGATAGCGAAAAACAACCATGGGGAATGGAACAGATGATAGCCTCTGTCGTCAACCTGCCAGGAAAAGCCGACGACGGACGCGACTCCGTACAGTTTGCAGGCGAACTCTGCAAAAGATTCTTTCAGCCTGCAATTCGAAACCGTGCTGACAGCATCTATCAGGACCAGAAACTCAAAGGAGACATGCGAAAAGCTGCGGCTGCTATTGATTCCGGTGTGGTGGTGCACCAAGGGCTATGGGCATTAGGGAATGTGCGCTACGACTTCGAAAAGTCTATGGATGACATCCGCCATTGGGAAGTAACGAATGAAAGCGAAGGCGAGACTGTGCTCACCCACACGGAAAAGCACAACTACATGGGTTTCTTCAAAATTGAGTTCCAGCGCCATTACATCATTGACTCCGACACCTATCGTATCCGTCGCTTCTCGGAAGAAGCCTCTGCGCAAGTCAGCATTCCTTTCGGCTATAAAGTAAAAGGACTCAATCTTGACATGCTCAACCTGCTCAACATGTCCAACGAGAGTATTGAGAAATTCCGTCTGCGCCGTGCCAACGCACATGTCCGACTCAACACTATCTACCAATTCTCCGACGGACACCTCTACCCTAAAGAGAAAAATCTTGTCGCAGATGCACTTATCACCTCAACAAAAAGAACCGACATACCACTCAACATTAGGGCTACCCAACGCGTCACCAGACTTCAAACCACAAACGTCACCCCCATGACACCACTACAGATGACCAAACGCGTCAAACGACAAATAGTGGAACTATATTAGTAGGTGCTTTTGATGTACCGGTGATGTTGTGATGATACTACCTACTTTAGATGATGCAGATAATTTGGTGCGGCTGATTCGGGTTTCTCATTTTTTATTTTTCATTATTCAGTATTATTTGTATCTTTGCACTCGGTATTTGTATGCGGGCACTGCAGCCCGCGTCTTTTACGCAAGCAACAACAAAGAAACATCAGAAAAGATATTACTATGAAACACATGAAACTTCGTTTGATTGTAATGAACTTCCTCGAATATGCAGTTTGGGGAGCGTATCTAACCTGCATGGGTCGTTATTTAGCCACTCATGGTTTAGGTTCCAACATCGGCATCTTCTACTCGATTCAAGGAATCGTGAGTTTGTTTATGCCCGCCTTGATTGGTATAGTAGCCGACCGTTGGATACCGGCACAGAAGTTATTGTCACTATGCCATGCGCTGGCAGGTGCATTTATGATTTCGGCAGGTGTATATGGACTGATGTCTGGTGACAGTGTGCAGTTTGCACTTCTTTTCTCGCTATACACCTTGTCGGTGGCCTTTTTTATGCCTACCATAGCCCTAAGCAACTCTGTTGCCTACATTTCTTTAGGTAAGGCCGGTTTGGACACGGTGAAGGATTTCCCTCCCATCCGCGTATTTGGAACAATAGGTTTTATAGCCACCATGTGGATAGTTGACTTGTGTGGTTTTCAGACAACGGCCTGGCAGTTTGTAGTGAGCGGGAGCCTAAGCATCATATTGTCATTGTATTCTTTGAGTCTACCGGAATGCGAGACGAAAAAGAAGGCAGAATCCCAGAGCTGGGTGGAGGCAATGGGTCTGCAAGCCTTCTCGTTGTTCAAACAGAAGAAGATGGCGATATTCTTTATTTTCTCGATGCTTCTTGGAGTTTCGCTTCAGATAACGAATGGTTTTGCCAATCCATTTTTAGGCAGTTTTGAGGCGTTTGATGAATTTGCGGATACATTTGGTGTACAGCACAGCAACATTCTAATTAGCATATCTCAGATATGTGAGGCCTTGTGCATTCTTTTGATTCCTTTCTTTTTGAAGAAGTTCGGCATCAAGAATGTGATGTTGATGGCGATGTTTGCTTGGGTACTGCGTTTCGGTTTGTTTGGTGCGGGTGACCCGGGTAGCGGTGTGTGGATGTTTGTACTGAGTTGCATTGTATACGGCTTTGCCTTCGACTTTTTCAACATCAGCGGCTCTCTTTATGTGGATCAGGAAACCGACCCTGCATTGCGTTCTTCAGCTCAAGGTTTGTTTATGATGATGACCAACGGTTTCGGTGCCACTATCGGAACCTTGTCAGCCCAGGCTATTGTTAACTGGCAAGTGTATAATCTTCCGGAAACCGCTACTCCTCTTGAAGTTTGGGCAGGTTGGCGCACAGCATGGTATATTTTTGCCACATATGCGCTGGTAGTTGCCATCTTGTTCTGGATATTCTTCGACTACAAGCACAACAAACCATCAGAGGTCAATTCAAAGGAATAAGCGAAACTATATGCTATGATAGCAGACCGCCCCTTGTTATTGACAAGGGGCGGTCTGCTGTTATACTTGATTTACGCTGGCAGTCTTTCAAATGGAGTTGCGCTGTCTGACAACCTCATAGAGCATAATGCCGGCAGCAACACCCACATTAAGGCTCTCAATCGCCCCCGTCATAGGTATGCGCACTTTCTCGTTGCACAACTTAAGGTTTTCTGCATAAATACCCGCGTCTTCACTCCCCATCACTAATGCTAACGGACCTGTAAGGTCAATACGAGTGTAATTGGTGTCTGAATGTTCTGTGACAGCCACAACTGCAATCCCGCTGTCCTTGAGAAATTGTAGGGCCTGCTGCATTTGTTGCACTTTGCATACGGGAATATTGTGCAAAGCACCGGCGGAAGTTTTGACTGCATCACCATTGATACTGACTCCCCCGCGCGAAGGAATAATGATGGCATCGGCGCCGGCGCAAGCACAAGTGCGTGCGATAGCCCCGAAGTTCCGCATATCCGTTATGCCGTCAAGCACCATCAGAAGCGGTATTTTACCCTGCTCATAGAGTGAAGGGACAATATCTTCCAAACGATGGAAATCAATAGGAGAGAGAAAAGCGATGACTCCCTGATGATTTTTGTCGGTATATTGCGACAATTTTTCTTGTGGCACACGCTGCACGGGCGTAGCAGTACCTTGCAGTTTAAAAAGCAACTCTTTGGCAAGAGCGGAACTGAGATCGCGCCGAATCAAAACTTTATCAATCACCTTACCTGCCTCAATAGCCTCCATAACGGCCCGAATACCGAATATCATATCTTTTTCCTTCGGCCGGCGGGTTTGATAGGTGACATTATCGTGCTTTCTTGCTTGTTGCAGGTTTCCGTTCGCCATTCTGTTATCCCTTCGTTCGAATGTCATTGTTTAAGCCAATTAATGAATCTGCTGATGTCTTCATCATAGGAATAAGTTGTCCCTATTTGTTCTCCGTCAGCATTAAGTTTTACATAAAAGGGCTGTGCATTAGCCCCGTATTGAGTGCGTTGCACATAACTCCACAATGCCCCTACCGTTTTGAGCTCACGCTCTTTACCATTTTCCGTAACTACCACAGGGTCCTCGAGTTTAGTTTTATCATCCACAATGAGTGTGAGGATGATATAATCTTTCAACGCTTCTTGCACCTGCTCATCTGCGAGCACCTTTGCATCCATCTTCCTGCAATTGACACAACCATATCCGGAAAAGTCAAGCAACACCTGTTTGCCTTCTGTTCTTGCCACCTCAAAAGCCTCATTATAGGCATCCATCGTTGCTAATTGTCTGTGCTCTTGCACCGTAGCAGCAGAGTGGATAGAGAAATCCTGCGTTGTTACGGGAGGAGCAAAGGCTGAAATTGCTTTGAGAGGTGCACCCCATAAGCCCGGTAAGAGATAGACAGAGAATGCCAATGATATAACGGCCAACATAAAGCGAAAGACAGATATGCCCTGTGCTTGTTCTTCGTGACGGAAACGGAATATCCCCAACAGATAGAAGCCCAACAGTGCAAAAATAACTATCCAGAGAGAGAGAAAGACTTCTCTATCCAACAGATGCCATCCGTATGCGAGGTCCGCCACAGAGAAGAACTTGAGTGACAATGCCAATTCGAGGAAGGCAAGCACCACTTTGAAGGAATTCATCCATCCTCCCGAGCGCGGCAGCCGCTGCATCCACTGCGGAAACATAGCAAAGAGAGAGAAAGGCAGGGCAAGTGCTATGGAGAATCCCAGCATGCCGGCAGCCGGTGCAAGCAAGGACTTGCCTGCCGCCTCTACAAGCAGTGTGCCAATGATAGGTCCGGTGCAGGAGAAACAGACAATCACAAGAGTGAAAGCCATTAGCAGGATGCTCAGTATGCCGGATGTATTGCGTGCCCGCCTATCCAGTTTGGTGCTCCAAGATGCAGGCAGTGTTATCTCAAAGGCTCCAAAGAAGGAGAGGGCAAAGAGCACAAGAAGCGCAAAGAAGAACAGATTGACAACAGCGTTAGTAGCAATATCGTTGAGTGCGCTTGCACCAAAGATGAGTGTTACCAACAATCCGAGTGCAACATATATCAGGATGATGGAGAGTCCGTATAGGAGTGCATCACGCAATGGTTTGCCACTTTTAGTGCGTTTCATAAAGAAGGAAACGGTCATAGGAATGACAGGCCATACACACGGTGTGAAAATGGCAAGAAATCCCCCCAATAGTCCCATCAGGAATATCCACCACACAGAGGGTGATTGTTGAGCGAGTTTGTTCGTGGAGTCGGAGTCGACAGCAATAGTCCATTCCCATGTAGTAGGAGGAATACACATCCGGTCATTGCATGCCATATATTCCACCGTGCCTTCCAATGTCTCCCGGACCGAAACCCGAGCAACGAAAGAGGCAGTATGCTCATAATAGTCCAGTTGCAGGAGAAAATTGTCGTCCCAAGTGCTATGCGGTTGTTGTTGTTCAAGAACCTGCAGTGGCCGTAGTTGACCTTGTCCATCGGAGATAAAGAAGGCAGTGGGTTTGGGTCCGTCCTCCGGCAGGCGGGTGCCATACAGATGCCATCCGTCTTCAATGACAGCAGTAAAAACAAGGTCTATCAGCGAGTCGGAAGATGACATTGTTTCCACCCGCCACTTGACGGGTTCCACGATTTGTGCTGAAACAGAAGCAGCGCATAACGCATCCAGTAGCAGTAGTATGTAGAATTTTATTTTCATCATTTTTCGGAGCCCCGGCATCTACTCCTCATCATCGGCATAATAGTTATATGCATTTTTCTGTTTCCGACCGTATCCATAAGTGCGTCCATAGCCGTAGCCATAACCGTAGCCATAACCGCTCCCGTAGCCATAATTATAAGCGTATCCTTTGTTATAACCATAGTGTCCACCCTTCTTTGATGGAAGATCGGAGAAGACAATCTGAATCTTATCTTTGTGGTCAACAGCCAACTGCTGCAATATACTTTTGGCAAACATGCGATTGGTTTGCATACAGCGGATAACGAAAAGTGTAAGGTCGGTTTGCTCTACCAAGGCATAAGCATCCGGCACCTGCCCGATAGGGGAAGAGTCGATTATGATATACTCGTAGCGTTGTTTGAGCAATTGCAACATTTCCGTCAGTTGGTCGCTGCGAATCAGTTCTCCCGGGTTTGGGGGAATGGTGCCAGCCCGAATGATATCAAACTCAAAGGGTGTTTCGGTGAGGATAATGTCGTCAAGAGAGCAATCACCAATCAGATAGTTAGTAACCCCCACTCCATTGTCAAGACCAAGTTTTTCATGTATGTTAGGCTTGCGTATATCCATATCAACCAACAAAGTCCGTTTTCCCGTCATGGCATAGAGGGCGGCCAAGTTGGAGGAAAGGAATGTCTTGCCGTCGCCAGATTGTGTAGAAGTGATGGTCAGCACAATACCTGTTTTGCGCTGCACGATGAACTCAATGCGAGTACGGATGGTGCGCAACATTTCGGCATAAGACGAGCGCGGGTTATGCTGCACAAGCGTCGGGTTTTGTGAGCGAGCATGCCGTACGGAGCCGATAAGGGGGAAGTCAGACAACTTCTCCGCCTCTTTAGGTGTACGCACTCTGTTGTTAAGCAACTCAGACAAAATGATAAGCAGGAGCGGGATAAGCAATCCGATAAGCAGATAGGTTGTTGTAGTTTTGCGTTTCTGTGCCCCATTGGTGACAGACATTACGCGCGCCTTGTCAAGAATATCGTTATCCGGTGTGTTGCTTGCCTTCTGTATTTCTGTTTCCGCTCTTTTCTGTAGGAAGAATGTGTAATAGTTGTCATCAATCCGATAGTTGCGCTCAATGGCTACCATTTCCAGTTCTTTTTCAGGCAGATTCTTTATGTCTTTCTGGACATCGGCATAGCGTTTTTCCAGGTCTTTCCGCTCTATATTCAATGATGCCTGCATTGACCTGACCACCTCCTCAATAGCATCCTTCACATTGTTGATATCCTTTGTAAACTTCTGATAATAGACATTTTTTTCGGAGAGTTCGCCCCGTTGAATGCGCAGGTCGTTGAGTTGCTGCACCAACTGCATGAGCATCGGTTCATTCAAGCCCAGTGAAGAAGGTGCAATCACCCCTCCCTCTTCCATATTTGTCTTCAGATAGTTGGTCAGATAGTTGAGATAGGTTTCTTTCAGATTGAGCGCCATGGCCTGCTGGTCGTAGCCTTCCAGTTTGGACATCAGTTGTGAGGCATAGGACGATACATCCACGAACTTGTTTTCCTGCCGGAAATCGGTCATAGCATTCTCTGACACCTCAAGCGACTGTTTGAGGTTATCCAACTGCTTGTTGATAAATTCAATGGAACGGTCTGCCACTTCGTTTTTTCTCCGCAGATTATCTTCTTGATAGACCTCACACAGTTTATTGATAAAATCGCAGTCACGCTGGGGTGTTTCACTAACCAAGGTGATACAGAGAATAGAGGACTGCTCTGCCACAAAACTGAGCCTCAATCGTGAGGAGAAATCGTCAATAAGTGAGTCACGGTTTCTAAAGCGGAAGAACATCCGGCCAGAAGATACCATCTGAGGTGTAGGCAGGATGATACCTGCAAAATACGGAGTCACAATAGGCTCGCCATAATGCACATTGATTGAGAAGGGATTGTCTTCATCCGTGGTTTTCAGTTGTATACTTCCGTCAGGCAAAAAGTCCACCTGAAACATCATGCCGTATGCCACTACATTGGAAGGTTCTACCACAATGGGTGAAGCGCCGTATATATTGCGTGTTTTGAAGCGCCCCTGCGTAATGTAGTCCACCCTCATATCGGGCAGCGAATCCACCACCCGCCCTATCAGATCGTAACTGGAGAGAATAATGAGTTGGTTATTCAGGTTATTATATCCAGCATCAACACCAAAGCCCTGCATGAGAGAGTTGGAAGAATAATAGTTATGGTTGGTTTCGTTAATGATGATAGTTCCTGAAGAGACATACTGCGGAATCCACTTGCGGTTCTTCACCATAGCGAGTCCGAATGCTATTACAAGCCCTATAATGAACAAATACCAATAACGGAGTATCTTGAACAACCACTCCACCAAATCGAAGTTGGACTTCTCTTCGGCAAAAGAATTGGCAGAAGTATTGTTTGTCTGAGTTGTATCCATAGTTATGTATGAGTATGCAGTATTAGTCAGGTATCCAGTTGAGTACGGAAACGAGCAGTGCAAGTGACGATGTGACAAGCCCGAGGAAGCCGCTATAGGAAGCCACCTTATAGAAACTACCTTTGGAGCGCGCCACATAAATAACATCGTTTGGGTAGATGTAGTAGTATTTGGAGTCAAGCACAGTATTGGTGCGTATATCAAACTCGAGAATTTCGGGTGCATCGTTTTCTCGAGGCCGAACTATGCGCACATGCTTATGATCGGCTCCCAAAGCCAGGTCACCCGACATAGCCAACGCCTGATAGATAGACAATTTGTCCTTATAAATGGCGTAGGTGCCCGAATTGATGTCACCAATGATGGTAAAAGTTTTGTTATAGAGCGTCAGTTTGATTTCAGCATCCGGTATGATTTCTCTAAAACGCTCTTGCACCAGCGCCTCTGCTTCAGCGATGGTGAGACCGGAAACGGGGATAGGCTCCAAGAATGGTATGTCGATAGTACCGTCTGAATAGACACGATAGGTGTGCACCGAATTGACACCGCTCCCTTGGTTTGATGTTATCACCTTGGCAATAGTCTCGTCCATCGTGATAAGGCGATACATTATCTCGTCATTAATCTGAATGCGGTAAGGCACATATTCCGCTTTCTCATAGTGCGGAAGGTCCTTACGGTCCTGCAACAATCCCACCGCACGATGAGGATAACAGCCTGTAAGCACCATGAGCAGAGGCAACACAAACAATATGTCACGCAAGTTCTTCATTAGTTTGGAATCCAGCCCTTGACACGTTTGTAGATTGAATAAACAAACACACCCAAAGAGATTGTCGTGGCAGTAACAGATACTGCAGCGGCGGCAGAGTTGATACCAAATGCCTGACCTTTGATTTTCTGGATGTATATCACATCGTTCGGCTCTACATAATAAAACTCCGAGTTGATGATGTCGGCTGAGCGGACATCAAAGGTCTTGACTATTGTCGAGTCCTCCGTTTCACGAATAATATGCACTTTGCTCCGGTCGCCGAAATCAGCAATATCACGCGCTTGCGCCAAGGCCTCAAAAATAGTTACTTTCTCCTTCTGAATAGGGAATCTCCCCGAAGCACCCGCACCGATAACAGAAAAATATCGTTGCACTATCTGCACTTCAACAGCCAACGCGGGCATTGATTCACCCACACCAACAGACAAACCGGAAAGCTCTTTCTCCAACAAATGTTTCACCTCGCGAGTAGTCATACCACGCACATACAGATCTCCCACCGTGGGGAATTTGATGTTTCCATCATCGTCCACCACATAGGTATAAAGGTCTGTCATTGAACCGGAGCCACTACGCACCTGCTGATAGATATTATTGTTGTTCGAGTCCGAAGCAAACAGGTCGGCTACCTTGTCGTTGACGGAATAGACCTGCACATACAACCGGTCGCCTTTCTGCAGCCGATAATCTTCGTATGACAAAGTATCGGCATAGGAAGGGATCCGTTTGTCCGGTTGCTGCATGTAGTTCACCTTGCGCGATGTGACACACCCCGTAAGGCAAAAGGCTACAGTCAACACAAGTACTATCAAATGCCGGTTATTCATTTTGTATAATAGGGACGGGTGACATCCGCGCCCCAAACGGCTGCAAAGATACAAATAATAATTGAAACTAAAAACGGAAAAAATAATACGGATAAGCGCTTGAGAAATTCCATACGGGTTTACAGGGTATATAGGATCACCCAATAATCACCCAATAATCACCCAATAATCACCCAATAATCACCCAATAATCACCCAATATTCAATTGAGAGCCATATTGAAATCCACTGACTTACAAATGAAATCCTCAGAAAGTTTTTAGGAATATCTATTATTCTCTATAGCAACTGATTAAGTATTACGATGCATATTACAGAAATAGAAGG
>CAJOPG010000028.1 GCA_905236355.1 Paludibacteraceae bacterium | reverse complement strand
TACCTATTACCTATTACCTATTACTTGTTCCACTTGTTCCCTAATTAACCTATTACCTATTACCTATTACCTATTACCTATTACCTAAAAAAAATGATCTTAAGAGCATTTTTCTTCGACATGGACGGAGTCCTCTTCGACTCCATGCCCAATCATGCCCGTGCGTGGGAAAACGTGGCAATGCGTCATAGTCTGGACTTCACTGCGCGCGACTGCTATATCAACGAAGGACGCACCGGACAGGATGTCATTGCGGAGGCACTCCGCAAGTCCGGACGCACCAATGTCACCGAGGAGGAGATATGGACTATCTATCGTGAGAAGACGGAGGAGTTCCACCGCCTCGGCGGAGCACCCGCCATGACCGGTATGAAGGAAGTCCTCAACGAAATCCGGGTAACTGACACGCCATCCTGCCAATCTCAGATATGGGTGGTTACCGGCAGCGGACAGAAAACCTTGTTCGACAAACTCAACGAGGTCTATCCCGGCATCTTCATGCGCGAACGGATGATAACAGCCTACGATGTCACACACGGCAAACCCGCTCCCGAACCCTATCTGAAAGCATGGCAGCGAAGCGGATTGCCTAAGGAACAGTGCTTCGTGATTGAGAATGCACCCCTCGGAGTAAGAGCCGGCAAGGCGGCAGGACTCTTCACTATAGCCGTCAACACCGGTCCCCTCACCCGACAGGACCTGTACAATGAAGGGGCGGATATGGTGCTGGATGATATGGGGCAACTGCTCACCTTCATCCGCTTGCACAGCTATGTGGAAACGCAGATATTGCCATTGTACGACACCTTCGATTCGGCGCACAACCGGCAACATGCACTTGCTGTCATTCAGGAGAGTCTCAACCTCGTCCGCGAACTCACCCTTCGTCAGTCACCCTTGAACAATAGGGATTTGTCTGCACCATTAAGTGCAGCGTCACCATTAATCAGTTACGCCATTGCCGCATTGCATGATGTGGGGCTGCAAACCGACCGTGAACATCACCATCTGCATAGCGGCACTTTCGTGCGCAGGGATGCTTTTCTCAAAACTCTCTTCCCTGCAGATGAGATAGAGCTGATGGCACAGGCGGTGGAGGACCATCGGGCTTCACGACCTGAACCGCCCCGCAGTATCTATGGACGCATCGTGGCAGAAGCCGACCGTATGCTCGAACCCATGACCGTTATCCGCCGGACTGTGCAGTTCGGCTGCAGACACTATCCCGAACTGTCGGAAGAAGAGCATATCAAGCGTGCTATCGCTCACCTGAACGAGAAATATGGGGAAAAAGGCTATCTCCGGTTGTGGCTGGACACCGCCCGCAACCGGCAGTTGCTCGCACAACTGCGCTCTATGATGACAGACACCCGGCAACTGCAAACCCTCCTGCTTCGTATGCTGAAGGAGGAGAAAACCGCGCAATGACTTTTCCCGTAGAACCCATCCGGTTTCTATGACACTGTCCCCCTACTGATGATTTGCTATTGTCGATAGGTGTGTTTTGTTTGACATTACGGGCAAAGAAGGGCGGATTAATGCGTAAGTGGATACCATAAATTCAAGGATTGGTGAAGTTTTGTCTAATTGTGCCTTTTTTTGAAAAAATCAGGCATTGCAACTCTTGCAGATATAATAAAATTCACTTATCTTTGCAGCGTATGTTGTATGAGTGTGCATGTTAGATGCGCTCATGCACGCAAAGTGGCTTCTGTAGCGGCATAAGCGCTTGGGAATGATAAGAAGGCAGGGAGGTATATCCGTGCCGGATGGATTTGCCGATAGGCGTAAGATGGCAGAGTTGTTAACAATCGGCAGGCGGAAGCCGGACAATGAAAGTATTAAGATGTACACCTCTATGTCACAGCCAACCTGACATAGGCCGTTTGGAAAGATTCTAACCATAGGGTATATGCTATTGAGTTAGCCTGTACTCACTGAAAAAAATATAAAGACCTTATGAAACTCAATCTTCTGAAAAACATCTGTGCCGACCGGGCGCAATGCAAAACCTTAAATGTAAAAGAATCGGACAGCCAAGGTACGCTATCCTATAAGTATCCCTTCGGTATCCCTATAGTGGAAAGAGTTGAACACAAAGGTAGCGCAAGAGTAGCGCATCCGCTGCTGAAATATGCCGCAGTGCTGATGATGCTTTGCACGGTAGGAATAGGAAGTGCGTGGGGAGCAGAAGAAACAATCACATTTAGCACATATACGACTACTGGCTCTGAAGCAACTTATGCTATTACGTGGACAGGAAATGCTAGTTGCACAATTAAGCAAGAAAAGGGAATCTCAAGCAACAATGTAAGTAGCAATTATACAACAGCTCCACGATGGTACCAAAATAATAACATTACTTTTACACCCAAAACTGGAATGACCATTACGAAAGTAGTTATTACTGGATACTCAGAGCAATATTCTGGTCAAACGTTTACAGGTGACGGAACCATAACAAATACCAGTACTACTGTGACTACTATTACAGGCACTTGGACATCGGCCTTTACCATTAAGCCGGGTAAACAATGTCGTTTTGGTAGTATTGTTGTTACTTACACCACCAGCGGCGGTAGCAGCGGAGGGGATGATAAAGTTTGCGATGAATTAGACAGAACATTTACCGGTGTTACCGGAACCGCCTATACTGCATGGTCTGATAAATCCGGTAGTAGTTCGGATGCTGTATATGCCGGTACTAGTGCTGGTGGAAATTCCTCTATACAATTACGAACGACTAATAGCAATGAGGGTATAGTTACAACAACTTCCGGAGGTAAGGCTACATCCGTAACTGTTACATGGAATAGCAATACGGCTGATGGACGCTCAATTGACATATATGGCAAAAATACCGCCTACACCTCAGCTGCTAATCTATACAATACTAGTACTCAAGGAACAAAAATTGGTTCAATAGCGAAAGGCAGTACCTCATTAAGTATAAACGATGACTACTCCTATATAGGCATTCGTTCCAATAGTGAAGCCTTATATTTGACTGATGTAACCATTTGTTGGGAAGATGGTGGTAGCAGTGGCACAGGTTATACGGTCACTTATGACAAGAACAATGCTAATGCGTCCGGTACGATGACAGATAGTAATAGTCCGTACGCATCCGAGAGTACAGTTACAGTTCTTGATAACGCATTTACCGCTCCTGCTGGATATGTCTTCGACCATTGGAACACAGCTGCTGACGATTCGGGTACGACTTACAATCCCGATGATACATTTGAAATCTCAGCCAACACCACTCTTTATGCCCAATGGACATGTACAAGACAACTGACCGTCAATTTTGCTTCTGCCGCACACGGTACATTTATTGTGCACAATGGAAACAGCAATAGTGCACCTTCAATCTCCAGTGGCACTACACTTGAAAATTGTAGTCAAGTGCAATTGCATATAGAATTCATTCCAGACCCGGGTTATGAGGGGCATTGTACGTCAACGCCTGTGGCTAGTGCGTATGATGGAACTAATTTTATGTATTCTAACGAATTCGCATATAATACAGTAACTCTTGCGGTTACATTTACAAAAGCCTGCTCCGATCCAACCATTACCTTCCCTACAACTGCAATCACAAAATACATGGGGGATGGGAAATTTACATTTGAGCCAACAATAACAGGTAATGATCTTGAGGCAGAGTTAACCTATAGCAGTAACAATACAGATAAAGCTACTGTCAATGAGACTACCGGTGAAGTGACAATTTTAGATGCAACCGGAGCCGATACACCTGTAACCATTACTGCAACACTTGCAACAGCTACTGATGGCGATGATTGCCAAAATAGTGTCAGCGCAAGTTATACGCTCACCATTTACAACCGTGTGACATGGTTGGTCAATGGAGAAGAAACAAACGCAGGTAGCCCAACTACATTTACAACAGAAGGAGGCAAAGTAACCGCTATTCCTACCGCTCCGGATGGCAACAATGTTTGTAGTGGGAAAACATTCGTCGGTTGGACAACCAGTGAATATAGCGGGGACGAAGCTCCCTCTCCATTGTATTTAAGTCTCAGCAACTTCTCCGATGTATACATAACAGATAACACATCGTTCTATGCGGTATTTGCAGAAAGCAGCGGCGGTGGCGGTGGCGGTTCTTCTGACTATGTGCTTGTTGAGTCCGACCTCGGTACAGATTGGGCGGGTGATTACCTTATTGCCTACTCGTCAACGGTATTTGCGGATGGACGCATAGGAGGTACCGGTACCGGGGGTATGGGGGCCAACGGCACTTCTGTTAATCCGGCTGCCAACTTAGACGGGAAAGTTGTAGCTGCTTCATGGGGAGACACTTATCATGTTACTTTAGAAGAAATTTCAGAAGGAAACAACACATACTTATTAAAGACGCAAGATAATTCTTACAATTATCAAACTAGCAATAACAACGGCTTAGCCTCCTCGACAAATAGAAGTACAGCAAGCAATTACCCAATAACCATTACATACAATAGTAGTGATGATATTGCCTTAAGTATCAGTTCTGGGGTTATTTTTCACTATAACGCATTAGATTACGGATATTTCCGTTTCTATAAAAATGGAGGTCAGAACGCTGTCTATCTCTACAAAAAAGGCGGTGGTAGTGGAGGCTCATACTCCGACTATTCCACCACTTGCGGCAATTGTTTACCGGCTCCTGCAGTCTATGTGGATGCAAAAACAGATCATGCTATCCTCTCTTGGCCGGTTGTAGAGGGTGCTACAGGCTATACGGTAACCTGTTCCGATGGTTCCGTATCCGTCAGCGGAACAACAGCAACTATAACCGGTCTTACCAGCGAGACAGAATATACCTATACTATTCAGTCTATCGGTCCTAATCCTCCGTACGACTGCTTCCCTGTTAAAAATGGTTCATTTACCACCCCCGGAGCAACCATTGATATTGTAGAATGGCAAGAGGATGCAGTTGTAATCTATGTGGACAAGGAAGAAAGTATCAATCCTTTAGTTATCATTGACGGTGAAGTAGAGCACGGGTCCATCTCCGGAACAATAGCAACCGACCTCTTCTTCTCTAAATATTTCGAAGGTGCCGGTTCTATGAAACTGGTGGCCATCTTCAATGGTACGGGAAAGGAAATATCCCTGAAAAACTACAAAATTGTTGATAAACATGTGAACTCTTCGGGTGCATATAGTACTCCCGTGGAATGGCCTTTGACAACCTTAGGGAGAATTAAAGCGGGGCAAGAAATCATTTTCTTCACGAGACCCCAAACCGATGGAGCAGAAGAACAATTGAACGCTTGTTCTACGAGTTTCCTTAATAGTGTAGCAGGAAAGTCCGGAGAAAATGACAATCCTCGTTGGATAGAATGTGATAATGCTCCATTCAGCAAAATGCAATTTAACGGTAATGATGCTATGATTCTGCAAAAGTCAGATGAAGATATCGACATTATTGGTTCGTATGCTCTGTCCAGTTTATCTTCTAACTGTTGGGGCGAAAGCAGTTGGGGCGGAACTATAAAAAACATGGACTATGGAAAAACAGCAGGGGACTATCCAAATATTACACTAAGCGGAAGTGAGACAATGTTAGATTATGGTATTGATTTGACGAATGAAACGATTAGTGCATATACTGCCCGTTGTATTTTATTCCGCAATGCAACTGTAACATCAGGAGAGAAAGCTGTTGCTTTGAATGGAACTGATTTTGTCACCTTAAGTGCCCATAATTATTTAGGTGAAAGTTATGAAAGTGAATGGTATGGTCGTTCTGTATGCGTTTCTCAGACAAGGTGTGATGAATTAGGATGGAATTTCGTAGCAACTTCTGATGGGAAAACATATAGAGACAATAGTGCTGCAACTTGCAACTCTTATAAAGACCTTGGTGAGTTTGATTATAACAGTTATTATACCGAATATGACAATATCTCGGATGACACCCATTTGAATGATTATGATTACAATCCTGCAACAGGAGAATATACTATACCTATTGATAATCTTTCGCAGTACTCCTGTTTGAACCTTCGCTTCCAACTGAAGCAAAGTGAGACAGTGCTCGCAGAGAATGCCGTTCAGGTGCCGATTATCGTGTCTGGTGCAAAAGCCACAAACGATGCCATCTTCAACGAGATAGTAGAAGACAAAGAGACACATGTTGTTCAGTACGACAAGAGTATTGAGCGTTGCCAAACCTGCAATGTCGTCGTGCTTGGTAGCGGTACGCTGACCAAAGCTGTAGATGGTGCAACAAACGATGTGGCACAAGTAAAAGACTTGACTATTTATCCCGGTGGAAAATTAGTGGTTCCTTCCGGTACAAACTATACCGTTCACTCTCTTGCACTCCGTCGTCAGGAAGACGAAGTATCGCTGGCCGACATCAAAGGTAACCTGTCTGTCGGTACCACCAATGGCGTCTATTTCGACCTGCGTATCAACCCCACCAATTGGCATTATATCACGCTTCCATACGATTGCAATGTGGATGATATAGAGTTCTCGAATGGCGAAACGGCTACATTAGGCAAGGACTTCAGCATCGCCTGGTACGACGGGGCTTATCGTGCAGCCAACAAAGATGGTGGTTGGACGGATGTTACAGCAGGAACCATTCTAAGGAAAGGTTTGGGATATATCGTTTCTCTGCCCGGCACAGGCGCTGTGAAAAGAGAACTTCGCTTCCCGCTGGCAAACGGAGTGATAGCAGATGAAAAGACAAACAAGACTGTCGGATATGTGTATGGCTATGGCAATAACCAATCGGATGAAGACCTGACTCCAAACCACAAAGGTTGGAATCTTATAGGTAATCCATATATGATGTATTATGCGACTGACATCACTACACCACTTGCTACTGGCGAGTTGGAATATGACGATGTCACCGGACAATGGAATATTAAAGAAGGTACTTCTGCATTGAGATATCTGGTTGAACCTATCAACAATGGTTGGAGCGGATATAGGCAGATTCCGATAGGTACACACATGCCTCCATTCACATCTTACTTCGTACAGATAGGCGGTGAGAATCCGGCGACAGCTCAATCTGTTTCGTTTAACTTGGCAAGTGCAGGGAAATCGTCGATTATCCGGCGCGCTCAAACAGAAAATGTTGAAGATAATCATCTTGTTTGGTATAGTGTTATGTTGACTGCTCCTAATGGAGAGAAAGACAACACCACTCTGCTTATCTCTGACCAATTTACCGATCAATATGATATGATGGATGATTTGGTTAAACAACGCGGTTCATACTACAAATACTACAACCTTCCTATTTTAGCGAGCCGGAACGAGAAGGAAGAGCTGGCTTTCAACGCTCTGCCGGACAGAAGTGCTTCGGTGGTGGGTGTACCGCTAAATTATTATGCAGCAGAGGCCGGTACTTACACAATACATACAGATGGTCAGTATGCTTTGGATGAAGTGCAATCGGCAGTGCTTTATGATGCGACCACGGGTCAATATAACGATTTACTGACAAGTGATTATACCTTTGTTACAACCAAGGGAGATAACACTGACCGATTCCGCTTGTTTGTGACGGTGGATAGAAAACAATCACCTGAAGTGGCAACAAACAGAGATAACAGACTCGCAGATGGTCAGTTGAACTTGACAGTATCTGATCGTACCTTGATTCTGACCGGTTTGAATCAGGCTGCAACGATTTATGTATATGATATGAACGGAAAACTGATTTGCTCAGAAAAGACAAACGGTGAGAAGGGTGTATGGCGTACGACAGCTTATTCTTCGGGAGTATATTTTGTACGCGTTGACGGGATAGAGCAACAAACACTTCGTGCTATTGTTAAATAAGGAGGAGGATGTAAATATGATATTATCACATTATATGCAGACAGAATTCAGTTTGTTGTATCCTAAGTGGTTGAACCTCCCGTTGTGCAAGGCAAAAAAAGGTAGTGCTATTCTTATCTTGGTACTTTTGCTCTCTGCACCTATGCTGGCACAAAATATATTGATAACTACTAATGACCTCAATTCTTCTTTATGTTTGTATTCTTCACATAAGCAACTTTCACATAGTATGGTTGCACCCAAGTCACATGCTAATTATGCTGATGTTAATACAAATGTTCTAAACTCAACAGGCAACACTACATCAGTGTCGGTATATCTGCTGACTGATGAGCGGGAGAAGACCCGATCTCGTTCTAAACTGAGTGGAGGAGCATCGGCTGCTATATTGATGAGCAGTGGCAGCCAGTATGCATCAACGGGCGAGGCCACCACTACTGCTTCGCAGGGTAGGCCCGGTCAGCCGCATCGTACGAATGGATATCCTGATATTCCTTTCCCTGATGTACCTATTCCTATGGGCGAGGTGCCGTTTGTGCTGATGTTGTTGTTGGGGATAGGGTATGCTTATCGTCAAAGACAAAGAAAAAGAGTGTTAAATAAATGACGGTTTATATATAGCAGAGAGGTTGGCAATTGTTGCCAACCTCTCTGCTATATAATATGCTGTTTGGCAGTTTGGCATTTATTTTGTACCTTTGCAGCATATTTGGGATAGTATGGGTGTTTGAACCGGTTTGGAATAATATAACAGATATATGAGAACATTAGTACGCAGATGGGGGTTGTGGATGTGCATGATGTGCACTATGCTGCAAGGTACGAGCGCTTTCACCGTGGTGATAGATGCCGGACATGGTGGCAAAGACCCCGGAGCATTAGGTGCCATCACACGCGAGAAAGACTTGAACTTGGATGTGTCGCTCCGCCTGGCGAAACTGATAGAGCAACAAGACAAGGATGTCTCGGTATATCTGACGCGCAAAACAGATGTGTTCTTGACCCTGCAGGAGCGTGCCGACTTCGTGAACAAGCGAGGGGCCGACCTGTTTATCTGCATTCATACCAATTCCGCACAGAACAAGAGCGTGCATGGCGCGGAAACCTATACATTGGGCTTGCACAAGCAGGAGAGCAACCTGAGCGTGGCGATGCGCGAGAATGCCGTGATGATGTTGGAAGATGACTATCAGACGAAGTACCAGGGATTTGACCCGAATTCTGTGGAGTCTTACATCATGTTTGAATTTATGCAGGACCAATATATGGACCGCTCCCTGCAGTTCGCTTCTTTGGTCCAACAACAGTTATCCAATGCTTGCCGGCGAACGGACAAAGGGGTACGGCAGGCCGGATTCTGGGTGCTTCACAAGTCGGCATGTCCTTCTGTACTGATCGAAATGGGGTTTATCTCCAATGCGGAGGAGGAAAAATATCTGGCATCGAAGGAAGGCAAAGATGAGGTGGCACAAGCAATCTATGATGCCTTTGCCGCATATAAAGCGGCAGTAGAAAAAAGGGAGAGAGTGAGCGAAAATGCGAAGAGTGCAAGTGAAAACACAGAGAGTGAGACCTCGGTCCAACCCGCTTCACAGGAAAGAGAAACGGTGAAGAATGAGGAGAAAAAGAGTACAAGTGAAGAAGGAAAAGCAAACAGTGCGGAAGAAGGCAAACGGGTGTATAGGGTGCAGATATTCGCCGTGTCATCGGTGTTGCCGGAGGGTGATGCTACTTTCAAAGGGTTGAAAGGTTGCAAATATACACAGGCGGGGAAGTTGTATAAATATACATACGGTGAGGAGAGTGATTACGGAAAGATAACAGAACTGCAGCAGGAGTTGCGCAGGAAGTTTGCGGATTGTTTTATTGTTGCCTTTGAAGGGAATCGTCAGGTACCGGTGAAGTGAGAGACCCTTTTGTCCTTCCGGTTGTCAGATTCGCTTGTTTAGGTCTGCCCGTATGTTGTATTGCATTGATAAAACAAGTGATATAGTGACAGATAACACGAAATGACCGGCAAGGTAGAAAGTCGGCAAATGCTGAGATTGACAGTTCAAATATTATTCAGACAAATATATGGCAAAGTTAAAATTCAAGCGTGAAATAGTGGTAGCGGTGTTGGCTATCATCGCATTGTTCTTATTGTATTTTGGTTTCAACTATTTGAAGGGTGTGAACCTGTTCAAGTCCACAACGGCATATTGCGGCGAGTGGTCAGTGATAAATGGTCTGACGGAGCAGGCACCTGTGTATATCCGTGGTTTTAAGGTGGGGCAGGTGGACAAGATTGAATATGACTTCACCAAAGAGAATTCATTTCATGTAACATTATCAGTCAACAAGGATATTATTCTGCCGACGGGTACGGAGGTAGCCTTGATTGCGGACGGGTTGCTTGGTGGCACGGCTTTAGAACTGAAAATACCTGCAGGTGACAGTACACCTTATTATAAGGAGGGTGATCAGTTGCCGACAGTGGTTATTCCCGGTCTGGTAGAAGACTTGCAAAAAGGTCTGTTGGCTGATCTGCAGCAGACGGTTCAACATGTAGATTCATTGATAGAAGGTATTCAGGAACAATTGGAGGGTGAGCATATAAAGAATACATTGGCTCAGGCGGATGCTATAACAGGCGATTTGAGCGCTTCTTCCAAACAGTTGAAGTCTATGATGGCGAATGATGTTCCAACGGTGATATCTGATGCAAAGGATGCCGTTGCCGATATACGGGTATTGGCAGGGAACATAAAGGAGGTGGATTTGGCAGGCACAATGAAAAAGGTGGACGCTGCAGTGGATGATGTGCAGAAAGTGGTGGAGAGCATCAACTCAACGGATGGTACTCTGGGCATGCTGCTTCACGATAAAAACCTGTATGTGAACATTGACAAAACAGTGGTGTCGGCTGATAGCCTGTTGGTTGACCTGAAGGCTCATCCAAAACGCTATGTGCAAATCTCCTTATTCGGGAAGAAAGAGAAATGACGTATAAAGGAGATATCGTTATTTGATGGTATTCTAAATAACAAAAAAATGCACACCTCTGTCCGATGATGTTGATAACTTTTTGATTTATTAACAAATCAAGTATGGCGTTAGTATTTTTGTGAAAACTGACGCCTTTTTTTATGGTTATTATATATCAGCATTTTAGGTATTGATGGAGTGCTTAATGCACAGTATATTAGTTGTTTGTGCCTAAAAAAATGAAAATAAAACACATAGGTGCAGTGCATAAATTCCCATTGTATGTATAATTTGCGTATTTCAGAAAATAGTGCGACATTTGCACTACGAAAAGCGACTTTCTCCCCCCTTATTAGAAGGTTGAAAAGTAGCGATTTGCAAAAGGAAGGGAGATGGTGCTGTTTTTTTGAGTGCAATAAAACGGGTCTTAATACCCCATAGACGACAAGCATGGATAATTGCAACGCATATTGGCAAGAGTGTCTTCAGATACTGAAGGACAACCTGTCAGGTTCGGCATATCGGACCTGGTTTGCCCCTATTGTGCCCTTGCAGTTTGAGAATAATGTGTTGGTTCTTCAGGTGAAGAGTCAGTTTATGGTGGAGTATATCGAGGACAATTATATCGACCTTCTTCGTAAGACCCTGTTCCGTGTGTATGGCAAGGGTATTCACTTGGAGTATCGTGTGTTGATAGACAGCAATTCGGGTAAGGGAAGCACAATCCAGAGTGAGGGTGTAGAGAAAGAAGAGCACAAGCCTGTTTCTGCCGGAGTGATACAAACCCCTTATGATTATCGTCCTGTGCTGCCTCGTCTGGAGTCGCAGTTGAATCCTCAGTACACTTTTGACAGTTTTGTAGAGGGGGAGTGCAACAAACTTCCTCGTACGGCAGGTGTGACTATAGCGGGTGAACCCGGCAAGACAATATTTAATCCGTTGTTTATATATGGTGGCAGTGGTGTAGGGAAGACTCACTTAGCCAATGCGATAGGCAATGAGGTGTTGCGTCAGTATCCGGACATGCGTGTCTTGTATGTGAGTGCTAACACATTTCAGGTGCAATATACGGATGCGGTGATTAATAACAAAGTAAACGATTTTATCAACTTCTATCAGACGATAGATGTGCTGATAGTGGATGATATACAATATTGGGCAGATAAGAAGCAGACTCAGAATACCTTCTTTTTTATCTTCAACCACCTTCATCAGACAGGCAAACAACTGATATTGACCTCCGACAAGGCCCCGATAGAGCTGCAGGGCTTGGAAGACAGGTTGATTACCCGTTTCAAGTGGGGGTTGTCAGCAGAAATCAAGAAGCCGGATTTTGAGTTGCGTAGGAATATCCTGCAGCATCGGATTCGTCGTGACGGGTTGGAAATCTCGGATGAGATAGTGAATTATATAGCCGAGAATGTGCGCGAGAATGTGCGTGATTTGGAGGGTGTGTTGGCTTCGTTGCTGGCCTATTCAACATTGACGAATGCTGAAATAGACAAGGAGTTGGCGGAGTCGGTGATATCCCGTTTGGTGGATATTTCAGAGACAGACATGTCAATAGACAATATCACGGCCGCCGTCTGCGAGCACTTCAATGTGGATGAGAAGACATTGTATGCTTCTTCCCGGAAGAAGGAGATAGCTCAGGCTCGTCAGGTGGCAATGTATCTGGCGAAGGAGCTGACAGACAAGTCGCTGATGGAGATAGGACGTAAAATGGGCAACCGGAATCATGCAACGGTGCTGTATGCGGTGAAGACAATAAAGGAACAGATGGAGTATGATGCATTCCTCCGCCGTTCAGTGAAGTTGATAGAGAATATGCTGAAGAGTTGAAACATATAAAAAGACAATAGAACAAAGATACAACCGGGAATCTTATGCATAAGGTTCCCGGTTGTATCTTTTAGAGAAATCAGAATTCTACGATGGTGATTCCGTTGCCTCCCTGGTCGGGATGTGCATCGTGGAAACTCCGCACTTTGTGTTGCATTCGCAAGTAGTTATGTACGACTTGCCTGAGGGCTCCTGTGCCGGTTCCATGCAGAATCTGCACCTCCTCAATGCCAATCATAACGGCATCGTCAATATAGTTGACGAGTTCGGAAAGCGCTTCGTCAGCTCTCATGCCGCGTAGGTCTAACCGATTCTGAAAACTGAGTTGCTTTTTGCGCACCGACTCGCTGATGTTGGATGGAATTGCAACACGGGTCTGTTGCTTCTCCTGTTTGGCTTGTCGGGAGGAAACATGTTCAATCTGCTTGAGTGGTATGTGTGAGAGTATGCCTCCGAAGGCTACCACTGCTTCTTTCGTTGTTATTTCAACCACTTCTCCAACGAGCGATGTGCCCCGTTTTCGGATGCGTGAACCTATTTGCAGTTGCTTGAGGTCGTTGTCGGTAGCAATAGCGGGTTGAGCGTTTGAAGGTGTACTCTTAGGGCGTTGGTTGCGTTTTTCGGGTGTTTGTGTTGCCGAGATGGTCTGTCGGAAGTGGTTCAGTTCCTGTCTTGCCGATTGTGTTTGTTGCTTGTCTGCACCCGACTCTTTGATGCGTCGGATGGTATTTTCTATTGTCGCGTTGCTTTTCCTGAGAAGTTCTTCTGCTTGTTGCTGTGCTTCATTGATTATTTCTTTGCGTTTTTGTTTTGCCGTACCGATTTGTTCTTCATAATAGGCGATGCGTTCTTCGAGTTGTTTTTGCTGTTGGTGTACTGTTTGTCGTTTTTGTTCCCAATAGTGCTTGTCGCGTGCAATGTCCTGCAGGTGCCGCTCATAGTCTATATGTTCTTCGCCCGCCAGTTGTTTGGCTTCAGCAATGATGTCGGCAGGTAGTCCTGTTTGTTGCGCAATCTCAATGGCAAAGGAAGAACCGGCTTGTCCGATAGAAAGTTGGAATAATGGCTGCAGCTGCTGCCGGTCGTAGAGCATGGCTCCATTGAGGAGCCCCGGTGTGTCTTCTGCCAGATGTTTCAGGTTGTCGAAGTGTGTGGTGATGATGCCGAATGCTTGTTTCCTGTTGAGTTGTTTCAGAACAGCCTCGGCGATAGCTCCTCCGATGCGTGGTTCTGTCCCTCCCCCAAATTCATCGATTAGCAGTAATGTTTGCGGGTCTGCATTTCGCAGGAAAAACTTCATGTTTTTGAGGTGTGATGAATAGGTGGACAGGTCGTCTTCAATGGATTGTTCGTCGCCAATGTCAATAAAGATGTGGTTGAAGATGCCGGCTTTGCTGTCTTCCCGAAGTGGGATAGGTAGTCCGCATTGGAGCATATATTGTAGCAGTGCAACGGTTTTGAGGCAGACCGATTTCCCTCCTGCATTGGGTCCTGATATAACGAGAATGCGTTGTTGCGGAGTGAGCCGGATAGTGAGCGGGACTACCGTTTTCCCTTGTTTCAGAAGCCGTTTCTCGAGTAGCGGATGTTTGGCTTCATGCCAATCAACCTTGCTGCTATTGACGAGCTCGGGGGCTATTGCGTTGATGTCTGCAGCAAAGGCGGCTTTGGCATGCAGAAAGTCCACCTCGGCGAGGAAAGTCTGCAGTTGCATAACGGCGGGGACTGACGGTCTCAGGTCTGCTGTGAAATTGAGCAAGATGCGTGTTCTTTCTCTCCGTTCTTCGCTTTCGAGTTCCCTGATTCGGTTGTTGGCTTCCACCACTTGTTGCGGTTCTATATATACTGTTTTGCCGGTGGCGGATTCATCGTGTACGATGCCGCCGATCTTGCGTTTGTAGGCGGGTGAAACGGGTAT